>JAPYTO010000025.1:0-37164 GCA_029941865.1 Fuerstiella sp. | reverse complement strand
AAGCCAGAAACAGATTGTTGATGTCAGGGTATGTGTAGTCCACGTCAGGCTCTGGAACACTTCGTGGAACAAGTCCTCCTCGTGCCGCCGGAGAGTCCACGAAATTTAGATATGAAACACCCCCCGTATCACTCGTGGGAGTGCTGGTTATTGTGGGAAAGCCAGCTCCGTTGTAATCAACTTCAATTCGATCGCCGTTGTTGGGATAGATGTCGCTGCCAACCAGATTTGTCACCAGCGAATGCCGTCGCGTTGGACTGTAAAGAATACTGCCCCGGTATTTCTCGGGAGCACCAACAATGATCTGCTCCAGCATGTGTGGCCAGACATCGTTTGGCTCGTCGTACTGGGCTTTGGCGGCTTCCGAAAAATATTCCGCAGCCGCGCGTTCCTGAGCCGCAAAGGTGAAGAACACCATCCCCAGGAAGGTCAACAAGCCAAGTAGGGCGATGACGATCACCAAAGTCGATCCCCGACGACTGGTGACATTAGTCATGGTCAATTTCGAACGTTTCATGGTCATGCTTTCTGCTGATTGTTCGGCTGCCCTGACCGCACGATCAGTCTGAAAAACGTGTCTGCTGCAGAATGCAGCAATTCAAGATAGGTCTGTCACTGAAAACACACTCAACCGCGACTCGATTACGTTTCTGGTCAGCCGAGCCTGGCAAAATTCACCTTACGCTATTGCCACTTGACGCGACTCATACTTCCGTTACCCGCACTGACGCAACGGTTGCCTGATTAGCCGTGCGTGACGGATGAAGGTGAAATGTCAGTTGGATGTGATCGTCTATTTGTGTGCCAACGGTAAAACCAATGTCAATTGCCGCATGCTGTCTGTTTTTGCATTCAGAAATCGAAGAGTCATGCGAATTGCTTTCAGGGAACGTCGGTTGTCGATCGCCTGCCACGTCACCTCTGGGGTTCCTTCTTCGCCCTCGCTGAAGCGTCTTCCGTGTGTTGTTGGCCACGATGGTGCCGTGGTATCTGATGTTCCTGGCGTATTTGTGGTTGTATCGGAGTCCAGCTCATCGACGGCAATGCATTCGTACAGGAACTGATAACCCTGGCCTACGACAGTGTCGACGCCGAGATCAAGATTACCATCAACATCAGCATCTGTGAGCACTTGATTTCTCGCGGGAAAGACGACATCTCCTTCGGTGTAAACCGTCGCCGGCGTCCAATACGGAATCGAACTGCCAGTGCCCTGCGGAGCCGGTCCGGCCGGAAATTCTGGTGGGTACACCGTATACGGCTGATACGGTGGAAACAGATTCGTCTGTGGTGTGGCGGGCAGCCCCAATGGCCCACGGCCGATATGGAAATTGTCCGGATGCCAGGTGTCAAACACTGTCCCGGTCAATCGATTATCCGCTCCAAAAGCAGAATTCAAATTGCGAGCCACGTGAAAGTCGCCATTCAATCCTGTCACGGCTCCTGTCGACGAGTTGTAGGAACCGTATCCTGGTGTCACAAATTGTCCGCGACGAGCATCCCAGAGTTCGATCTTCATCTCATGAACGTTCGCCAACAGAAGATCTTCCTGGGCCCGACTTCCACCGCGTCCGTTGCCCGACGTTGCGTTGTCAAAATCTCTGATAATCCCGTACGAGTTATACGTAAATCTGGCGTTATCAATATTAAACGGATTGCCATTCTTCAGGACTGTTGATGTGTCACCCTCCACGTTGCAAAACTGCTGAGGATAGTTGAAGTTTGGTGCGGACGTTTCGGCGTGCAGAAATCGCCCCATGAATGTCTGAGCCAAACCAGCAGAATCCAACGTCAGGTGTTCGCGGGACAATCCGTCGGTGAAGTCGAATCCAAATCGATAAACGGGTTTGCCTAGTGAGACAATTGGCCCCGAAGAAGCGCCAGCAGCACTGGAATTCTCATTGCTAAGCGCTTCCAGACCTGTAAACCCGGCTGTCTGTACGCGATTTGCGGGCCCCGATGGGTCGAGAAATCGAATATTTGGAAAGACGGAGTAGTCGAAATTGGCGTAAAAATCATTGGTGAACTTGCTCGTCGTTCGGAAATCTCCATCGAATGAACTTACACGGGATGAAACGTCCGTGTCGTCAGAGTATCCCGAAAAGAAATTCCGCCCGGCAAAACTAATAGGTTGTGCTCCCTCGCCAGTGACTGCCAGAGGTTCCCGAATCAGCAGCTGGCGACGGTATAAGTTTCCGTTTCTGATGAAGTAGCACACCTCAGCCGCAGAAGAACTGCCAGCGGCATTTGCCCGCAACTCACCGTCGTCGAGCTCGGGCTGATTCGGACTGGCACTCAGCGACCTGGCAATTCGCGATGTGGGGTCCAACTCACGATCCATTAATTGGTTGGCCCGGCCGTAATACAGTGTCTGATCTGTGTTCTCTGAAATCTGATCCACGCTGATCGTGAACTGAATCAGGTCATC
This sequence comes from Fuerstiella sp., assembly GCA_029941865.1. Lineage (GTDB taxonomy): Bacteria > Planctomycetota > Planctomycetia > Planctomycetales > Planctomycetaceae > Fuerstiella. The sequence goes on along the minus strand of JAPYTO010000025.1, from coordinate 34,736 downwards.
CAGTGAACTGTCGGGGGCATTGGTGCTGATATAAAAATATCCAAGTCGATTTCCGAACGACGTTGGCGACGTCGCAGACGTTTCACCAGGGGAGAACGGCTGCAGATTGCGGAAGGTTCGTTTCGCAAAGTCGGCCCGAATGACAGTGGTCAGGGCCCGGATTTTCTGATCGTTTTCCGCGATGGCGCGCTGAGTGGAAACACTGTCCGTTGCAATTCCGAAAATGGTGGCAAACATTGTCATCATCAGCATAACCAATGTCACAGACACCAGCATTTCCACCAGAGTAAACCCTGATGGCAGTCGGCAGGACTGGTTGGCTGTGTGATGTTTCATGGGATGCCTGGTCTGTTGACCGAGTGTCTTCTCAACAGGTCGCTAAAAACAAAGTCGCGGTTTCAGTTCAGAACGTTTGTGGCGTCATCGATGCTGGCAGAGGCACGCTGCCAAGTGGATAGACATCAACGATGCCAGGCAGGAAAATTGCTCCACCACCACCATTTGGCGAATTTTCAAGAGCCGTTATTTCCAGGGTCACAAGATACGTACTGTTGGTGGCGTCGGCAGTGTTGTCTTCAAACTTGGCAATGCGATACCACCGTGCGTTTTCCACATCCAACACATACCCTCCTCTTTTCAGATGGGGCTCGGCTGGATCACCGTCCATGTCGACACCGCTGGTCTTTTTCACAATCATACCGAAAGAACCGGCGATGAATGTCGCCGGATAAACACGTTCGCTCTCAGGCTTTCGGCCATCATTGAACAGCACCACGATGTCAACCCCGACGGCGCGTCCGTCGCTACCACGACGAACCGTGATCAGCCAATTGAAGTCCTGTGTACGCTTCTTCTGAATGACGACACGTCCGACCTGATTCCCGAACTCACTGGGTAACCTTCTCATAGAGACAATCTGATCCTGGTTGTAATCCGTTGCCGCCAACGAACCAACTGCGGTCTCAGTCCAGACACAATCGCTGGCACTGATCGCAGTCAAGGGGTAGGTCTGGCTCATACGACCGTCGACACTGAAAATCGTGATTCGTGTCAACTCCGGGTCTGATATCGACAGTATGGCCGAATATGCTGCCGACGTGACAACGACGCTCAGGTCCAGCTCGCTGTCCAGACGAATGCCGACCACAGAGCCGTTTGGTGCGGCCGACGTGGACGAAGAAAATGATCCATCACTGAGGACGACGCCTTCCGCAATTTCGTCGGCCACAGTGTCCCAGCCGTCTCCAAGGTTCGACATATTTGAACCAAGAATCTCGAAGTCTGTAGTCAGCGACGGCGTTGTATCCAGATTCAGACCAGGCAATCCTCCTGATCGTAGTCCTCCATCGTATCGAGGCAGGGACGTGTAAGGCGTGCCCGTCGTTGCCCCTGCTGCCGTGTTGCCCAGGTAATCCGAGTAGCGGCGACTCGACGGGGGAACGGCGTTGACGTCAACTGTGCTTCCATTAACCGAACGGTTTACCGTTCCGTAGGAACCGTATGTGGCGGCTGCACTGAAATAGCCGTACGGATCAATGACGTATCGTTTTTCTGAGTTGGAGCGGAAGTGTTCCGTCAGTCGTTGCCAATATTTCGGCGAATCGGCAGTCGAATATACGAAATCACCGTCGGGATCAAAAATTATTTCCGGGCGAGCCCTGATCATGGCTTCCACGTTGTATTTGACGATCGCTCCGTTGGTCATCTTTGTGGCCTGAGCGGATCGCAATGCAGCGATCGGGAACAGCACCATGACGGAAGACACGCCGATCGCCATGATCATCATGGACATCAGCACTTCGGTAAGCGTAACGCCCGATCGATTCCGTTGCCTCGCGGCTGAAGTGGTCTTGCGACGCATCAATTGCCCTCCTGTCCGGTTTCCGCGAACAGATACGGATCGTCGGCAATCCCATCCGGTTCACTGAAGTTGCCATCACCATCAAAATCAGATGGATCCCGTACGTCAGTGGGGTTGATCTGATTCACGGATATTGCACCAGTCTGAGTGAACAGCGTCACGATGCGGCGGTCTTTGGGGAGATATGGTTCGCCAGCTTCGGCCAATGCGGAGATCCAGGTAGAGGCGTCTGCCGGATCAATTTCATCAGCCGGGATGAATGGTGTTCCGCCGCGGACGGCGGACTCGAAGTTACCAAGTTTCGCGGCCGCGGAGGCACCAGGCAGGCTGTTGATCAATTCGCCCTTCAAAACTGTCGCGTCGATCCTGTCACAAACGTAAAAGTGAATGATTCCCGCCGACGCAGTCTCACCGATCACCGTTCCTCGAGGCGAGAATACCACGTCCATGAATTGATTGAAGTTGGCGCCGTTTTGCGCTGAGGGCCGCCAGCCGGCGGGAAGTCTTGAACCATCGAGGTCAATCACCACACCGTCAACCATCAGTGCCGGCTGGTTTGGCATAATCGAAGGCGGCAACTGAAGTTCATAAGTTTCGGGGCCTCCGAGTTCAAACGCCTTTGCTCGTCGAATATCGGTGTCACCTGGATCGGCATAAGGAATCTGCAGGACAAGCCATTGAGTGTTGGTGGGGGCACTTGTGATATCAATAAAACGGGTGTCAACCGGATACCATGTTCCCGTCGGGCCCGCCGGAATCCTCATGCGGACACCGTCTACCAGAAGGCCTCGGCGTTTCAATTCCCACCACTTGTTCTCTTTCAGCCCGGCAACCATCCAGATCAATGCAGGATTGTCGGGGGTCCCGTCGCCATTGATGTCGGGATTGCTGCCACCTGATGCCGGAAGATTCGTTCGTCCGTTGAAATTGGGATCCCAGCGGTACAGTTCGATGGCCCCGTCGCTCCAGAATTGACCGGGATCGATATAGTACATAGCGCTGACGGTTCGGCGTTCACCGGTGCCGGCATTGGGATCATCTTCGGAATCCAGGAAGAATCGAACGCCCTTCGGACTCCGTGAATAGATGGCTCTGTCGCGTGCTCCGGCAAGAAATGACTGAACCTTGGACGCATTGCTGGAGACTCGATCTGAATCCCGAGCGAAATTGACACTGTAGACCGTGATTGACATCAGCAGCAGCATGATGGTGATCACCATCAACAATTCAACAAGGGTGAACCCGGAACGTCGTTCAAGCCGCTTGTGGGAGGTTGCACATTGCATTAGCGGCCTCCCGCTCTGCGGTTGCGATTCGTCAGATTGTCGCTGACCTGATCTACCATCGTCTGAAACGAAATTGACTGATCGTATGCAGCAAGGTTGCCGAGATTTGCCGTGTCACTGGGTTCGTACAAGCCGAGGTTGTTGTCCAGGCCAGCAGAAACAATCAGCGGCGTATGATAGGTATCCGGCGTGTGGTAATTGATCTCGTTGTACTCCGTGCGTAGTGGAACTCCTGTATCGTTTTCACCGGGGTCGTTCGTGTCGCCGTCTCCGTTCAGGTCGACTGCGCCACCTGTGTACTGTTCCAACGCTCGGTAGAGGACGCCGACCGGGTCATCCGGGTCGACTAAAAGTAAGTCTCGCGGTAAGGCACCGTTGGGGAGGCCGGTTGAAGCAGGCGGAAGGCCTTTGAGCATGATGTTCGCGACCAAACGTTCGTCGGTAGTAATTACGCGTGGCCCAGTTGGCGCCACATCGGTAGGGTCGGTTACATTTCGCAGGACGGGCTGAAACGGACTCGGTGGGTCGACATCGATCATCCGTGTGGGCCAGCGATAGAAACGAAGAGGTTCGCCCCACGCATCTATGAATTCCAACAGTCCGTCATCATCCGTATCGGCCACTTCCTGGGCTGTGAACTGATCCGCCAAGGCATCGGATGATCCCAGACTGGCAGAGTGCACCAGGAAATAATACAGCAGTTCCGCACTGACCGTCTTGTCGTTCACCCAACCGTCCGTGTCGTGAACGTTTGACGCTCCGGAGAGCACGGTGCGATCCACGGCATCATCAATGTAGTTTCCATGATCGTTGAAGACGATGCCACCAGATCCATCGGGGTATCCTCTGTCGAGCGACCGATCGGCGAAAGGCATGACGTTATATGACGAATCAATATCTGTGGCGGACACTGTCCCCGACCGATCAAATCCAAGCAGCAAAAGGTCCTCATGCCGCTGAGGAAAGTTGTGCCTCATGGCGACCTTCTTCGCAAGGGCCGTAATGACGGCGCTGTCGTCCTCTCCGGACCGTCGGTTGTTCACGAGTGGCCCGTAGATTTTGTCCTGTTGCAGCAGATTTCGAGCAGCATCAAGATAGCGATCACGGAAACTGCCCGTCCGGTCAAAAGCTCGATTGAAGGCTTCAATTCGTTTTTCCAGCAGACCGTCCAGCTTCCGAAGCGTCGTTGCAGTGGCCTCTTCATTGGCCTGGTCGGTAATGCCGTACAAAACCATGACGGACAGCGAGGTCAGGAACGCTATGAGCGTGATCACCATCAGCAGTTCAATGAGCGTGAAGCCGCCGCGGATCTGCCGTATTGTTGTTGGTGAATTCATGTAACATTCCTCACGGATTGAACAGCGTCTGTCCATGTTGACCTAGTTCAGTGTTCCGCCTGAAAAGTTAGTGATGTTGTCGACTTCGTTCTTACGACTCGACGGAAGACTCTCGCCGGGTGTGAACTTTCCCCCAATGCCATATTCACTGTCCGCACCGGCTGAAATCAGCTGATAGGAATCCTTGCGATGGGGGGTTTTCCCGTCAGCTTGTGTGTATAGCTCGGACATGTCACGAGCGCTGCCAAAGACGTCGTAGTCGTCCACAACCCCAGCGTCGTTGTCTTTGTTGTAACGCCCCCCCGAGGCACTCACGTACAGGATGGGAACGTCCTGGTCAGGAATGGCGTCGAGGTACTCGTACAGATCGTCACCGTCGACGTCTGTCATCCTTGACAGGTCGAATTCCATAAAAGGACCGTCTACGTTCTCTGACTGTGACCAGGGTCTAAGAGGATTCTTCGAGAAGCCGCCCAGCACCGGTGCTGCTGTCGTCCCGGACTCGACACCACCAAGAAAAAATACCAAGCATTCAGCGCCACTAAGGTCAAGTTTGTTTGCCGGAAATCCTCCGGGCAAACCTCCGCAATTCCCGAAGTTAAACTGCGGCCAGATGGACTTGATCTCGGCCCGGCTTTTTGCGTCCCATCCGCCGGCACTTGTGGGGATGGACAGACGACTCGGTGGAAAATTGCCGAACTTCGCTTTGTACGCAGCCAGAGCCTGGTCGAGTTGCGTCATTTCCGCAGAAACGGCGACATTGTCGCCCCTTCCAAGAATGCCGCTGAAAATTGGCATAATCAACGCCAGCAAAATACTGATGATGGTGATGACGGCCAGCAGTTCCAGCAGAGTGAAACCGCTGCGGGTGGTTACTGTTGTGGATTGTTGGGGCATATGTTTCATGGGATTGTTCTTCAACTCAGTATTCAGTTGTCAGCACTCCTGCATTAATCAGTCGCCAGTGACTGCAAACTGGCGACTGCCAACTGATGACTCCTGCCTAGGACAGGTCGTTCAGTAATTTAATCAGTGGTAGGAACAGGGCGATGACGATGAAGCCCACGATTAACCCCAGGACCACCACCATGATCGGTTCCAGCAAACTGATCAGACTCTCAACCTTCACTTCCACTTCTTCGTCGTACACGTCCGCCACTTTGTAGAGCATGTCGTCCAGGGCACCTGTTTCTTCACCCACGTCCACCATGTTCACCACCATGTCATCCACGATTCTGGCTTCCCGCAGCGGCACGGCAATGGTTTCCCCTTCGCGGATCGCCGTATAAATATTGTCGAAGGCCCGTACAAAAACATGATTGCCCGCCGTGTCTCTCGAGATCAACAGGGCCTCCAGAATCGGCACGCCGGACGCGATCAGCGTTCCCAGCGTTCGAGTGATTCTCGCAATGATGCCCAGGTGCAGAATCTTTCCAATGAGCGGTATGCGTAACGAGAGCCAGTCGACCACGAAGGCTCCGGTGTGGTTCTTCTTGACGATCTTGATGAACAGGTAGAACGCGATCGGCCCAATGAACAGCATGTACCAGTACTTCAGCATCCAGTCGCTGAAACCGATCAGCATTTCGGTCATGGCTGGCAGGTCAGTATCGAAGTCCGAAAAGATCTTTTTGAATTTCGGAATGATGAACATCATGATGAACGACACGATACCAACGGCCACGGTGATGACCGCCGCCGGGTAAATCATCGCCCCCGTGATCTTGCGTTTGAGTGACTGAGCTCGTTCTTTGAACTCCGCCAGTCGCTGCAGGATCACTTCCAAAGCACCACCGGCTTCACCGGCCCGCACCATGTTTACGTATAGGTTGTCGAAGCACTTGGGCTGTTTTCCCATCGCTTCCGACAGCGTGTTGCCCGATTCGACGTCTTCAATTACGTCCATCAGAGAGTTCTTCAGGGCACCGGGCTTGCACTGCCCTTCCAGGATTCTGAGACTTCGCAGCAGAGGCAGGCCAGCGTCCTGCAGTGTCGACAACTGACGCGTAAACGTGCAAAGAACTTTGGCCTTCACACCGCCCATCGTGAACGTCTTGGCCTTGGCGTTCTTGCCCTTGGCCGCTGCTGCCTTGGCCTTTTTCTTCCGTTCCTTCTCGCGGATCTTCGTGACGTAGAAGCCCTTCTCGCGGATCATCGTCTGAGCTTCACCCTCAGACGGAGCCTCGATGGTGTCCTTCACCTCGAGACCAGTGCTGTCCATTGCTTCATATTGGAAGACGGGCATAACATCACCTCTACGATCGTTTCCACGGACTCGCCGGTGTCAGACACACATTGATCTCAAACCACGTCCATTCAACTCAGAAAGAGTCAGGCGACGTGTCGACATCAACGACTTCCAACCGTAGCAACTCGCTACAAATCTGATTCACCCGCAGAAACATTTCGCAACCGTTGAAAGAATTTCAACAGTTGCGAATGCTTAACGGGCAAACCGTGTTCCGTGATATAAAAATGTCTGTAAAGCTACATGACCAATTGGTTTAGGGCGGATGCGGAACTGCGTGTTGGCGCCGTCCGCCGGTCGTGTTTGATTCTGCTGCAGCAGAACAGGACTGTTCGTTCCGCCAGGTTATTCAACGTCTTCCATAACTGTTTCGCGAACCACTTCATCGATCGTGGTATGGCCGTCAAAAATTAACTTCAGGCCTGATTCCCGCAGCGTGGTCATGCCCTGGTTTCTGGCCACATCACGAATTTCATCGGCCGACTGTTCTGATGCCACGCAGTCACGGATTTCGTCCGTGACCTCCATCAATTCGTAGATGCCAACTCGGCCTTTGTACCCCGTGTTGTTGCAGCGGGAACAGCCTTTGCCGTAGTAGAATTTGTACTTACGAGCGGTGTCCAGGGGCAGCTGCAGTTCCTGCAGCAGCTCGTCCGACGGCTCGAATTCTGTGCGGCACTCACTGCAGATTCGGCGTACCAGGCGTTGAGCCAGAATGGCTTCGACCGTCGCTGTAATCAGGAACGCCGCGACTCCCATATCGCGCAGTCGCGTGATCGCGGTGGGCGCGTCATTGGTATGTAACGTGCTGAACACAAGGTGGCCTGTCAGCGCACTTTGGACTGCGATTTCCCCGGTTTCATAGTCTCGAATTTCACCCACCAGAATCTTGTCCGGGTCGTGACGCAGGACGCCCCGCAGGATCGAACTGAAGGTAATGCCAATGTCCGGATTGATCGGGCATTGCATGATGCCTTCGATGTCATATTCGATCGGGTCTTCGCTGGTGATGATCTTGGTGGAAATATCGTTCAGTTCGTTCAGGGCGGAGTACAGAGTCGTGGTCTTGCCGCTGCCGGTAGGACCGGTCACCAGCACGATCCCGTTCGGCAATTCCACCACTCTGCGGAAACGACTGAGCGTGGTTGCGTCCATGCCGATTTTGTTCAGGTCCAGAGCCACCACGGTTCGGTCAAGGATCCGCATGACGACCGCTTCGCCGAACAGCACCGGCAACACACTGACTCGCAGGTCCACCTGGTTGCCACCGACGTTTAATTCGATACGCCCGTCCTGTGGCAGGCGTCGTTCGGCGATGTCCAGGTCGGACATGACCTTGATTCGAGAGATGATCGCGTTGGCCAGATGGCGGGGCGGCGGCACCATTTCGTAAAGGACGCCGTCTGCTTTCACCCGAATTTTGAACTCGTCTTCGAAGGGTTCAAAGTGGATGTCACTGGCCTGGTCGCGAATGGCCAGCAAAATCACCATGTTCAGCAGCTTCTTGATCGGAGCCGCGTCCGATAACTCTTCTTCTGAAGACAGGTCGTAGCCTCGGATTCGGCCTTCTTCTTCGTCGTCACTCGCCAGTTCCTCGATGACGTCTTCGATGCTCTCTTCGCGGTCTGCGTAGTACTGAGCAATCGCCTCTTCGACTTCCACCAAAGTGGAGACCGCGCCACGAATCTCGTTGCCCAGAAAGTTGCGCAGATCATCCAGCGCCGCGACATTCTGGGGATCAGCCATGGCCACGGTCAGCACATCGTTCTTCAATGACACCGGCATGATCTTGTAGATCTCGGCCATCGTCTGTGGAACGAGTTCCAGCACCTGTGGAGGTATACTGGTTTCTGCCAGGTTAATCACCGGCATGCCCCACTGTTCCGCCAGGGCCTCAGTGACCTGAGTCTCGGTCACCATGCCCATGCGCACAGCCACCTGTCCGATCAGCCCCGAGCTTTGTTTCTGCTCTTCCAGAACATCCCAAAGCTGGTCATCCGTCAGATAACCGAGATCAACAAGGATTTGTCCGAGTTTGCGTTGAGCCATAAGTTGAACCGGACCGGGTTATTGTCTACTTCATTGCAATTGTCAGCTCTCCCCGCGAAAGGGAAAGGGTCAGTGTCAGCGGCGTTCCAGCCAGGACTTAATCGTCGTCATCATCATCATCATCGTCATCGTCGTCTTCAAACACGCCCTTCTTCGCTCGCTCAATCCGAGCCCGAAGTTCGCCGGGGTTGTTTGATTTCATGATTATGGTCTGCTCTTCAACAAGGCCGCTCTTCCACAGATTGAACAGCGAATCATCCAGCAGAATCATCCCGAACTTACGGCCGGTTTGAATTGAAGAGTTGATGCGGAAGGTTTTGCCTTCGCGAATCAGATTCGAGATCGCACTGGTCACTACCAGCATTTCGTAAGCTGCGACAAGTCCCTTGGGTTTTCGTGGCAGCAGGGCCTGACTGAGAATCCCGATGATGCCGTTCGCCAACTGGGTGCGAATCTGTTCCTGCTGACTGGTCGGGAATACGTCGATGACTCGGTCAACCGTACCCTGAGCACCAGTCGTATGCAGCGTGCCAAAGACCACGTGGCCCGTTTCTGCCGCTGTGATGGCGGCTTCGATGGTTTCCAGGTCTCGCATTTCCCCCACCAGAATCACATCCGGGTCCTGACGCAGGGCACCGCGGAGAGCATCGGGAAAGCTGATACAATCCACACCGACTTCACGCTGATTGATCGTCGACTTTTTGTGCTCGTGGTAGTACTCGATCGGATCTTCCATCGTGATGATGTGGTGATCGAGATTGTTGTTCATCCAGTTGATCATGCTGGCCAGACTGGTTGTTTTTCCTGAACCCGTCGGCCCGGTTACCAGAAACAGACCTCGAGGCCGCTGGATCAACTCTCTGACGACCGGAGGCAGTCCCAGTTGTTCGAACGTCAGAAACTCATTCGGAATTCGCCGCAGCACCATTCCGATCATGCCGCGTTGCTTGAATACGGAAACTCGGAAACGAGCTTTGTCGCCAAAAGCAAACCCAAAGTCCGTGCCGCCGCGTTCCTGCAACTCCTGCTGATTGCGCTCCGGCGTGATGCTCTTCATCAGAGCCGTGGTGTCTTCCTTCTCCAGGCTCTTGGTTTCCAGGCGCACCATATGCCCACTCTGCCGCACGACCGGTGGCTGACCGACGGTGATGTGCAGGTCACTGATGCTTTCACGGACGACCGTTTCCAGCAATTTATCAATCTGAAGTTGGCGCGGAGCCATTCACTATCTCCTGTTCACAGCAAGCCCGTCGCGGCCTGATTGGCATACGGAAACGCCAAGTGAGTTGTGTTGATGTGAGGGTTGGAAGACACATAGCCGATGCGGCGTAACCGCAACCGGAATCGAGCCATCGGCGGAAACGGGCCAGCCTGTTCTCGTTGTTGATGCAATGGCCGCCTGCAAAATGGGTCGTTGTGGAAAAATACTCTCGCCGATTGAAGGGGCACTGCGGGCCGTCGATTTCTGTGGGACATCCGTGTTCCAAGTCCGCAGTAAGGCTTTGAGAAAGACATGAACAATGAAAGGCTTTGTGGCAGGTGACGCATTATGTCGGTTGGCACGACCGAAATCCAGAAACGAACGGTTTTCGATCAATCAGTGCCCACCACCGGACAGTTTGTAAACCTCCGCCAGCGAAGTCAGCCCGGCCATCGCTTTGTCTTTGGCGTCATCCACCAACGTTCGCATCCCGAACAGACGCGCCTGTCGCCGGATGTTCTGCGATGGCTCACTGTTAAAGGCCATCTCGCGAAGCGTTGAATTCATTGTCATCAGCTCGAATACAGCTCGACGCCCCATATACCCAGTGTGCTGACAGCCATTGCAACCTTTACCACGCACCCAATCGCTGCCTTCAATTTCTTCGGAAGTCAATTCGAAGTAGTCCACTTCCTCCGGGGTTGGCTGATAGGGCTCCTTGCACTTGGTGCAGACGACTCGCACCAGTCGCTGCGCCATGACCGCCATCAGCGACGATGCCACCAGGAAAGGCTGCACTCCCATGTCAATTAGACGTGTAATAGATCCGGGCGCATCGTTCGTGTGAAGTGTACTGAAAACCAAGTGTCCGGTCAAACTGGCTTGTACGGCCATCTCTCCCGTCTCAGTGTCGCGGATTTCACCCACAAGAATTACATTCGGCGCCTGACGCAGCATGGACTTAATAATCATCGCAAAGTCGAAGCCAATGGCATGCTTTACCTCGACCTGATTGATTCCGGGCAGGTAATACTCAACGGGGTCTTCGGCGGTGATAATTTTGCGGTCCGGTCGGTTGAGTTCCCCGAGTGCACTGTAAAGCGTGGTGGTCTTGCCGGATCCGGTGGGACCTGTCACCAAAAAGATACCGTTTGGCCGCCTAATGATATTCTGGAAACTGCGGTAATTTTCGTCGCTGAACCCCAGATTACGGATGCCGATTTTGATGTTGTCGCGGTCCAGAATACGCATAACCACGGCCTGACCGTGGTTTGTGGGCAGGATACTGACCCGCAGGTCGAACTCTTTGGCCCCCATCCGCGTCTTGATACGTCCGTCCTGTGGCCGCCGTTTTTCGGCGATGTCCATACTGGCCATGATCTTGATACGGGACAGAATGGCTGCCAACAGTCGTTTTGGTGGGCTTTCGCGTTCAATCAATGATCCGTCGATGCGATAACGAATGCGAATGCGGTCTTCGAACGGTTCGACGTGAATGTCGCTGGCCCGCATTTGCACCGCCTCACTGATCATCAGATTCACCAATCGAATGATGGGCGCGCTATCGTCCTCGTCTCCCGCGACGGCCGCCTGAGCCTCGGTAGCGGAAAAGTCGATCTGGGTTTCGGTGAATTCCGAAATCATGGTGTCGACCGATTCCGTTTCCGTCTGGCCATAATGCCTGTTAATGGCTCCCTGAATGGATTCCATGGGCGCCATCACGACTTTGATGTCGCGATTCAACACGAATCTCAGCTTGTCCAGCACCTCGATATTATTCGGATTATGCATGGCGATCACGACGGATTCGCCTTCCACGCTGGTCGCGATCACAATGTTTTCCCGTGCCATCGACTCGGTGATCAGTTCGATGACGCTGTTTGGAATCTGCAGGCCTTCCAGTTCCACGTACTCATAGTTGAATTCTTCTGCCTGGGCTCGGCCCAGATCTGCGGCGGAGATATACCCCAGCCGGGTCAGCGCGTCTTCCGCGGTGAGTCCCAGGTTTGCCGCCATCGTGCGGGCTTCTTCCAGCTGAGATTCCCCGATCGTGCCGTCATCAACGAATCGTTGCAGCCAATCTGCCATTACAAGAAACTCCGATTGATTCAGAAGGAAATTCGCTGATAAAACAGCGATGTTGTCGGCAGCCACACCATGCCTGGTCGAATAATTCGTTAATCGAACGCATAACCGGAGGCGTCGGCCGCCGCGGGCCCACCAATCAGTGGTGGCCAGCGAATTCGGCTACAGGTGGAGCGAAGACGTGCCAATGCTGACCGAGACAGGCATTTAAAGCAAGAGAACGGATCGTTCCGCGAAGAATACACGTGGGATGGCCACTTTGGAGGGGGTTAATCTTCCGTTAGCGGGATGTCATTGATGACTTGCAGTTCAGCGGTGTCGCCTCCGGCCGCAGTGTGGATCGGAGCGACAAGGTCAAAGGTACATCCTTTTTCGGGTGTATTGTTCCTGGCGCTGAGGCTCCCCCCCTGTGATTCACACACCTCACGGCTGATCGCCAGCCCCATTCCCAGCCCGTCTTCTTTGCCTGAGTAAAACTTTCGGAACACGTTGTCGGAATCGTCCTGAGGGAGTCCAGGGCCATTGTCCCGAACGGCCATGGTGACTTGTCCGTGTTCGGGAGCCGCATGGACCAATAGTTCTATGTGGGGGCGATCTGTGCCGTGTTCACAACATGCTTCCAACGCATTGATGATGAGGTTGACCAGAACGTGCGTTGTCTGGGCTTTGTCGACGACGACGGTCAGATCCGGAGAATCCGGCGCAGGAATCAAGTCTGCGTCGCGGCCTCGTGTCGTGGGCAGAACCATCATGATGGCCTGCTGAAGAAGTTCGTCCACCAGCACGGGTTCTGTATGCAGCGACTTGAACTTTACGAAGTCCCGAATTCCCTGAATGATGTCGGCGGAGTGGATGACCGATTGTTCGATGCTGGCCAGTGTGTTGTGGCAGTTGTCCGCAGTGGCCGTTCCTTTTTGAAACCGTCGCTGCACGATGTTGCAATAGTTCAGGATCGCCTGCAGTGGCTGGTTCAGCTGGTGCGAGAACTCGGTACTCATCTGCCCCAACAGACTTAAACGAGAGGCCTTGACAAGCTGTTCCGTCAAATCCCGCACTTCTTCCTGCAGCACCTTGTCCGAATGATTGTCGGTCAGATACAGCGTGGCACAGGCATCGGATGCGTTGCTTACGGGTTCGATTCTGGCCAGAAACCAACGCGGTTCACATTGGTCCAGCGACAGTTGAAAATTACATGTTCGGACTTCTCCGGATTTCACGGCAGTCTGAATCTGTTGTTTCAGCTCACGGTGAAAACTACGAACGACGACATCCTTGAGACGCAGGCCGAGCAGTTTTGGGGTGGCCTCGCCCGCCCCAAACGTCGTGGTGTTGCAGATGACAAAACGATGGTCGACGCAGAAGGCGAAGTCGCACGCCTGATCGGCAATGCGTTTCCACTGGCGGAGCTTTCGGCTGCGTTTCCGCTCCTGACGGACTCGCAGAACGTTGTTCAGCAAAATGGCCCCGTTCAGTTTCAGCAGCTCAAAAAATTCGTCGTCCTCAGGATAGTTGTGGTCATTTCGACAGGCAACTCCCATGATTCCTCGAAAACGGCCAGCCACATGCAGCGGACATAGAATGTACGACGAACAGTTCAGCTTTTTCATCAGGCCCGTAATCAGTCGACCGCCACTGGTGGACCCCGATTGGACCCTCGCAAACTGATCTGCCCGCAGACAATCCTGAACTTCCGCTGACAGCAGTTGAAATTGAAAGTGTTCTAACGCGGCAAGGTCCTCGTCGCTCGCCGACCGTCCGGAATGGTATCTCAATCCCACAATTCCAGTCCCGGCGTCATCCAGTCGGACTCGGAACAGCTGAATGTCGGTGGCGTCGATGGCACGCGCCTGTTTTCGCAACAGGCGACAGACCATGCTGTGCAACTGAGCTGGCGAGGCCGACCTGAGCTGGCTGGTTGCGCGGAAGGCACACCGACGAAGTTCCCGGCCGATGTGATGTTTCACGGCGCGTTCCGGTGGTGATATTACTGACGAATCGCTTTCGTCTGCCGCAATACCGCCCGGTTCTGGCACAAATGAGCTCCTGAAAACTTCCGTTACAGCGTATTACACTGACTTGTGGCCGCGGCGAACGTCTTTCCCCTTACGAGGATCGCTTTCCCACGAGCCCCACGACCGCATCTTTTTGAAAACTGCTTTAGAGTCTGTTTTTTGGTCTTCAATGCGTCTTGTACGTGTTTTGCCAGTGTTCAATGGAAGCGGATCTACAGGTTTGGGGGCCTCGGCCGAATTCGTCCTGGCCGTGCCGCATGAGCACACAAGTCAGCCAGCAGACGCCCCACCCCGTCACATGATAACAAAGAAACGAACTGAGTTTTAACGTTATCCCGGAAACCAGTCTGCTCTTCTCACTCCGCCATGGCAGAGAACCCCGTGACAGTCTGTTAACATCCGTTGTCGAGTTCTCTGAATGCCACGGTCCCGATTGAACGAAATTCGTATGCAATGTCATTGTTTCAGCAGGCCGATTGTCGCCGTCCTGGTGGTTGTTGTCAGTCTCTGGACGAGCATCGTCCGCGCCGATCCCAATATTTTACTGGTACCGATCGCGGATACGCCGACATGGCTGCGGCAATCGGTACGAATCAGTGCCTCAATCAAGTCCCCGCTGGAACTCAGTCTTACTGCATCGGGTTCCGTTTCTGCCTGGTTCAATGGCCAGCGTCTGGTGAAAAACACGGCGATGGACGGAGGCCTGGTGACCTGGAACGTCACATCCCTGGCGCGGGAGGGAGCTAACTGCATTGCGGTCTCGGTCACTCCGCAACGGGCAGTAGCGACGAACCTGGGGGCTGGCTTTTCCCGTCGCCAGCAGGATCTCATTGAGCAATCGGAATGGAAGATTGCGGCAGTGCCGCCACCAGTCGGCTGGCAGCAGACAGACTTCAACGATCAGGACTGGCGAACCGTGGCAGCGACAGGAAAACTGGACGTTGCCACGCTGAAACCCGACCGTCAGCAGCGCCTGGACTGGCAGCCAGCGTCGGCTCCGCCTCGCGGAGTTACCGGGCCGTTTCGGCTCCGTGACGGTGACCATGTGTTGCTGGTCGGAGGAACATTCGTTGAGAGGGCTCAGTCGTTTGGTCACCTGGAGTCGGCTCTGACAGCTGCAGTGCCGCAGCACCATGTGACATTTCGCAATCTCGGCTGGAGCGCTGACACGGTCTTTGCCGAATCTCGTGGCATCTTTGACATACCCGTCAGGGGCTACCAACGGTTGATTGAGCATGTTCGCGCGGAAGAGCCGTCAGTCATCATGTTGTTCTACGGTCAGAACGAAGCGATGACTTTCGATGATGGACCTGACGGCATCAAACGGTTTTCTAAACAGCTGCGTCAGTTGCACCGGGATCTGAAGACCACGGGCGCTGACATCGTTTTCGTTTCTCCACATCCATTCCTCGCGATGGCCGCACCACTGCCCGACCCGTCGCGATGGAATAATCGGGTGGCGGAATTCTGTCGAGCCATTCAAACGGTCGCCGATTCGCTCGGCGCTCCTTACGTGGATCTGTTTGAGAACTTTGCCGACGAACTCAGAAGGGCGGACACTCTGTTGTCGACTTCCACGGCTCTGCCCATTGACCTGTCTGAGCATCCGGAAATCAGGATTGCCATGAACGGTCGATGGACGGATAACGGGATGCACTGGAACGACGCCGGTTATGCTGGCGTTGCACAGCTTGTGGCGGCACGGTTCTTCGACCATGCGGCAGCGCAATCGATGGTGCACGTGAATGTGGGTGCCACGAAGGTGTCGGCTGTTGGAGCAGAACTTCGAAATATCAGGTGGAATCCTGATACGAAACGACTGGTCACGTTCGAATTCCGACGGACGTCTGTGTCGGCGATTCCCACATGGATTTCGATCGCCCCGTTGCCGAATTCCTTATCCACGCCAGCGGTTCAGCTTGTTGGTGCTGACAATCAGTCTGTGTCGCTGACTCGTCATTCGGACAACGACGTTGACGTTGCTGGATTTGCGGATCGGCAAAACAAAGCGTATGAAAAACTGCGGCAGCTGGTGGTTCGCCGAAACGAGCTCTATTTTCATCGCTGGCGTCCGCAGAACATTACCTACCTGTTTGGCTTTCGGAAACACGAACAGGGTAACAATGCCAGTGAGATCGCTCAGTTTGACCCCTTGATTGATCAGCTGGAAGCACAGATTCACAAAGCCAAACAGCCGCTGTGGACCGGTGTGACCGTTGCGCTGTCTGATTAGAGCGTGTCGAGCGATCGTGTAACGCGGAGAGCGGAGAGCGGTTGAGGCGAAGGAAACGACGGAAGCACGAATTAAGAAACGTCGCTCTCGCTCCGGGCATTGGTATCTACACAACTTCACCCTCCCGTTTTTGCGGGAGGGTCGCGAGGAACGAGCGGGGAGGGGACTTCTGCTCGTCAATAAACGGCTGCCTTCCGGCAGCCTCTCCTCGCTTAGAGCAGTTTACTTTTTGTCGTAGCAAAAGCCGCCAGGGCTTTCGACCTGTCACTGCCGAAATTCTTGGCGAATTCCGCTACAGTCGTGTCGGCCATGAACCGGTCCTGGCCTACGCAACTTGTGTGGCACGGTGAGCCCTCCGGACGATCGAATCATCAGGTCGGGCTGACGACCACGTCCACCTCCAGCAGCGCCAGACGCGTTGAGATCGCTTCTGAATCGATGCCAAAACATGTTTGCACGGCCCGGCGATACTGCTGCAACTGTGCCGCATAGTGCTGTGTCTTTTCGGCGACCCACGTTGCCCTCTGGCCGGTCACTTTGTCCGTTTTGTAGTCGACGATATCCGCCGCCACCGGTTTTCCGGCTTCGCGCAGGATGACCAGTCGGTCGATACTGCCCTGTACAATCGCTCCGTTGCGTTTCAGCACAAACGGGCGTTCATTCTCCACACACATTTCAGCGGACCCGACTGCGACTTTCTTTGCAAACGCACGAAAGACAGGGGTTTCGAGCAGCGTTACCTGGGTGAAGATGGCACACGTGTTGGGTTGTTTCAGCATGTCATAGAAAATCGGCAACAGATCATCAACGGTCGCCTTTTCCACAGCGTGTTGGTCAGCGATCTGCCGCAGCTGGGTTTCCTGCGGAGGCCCGTCATGCAGCCATTCCACGGCTTCGAACCACGCGTGAAACAGTGTACCCCGCGTTCGGGGATCGACGGCACCGGCGATCGAAGGACGTTCTGTGAACGGCGCGGTGATTCTGGTCCGATCGTGTCGCGATGGAGCCTCGCGCCTGAGTCCGCGGCGCCGTTCCTGCAGCGGAGCAAGAAGCACCTGCGGCACGCTGCGCCTTGTCCCATGGGCCGATTTGGCAACGGCACGGACCTTGTTCATGGCGGGAACGTCCTGATGCCACGTGGCGTTACCGCATTCGTACAATGTTTTCTCTGGTGGAGCACATTGATCGTCCGTCAGTGACGCCAGCAGAACGCCGGAAAATGAAGCCGGCGTCTTGCTCGACGACAGAGGCGGAATGAACATATGCAGCGCGTGAGCGGCTCGAGTTAACGCCACATACAACAGGCACAGGGCTTCAGACACATCTCGCGAAGTTGTCTGGCGGAAAGCCTGCTGCAGGGATTCGGGCAACAGACTGCGTACGGCTTTGTTGCGCCAGACACAAACCTGGTCCGGCGCGATGTCGGGTGCGGGGCTGCCGGCCGCGGCATTCGGCGTGCGAAACAGATTGCCGTCCAGTTCGGGCAGCACGACGATGTCAAATTCCAGTCCTTTGCTCTGATGCACCGTCATGACTCGCACGGGAGCCGCTTCGGATTTGCTCAGCCGACTGTTCTCGAGCAGTTGCACAAAGTCAGAGGGATTCAGTGATGGAGACTGATCAAACTGCCAGCCCACCCCCACAATCTGTTGCAGCCGCAGAACGTCTCGTTGATTGCATGAGGACAGGATGGCGTCAGAGATCCATTGCAGGGTCGGTCCGTACCCGTCGTCCATCAGCCGTACCCGGATTTCGGAAGCGGTGCGGGAAGCAGATCGGCTATCTGTCCATGTGGTCAATTCCACCAGACCGGCCAGCGGTGATGTCGCGACGTGGAATCTTGAGATCTCGCAGCCGGGATGACTGGCCAGATGCAGCAGCGACAGTACGGCCAGTACCGCCGGGCTGTCGGTGGGAGCTGTTCCGCCTTCTTCGCTGGCATGCACGCCCAATAACTTCAATTCGTGGACCAATCGAGCGACGGTGGCGTTTTTGCGGGTCAGGACCCCAATTTCTGCTCCGGGGCTCTGCTGATGCAGCTCCTGAATCTTTGTCGCGACCCAGCGATAATAGGGAGTGCGACGGATCTCGGCCAGGCCTTCGAACTCGGGCGAGGTCTGCAGCGTCGCGAACCCCGGCATGGTGTCGTGCACCGTCGAATGGGTCGGGAAACGCTGTTCCCAGTCGGAACAGGCCTTGCCGTAGTCTCTCAGATTGCCGTGCTGGTGAATGTGTTCAAAAACCGAGTTGACCGTGTCAATCACGGGCTTCGACGACCGCCGACTCTGGTCAAGTGAAGTACTGTTGATGTCCGGGATGGTGTTTTCGACCGCGTCCAGGATTTCTGCGACCCCCCCGCGCCAGCCATAGATCGCCTGTTTGGGGTCTCCCACGCAGAAAAAACTGGATTCCTCGTCCTTCTGAGCGATCGCCAGGGCCAGCCGTCGCAGTACATTCCATTGATCGGGCGACGTGTCCTGAAACTCATCCAGCAACAGATGCTGTAAAGCACTGTCCAGTCGAAAATTCATGCGCGAACCGCTGGCCGCATCATTCGCCTGGGCCAGCACCCGAGTGACATCACCGAATCCCAGCCAGCCGTGTTCGGCACGCAGTCGAGTGTACTCACGGTCGAAGCGTTCAATCAGGTTAAACGTGGCTTTGTTCTGTCGCGCGACAGCGTCCAATAACTCGGCCTTAGCGTGTCGCAGCAGTTGTTCGTACGCTTCGACCAGCCCGCCCGGCAACTCCTTGCGGTAATAGCTGGTATCGCCGTTGAATATTTTTGCGGCGATTCCCTTCTGCACAAACGCTTCCCATTGGCCGGCCGCGAAGCGATCCAGGTCTTCTCGGATGGCCTTTACTGCACGAGTGTCGTTGTAGGGTGTTTCGGCGGCAACCTCTCGCTGAGCGTGCTCCACTTCTTTGCGAGTCAGTCGCTGCGGCACGGTGATTCGCTGCCACGCGTCGGAATCGGCCAGCAGGTACAACTCGTGGAATTGCTGGACGGTGTCGCTGATCAGATCCCGAACGCTGCGTTTGCTGCGTCCTTTGGCCAGCATCTGCATAAGTCGTTGAGCATCCTTCGGCACCTGCTGTGCCAGGACCGCGTCAATGGCCTGCTGTCGAAGTTCACGATCGGCGTGTTCGTCAATGATATTCCAGCCGGGAGGCAATCCGAGTTCCAGAGTCAGGCTGCGCGCGACCTGCTGGAAAAAGCTGTCGAGCGTGCAGACTCGCATGCGGTGCAGTTGAGCGGTGATCTCAACCAGCAGATCCTTCGCTTTCTGTTGTGTCACCTCGGCGGGCTTCATGAACTCAGCCAGCAGCGCACATTCCTCTTCGTCCTGAGCAGCCCCGGCCAGACGCAGCAGGACACGCTGCAGAATTTCGCCGGCTGCCTTTCGCGTGAACGTCGTCGCCAGAATCGTCTCGGGCGGATTGCCCAGAAACAGCTGACGAAGAAAATGGCCGGAAAGCTGAAACGTCTTTCCGCTTCCGGCAGACGCTCGAATCAGTTCATGCATAAATCAAACCAGACCTTCCGTGTGCTGTCTGACGAAGTCCATTCGGCTGGGAGCGTCGCGGTGACAGCACATATGTTACACAATCGGGCGACGTCGAGAAGGAGGTCCGCGGGCGGGGGCGGGAGTTGAATGCCGCCGTTATCCGGAGGTGAAGTGATGTTGCGGCTGGGATGACAATGTCTCCGCATTTCGTTTCGGTCGCATTCACTCTCCCTTGGGAGAGTCGAGCCTCAGCGAGGAGAGGGCCTGCCGGAATGAATTTGGTGATTTGCATATGCCACGGCCCCCCGCTCCCCGCTCGTTCCTCGCGACCCTCCCGTAAAGACCGGAGGGTGAAGTTGTGTAGATACCTATGCCCTCGGGAGGGTGACGTGGGGGAACGCAAAAACCGGGGACTGACGTCCGCGGCTTGCCACGTGATTGGGCGAGCGGGGGACGTCAGTCCCCTGATTCCGACGCATGCTCGTTGTGCAGGCTGCCAGCAAGTCGAGTGCTGAAGAGACCCGGTCTTTTCAAAAGACCGGGTCTCTTGCTCCTGCCCTGTCGCGGCAACGTCCGGACCGGTCGCAATTCTGCCGAATCTGACGGAACCCGACGAATACGGATCGATCGTTCCGTGTCGGCGTGTACGATGTCCGCCTTCTGCCACTCACACCGATGGTCCGCTGCCGTGTCGTCCGAGTCATTGCCGATCCTTCCCGCTGCTGCACCTGCCGGGGATAAACGTCCGCCTGCATTGCTGGACGCTGCCGTGAGTGAATGGCTGGCATGGCTGGCGACCGTCGGTGAAAAGAAGTTCCGGGCCAAACAGATCCGTCGTTGGATGATCGAGCGGAGGATACAGTCCTTCGACCAGATGACGGATCTGTCGACCTCGCTGCGCCAGCAACTGGCCGAACACTTCAGCTTCAGCAGCTTTGAAACCGTGGGACACCAGATTGCCTCGGACCGAACGGAGAAGCTGCTGCTGCGTTTGCATGACGGCGAGCTGGTCGAATGTGTCCTGATGCGTGACCCCGGTCGGCGGACCGTCTGTATCAGCACTCAGGTGGGCTGTGCGATGGGATGCGTTTTCTGCGCCAGCGGGTTGTTGGGCGTCAAGCGGGATCTGACGGCCGCCGAGATTTTTGAACAGGTGCTGGTACTGCATCGGTTGATGGAAGACGACGAGAAAATCACAAACGTTGTGGTCATGGGCATCGGCGAACCGCTGGCCAACTATAAGAACCTGATGCAGGCGTTGGACGTTCTGTGCAGTGAGGACGGCTTCGGGCTGGGAGCTCGTCGGATCACTGTCTCGACTGTTGGTCTGCCCAAACAGATTCGGGAGTTCGCCCGCTGCGGCAGACAGTTTAATCTGGCCGTATCATTACACGCCCCCAACGACGAACTACGCACGGAAATTGTGCCGGTGAACAAAGGCACGGGCCTGAAGGAAATCCTCGCGGCTGCAGACGAATACTTCGAAGTCACAGGCCGGCGCGTGTCGTACGAGTACGTGCTGCTGGCCGGGGTGAACGATCAACCGGAACACGCGGAAGAACTGGCCCGACTGATTCGGGGACGGAACTGTCACGTCAATCTGATCCCGATGAACGGCGTGTCAGAACTGGTCATGACGGCACCGGGCGAGCCCATGACGCACCAGTTTTGTGAGATCCTGAAAGGTTGGGGGATTCCCACCACTGTTCGCAAACGCAAAGGAGCAGATATTGACGCTGCCTGCGGACAGCTGCGGCTGAACCGCAGCGACACAGACGCCGCGAAGAAACGCGATTGAATACCAGTTGTTGCGGGCTGCAGCAGGTTCTCCGTGGCCCTTACAACTCATCCACCGCGAATACGGTCAGTGACCGCGCGCCGTGAGCGCCGATGACCAGCGACTGTTCAATGTCGGCCGTCTTGGATGGGCCGGATATAAAGCCGGAATAGGCGTATTGGTCAATCGAAATTCGGTCGTAGGCTTCGTGCATGTTCTGCACGATCTGTGACGAGGGAATCACGATGGCAAGTTGCTGCGGAATGAAATAGAGAACCCGATGTTTGACGCAGTCGTCTGTGACCCAGATGGCTCCGTTTTCCGCGACGCCAAAATGCCCACGCAGTACGGCGTAGTCGACGTTTTCCAGATCGTGCGGATCGTCAATGGCGTCAATGTCAATTGATGAGTCGCCAACGCCGTTGACGACGGTCACTCGAACCACCGCGTTGGTCCATTCGGCAATGGTGTTCAACTGTCGATTCGCCTCGTCCAGCGTGGCGACGCGTTGGCAGAGACCGCCGACAGACGCCAGGGTTTCGCAGAAGCGGGCGAAGGGATCAGCGAAGGTCTGCCACGGTCCGCTGACCGGCAGATCCGGCAGCGGTGACGATTCCGGCAAAGCCGCCTGCAGGTTGGCGAAGATTGTTTCACGAGACGTGTCGCTCATTATTTGTCTCCCGATTCTCGCTGTCGCGTCGCGTATTGCTCGCGGAACGATTGTCTGGGAGGATCCGGCAGATCACGTTGTCGGCCCCACCCGTTCAGAGGGTTGTAGACGGCAAAACGCGGCAGCCAACGTAACGCTGTGCGAGCTGCCTTGCCGGCGTTCGTGTACAGCCATGTGCTGGATAGCAGGCCCGACAGAAACTTCATCGACAGCTTCTTCGACATGCCGAGCAACTTTCTGCGATCCAGAAAGCCTCGCATCGCCAGCAGTTGATGGTGCAGGTCAATTTTCACCGGACAGACATCGGTACACGAACCGCACAAAGTGCACGCGAACGGCAGAGAACTGTGTGCTTCCGGCGTGCTGAGCGGCGTCAGGATCGAGCCGATCGGACCGGGCACTGTCGATTCATAACTATGACCGCCACTGCGACGGTACACGGGACATGTGTTCATGCAGGCACCGCAGCGAATGCAGTTCAGGCTGCGGCGGAATTCCGGACTTGCCAGGATACCACTCCGGCCGTTGTCGAGCAGGATGATATGCAGCTCACTGCCTTCGCGAGGACCATGGAAATGTGACGAGTAGGTTGTGATCGGCTGGCCCGTGGCCGAACGAGCCAGCAATCGCAGAAACACGGCCAGGTCTGACGCACGCGGCAGCAGTTTTTCGATGCCCATACACGCAATGTGCAGTTTCGGAAGTGAGACGCCCAGATCCGCATTGCCTTCGTTTGTACAGACGACAAATCCGCCGGTCTCTGCGATTGCAAAGTTCACTCCGGTGATACCTGCATCTGCCGAACAGAATCGTTCCCGCAAATGATTGCGAGCGGCCTCGGTCAGGTACGCCGGGTCAGAAGCTCCTTCTTCGGTACCAAGGTGCTCGTGAAAGCATTCGCCCACTTCTTCCTTTTTGATATGTATCGCCGGCAGAACAATATGGCTCGGCGATTCGTTCCGCAATTGAACGATGCGTTCGCCCAGGTCGGTATCAACAACATCGTAGCCGTGTCGCTCGAGAAACGGATTCAGGTGGCATTCTTCCGTCAGCATCGACTTGCTTTTCACGATCTTCTGCACGTTGTGCTGCTTAAGAATGTCGTGCACGATGCGATTGTGTTCGTCGCCATCAACGGCCCAGTGAACGTGAACGCCCAGTGCCCTGGCGTTTGTCTCGAACTGTTCCAGAAAGTGTGGCAGACGCGACATGGTGTGCATCTTGATGGCAGATGCGTACTGTCGCAGATCCTCCCATTCCGGCACATCGGACACCATGCGGTCGCGTTTTTCGCGAACAAACCACAGCGCCTTGTCGTGCCATTGGGCACGCGGCTTGTTGTCAGTGAATGTTTTTGCCAGGCGCGGATGGGGCATGAGATGTCAAAACCGAAACACGGATGAGGTTCAGATTATTGGAATGGGCAGAATGTATGACGGCAGACCAGGTGGTGCATGGACCATGGGAACAAGTGGTGGGCGTGCATTGGTCCGGCATTGAGAACGCCGCTTAGGATGCTTTCGCAGTGGAGCCGGCGACGGTTGTGCCTTCGATGCGGACTCGAATCAGGTGGCGTTCATCGGCGTCCAGGACGGTGAGTTTCAGGTTTTTCCAACAGTGTTCTTCACCGATCCCCGGAATTCGCCCGAAACATGACAACACGAAACCACCGATTGTGTCGAATTCTTCGTCTTCCGGAAAACCATATCCGAACTCTTCGTTCAGGTCGTCCATATGAAAGCGAGCATCAACTTCAGTTGTGCCGTCAATGTGCTGTTTCCACAGCGTCGAATCTTCGGAGTCGTATTCGTCCGATATTTCGCCCACAATCTCTTCCAGAATATCCTCAAGTGTAACCAGTCCCGAGACACCACTGTATTCGTCGACGATGACGGCCATGTGTACCTTTTTTTGTCTCATGGCTTCCAACAGGTCGCCGATCCCCTGCGATTCCGGAGCATAAAGGGCTTCTCTCGCGATATCCGCAACTGTCCTTGTGTCGGAGTCATCGTTGGATTCGACGGCGTAAGCCAGCAGATCCCGAGCGTAAAGAATTCCGACGATATCGTCGATGCCGTCGCGAATCACGGGTACTCGCGAGAAACTGTTGTCCAGCATCTGTTTCAATGATTCCGCAAGCGGTATGTCCGCATCGATGGTCACCATGTCGGTGCGTGGAGTCATGATGGCGGCGACGTCTTCCGTCTGCAGGTCAACCACACGATGAATCATCGTCGAGGCATTCGACTGCATGACACCTTCGCGGCAGCTCTCATCAACGACTGTCAGTAATTCTTCCGTCAACAGATTTGCGGCGGCGTCTGAATCGGGTTCGGGAACACCGACAATTCGGTGGACAATGCGATCCAGGTGACGAGCCGCATGCCAAATGGGTGTCAGCACACGACGTGTCAGGTTCAGCAGCGGCCATATTCGATACAGCAACGACTCACCATTGACTCGTGAGATCGTCCATGGCATTGCCACGAACAGCAACAACGCGGTCGCGAGTGCCGCTGCCACTGCAACGATCCAGCCAACCATCGTCGACAGGTTGCCGTCGTGGGGAAAGTTAAATCCACTCAGAAACGAAACCCCGGCCACGAACCAGGTGCCGACCAGCAGCAGCACCAACAGTGTCAGTTCGGAAACGAACAGAGCTGCCTCGTGGTTCCGGAGGATTTCTCCGAAACGGCTCAGCTTTCCGCGTTGTTTACAAAGTTCTTCCAGGCGGCTTCGGGAAAAATCTCTCAGGCTGAAACAAATCAGGGCCATCAGAAATGTCAGAAGTCCGGCCGCTGCAGCCAGGATTAATTCGAGCATCCCGCTCACTGCGTGCCCTCCTTTGTGTCGTCAGCGACCTCAGCTGAGATGGACGAAGGGGCGTGGGCGGCAGACGTCAGTTTTATGGAGTCTCCTGGAGGTTCGTCATCGTCCGCGCGGCCAGCCGCCGGATACTGAGGCGTAAGCCCTATCCCCAGCAGAATGGCTTTTTCCCGTGCTCTCATGATTTCCTTCTCATCAGTCGTCTGATCGTCATACCCGCAGATATGAAGCATTCCATGAATGGCGTACAGTGTCAACTCCTCATCTGTTGACCAGCCAAACTGCTGTGCCATCTCGGCCGCAACGTCAGCGTTGACAACGACTTCGCCTTCGATGTTCGCATTCACCGAACGCTCGGTCGGCGTTTGGGACGGGGCTTCGATAGTCCGGTCACCGGAAGTCCAATCCAGTTGAAAACTGATCACATCCGTTGGATAGTCGTGCTGCAGGTGTTCTTTGTTTAGCCGATGACTGTTGGCGTTATCGACCACGGTCAGGCTCAGCACCGCACTTCGGACACGTTCAACCTGCAGGCCATGCTGCAGCGCATGCCGCAGTTGAGACTCGTTTATCCTGAACGTCGGGTGAGAGCAGGAGACGTCGATTTCAAATGACATCGAGGACGATCGTATTTTGATGACGAAGTGAGTGTGTTTAGCGTCTTAAACGGGCATGCCTGAAGTGAGGTCGGCGGATTGCAGCAGAACGGTCGTCTCTTCCATTCGAGGCGAGAGGGCATGTGTACTGACAGCTTTTCTGCCGATGGTCGTCAGCCGGTCTTTTGTCCTGGGTATTTAACACGACCATGATGAACGGCCAGCAGGGTTTTGACAAGAGACTCCTGGACAACCCGGATCTCAATCATGGTCAGGCCGCACTCATCAAACTGACCATCCAGAACACGTTTTAAGGTGATTTCATTGACCAGCGACTGAATTCGCTTGGGCGCAGGCTCGCTGAGTGTTCGGCTGGCGCTTTCGACAGCATCTGCCAGCATCATGACGCCGGCTTCTTTTGATTGCGGTCGAGGCCCCGGGTAACGAAAGGTTGACTCGTCAGCATCGGTGCGATGATCTTCGTCGGCACGATTGGCGGCCTCACGATAGAAGTATTCCACGAGAGTCGTGCCATGATGCTGCTCAATGAAGTCAATCAGTCTGCGGGGCAGGTTGTGTTGTTCGGCCATTTCGGCACCGTCTTTGACGTGTCCGATGATGATCAATGCACTCATCGCGGGTGCCAGGTTGTCGTGAGGATTTTCCTCCCCGGCTGCCATATTTTCGATGAAGTATTCCGGCTTCAGCATTTTCCCAATGTCGTGGAAGTACGCCCCGACTCGAACCAGCAGTCCGTTTGCCCCAATGGCATCGGCCGCCGCTTCTCCAATTGTTGCGACACTGATGGAATGGTTGTACGTTCCCGGTGCGCGGCGGGCGAGTTCCTGCAGCAACGGATGCGAAACGTCGGTCAATTCCAGCAGGCTGATGTCGGTCACAATGCCGAAGGCTGATTCAATAAACGGAAGGCTGCCGCCAACAACGTAGCAACAGACTAATGACCAGAATGCGAATTTGAGTCCGACGATCAGAATCGCCGGATTTCGCCAACCGTCGGCGAAATCAGGCGAGCTAAGCAGGCTGATGCCCCAGACAGCAACGAATGCCACGGCGGCCAGAATGAATCCCAGTTTGATCATTGTCAATCGCGACGAAACGCTGCGCAGAGGTATGATGAGCGTGAAGCACAACGTCATCAGTACCGCAAAATGCCCCAGATCAGAAACCGTCGACATCGTAATCATCAGTGACAGACAGAAGGCCGTCAGAATCGCCAGCATCTGATTGTGAACAATCGCCACAATCATCACGGCGCCCAGCAACGGAAGCGCCTCCGCCCGCCATGGGTCACGACTTAACAGACAGCCCAGAAAAACGGCGGCACCGCAGATCATCACGAAGGCCAGCAGTTGCCCGGTTTCGTCGAGAAGATGCCGTTCGGACCGCCACAGATAGATGCCAAACAGAATCACCATCACTGTGAGCATCAAGGCCGATCCGGCGATTCTGACCAATCGTTGCGTGAAGGTAAGCTGCATCTCATGCGCCAAATACTCTTCATTTAGCACCGCCAGGTGATCCGGGCCAATCAGTGTACCGGTCGGTACCAGAATTCGTCCCGCAGGAAACGCGTTGTACTTGACCGCCACTTTTTCGACGGCTTTCCGACGGTGTTCAGCGGTCAGGGATTCGTTGTAGCTCAACTGCCCAACAAGCCGAACCCTCAGCCATTGCTTGACGGCCTCCTTAATCATCAGCAGGTTGGACAGCGATCCAAACGCCCCTCCGATGCTGCCTGTCTCAAGCAACTGGTCTTCCAATGTCACATCAACCAACAGGTTGAAGCTCACCGCTTCACCCGACGGGTCCACGATCTCAATCGGAGGATTCAGGTCATCATCAGGAAGACCGATTGCTGCTCTGGCAGTATCGTCCAGTATGCCAACGCCGCGTACACCGTTGAGCAGTCGTGAAAATTCGATCCCCATCTGATTCAGTAGGTCGCCGATCGCCATGTCTGATGCCAGAAACGCTGTTTGTACATTGTCAAACCGCGTCGTGAGCGTCGTGCCCTTTTCGACATCACCGGGAAACTCCATATCCAGTCCATAGCTCATGATGACATCCGCCGGGACGTCAGACAGAGTCCGGGCGTTGGCGACTGCCGTCAGATCGTTCTTGAACGTGGATTCAAGGACGTTCCACAGTTCGTTGTTCTGAACAAACACCAGCCGCGTGCCGGCTTCGGCCTTCATGCGAGCCTGTTTGGTGGCGAGCGTGTCTTCGATTTTAAATTCGACTCGCGATTGAACGCCGGAAGCCCACACCTGGCCTTCACGGAACGCGAACCCCGTGCGCCAGGACTGCACCGCAATCATCAGCAGCAGAATTGCGAACAGCGCAACCAGCAACAGAGTCAGAACGCGATAGTCCTGAATGGCGGTAGTGATTTTCTCCCGCACGGAGGGAGAAGGACGAAAAACTCGAGTCTGACGAGCTCGGCGTACCCCGAAGAATGTCATGATGTTTGGGCCGACGGAGTTGCGTCCGTCGCGCTCGGTCGTGGAGACCTTCGATTGACTACTTCACGATCTGTTGTTCAATGGCGAACATGGTTGCAGCTTCGACTATCCGCTGCTGCACCTGAGCTGGACAGTCCAGCCGCTTTGTATCAATCGCTATCGTTGCCGGTTTCGCCCGCTTCATACGCCGAAACGATCTCTCTCACTAACCGGTGACGGACGATATCCTGTCCGGTCAGACGCACAATGGCAACCCCTTCAATCCCGGAAAGCCGTTGGATTCCGTCAGTCAGACCACTTTTCGTGCCTATTGGCAGGTCGTTCTGCGTTCCATCGCCCGTGACGACAATTCGGGAATTGATTCCCATTCTCGTCAAAAACATCTTCATCTGCGTAGTCGTCGTATTTTGACCTTCATCCAGGATCATGAATGTGTCGTTCAGCGTCCGGCCCCGCATAAACGCCAACGGCGCGATTTCGATGACATCGTTGGCCATGTAGCGGCGGACCCGGTCAAAGTCGAGCATGTCATTCATCGCATCCAATAGCGGACGGACGAACGGATTCACCTTGGCAAACATGTCGCCAGGCAGAAAACCAAGCTTCTCACCAGCTTCAACGGCGGGTCTCACCAGCACAACTTTGCGAACTTCCTCAGTGTGTAGAGCTCGCAGGGCGGTTGCGACTGCGAGGAAGGTTTTTCCGCAACCTGCCGGCCCATCGCAAAACACGAGTGGCTTTTCCGCCATCGCTTCTACGTAGACGCGTTGCCCGTCAGTTTTCGGGCGAATCAACGAAACTTTGTCCTTGCCAACACGCCCGGCACGGATATCGCGATTGCGAGGTTCGGTAGGGACGGTTGCCACGTCGGCAGAACGGTAGTTCTTGTCAAGCACGTCGTTATGCAATTGTTCACCTTCCAGATTGGAGTCCAGAGTCTCAGCAACATCGCCATCGAGAAATTCACCATTGCGACGCAGTATCTCACGCCACAATTTCAGCAGATTACTGCATCGCTCCACCTGTTCAGCAGTGCCCTGTACGTGCACCACGTTGCCCCGCAGAATAATCTGAGTACCAGTGCTGTGTCGAAGCCGGCGCATGTACTCATCCTGAGGCCCGAACAGTGATCGAACCTCCTCCTGATTTCTTAGCTGTACAGTCGTTTCTTCCGTCATTAAACACTGGTGTCTGTATTGCGAACGGATCGTTTGTTCCGTGGCCACCGCGGACGGACGGAACGGCTATGTGAATTGCTGATGGCAAGCAGCACAGACGTGTGCTCGCCTCAGATTCCTGCCTGATACGACCAGAACTTGTATTTCGCAACAAACCGGTTGGCAAGCGACCAACCACAAACGGTTGGGGAACGTGGCAATCTGACACGCAACCGCTGGAAATGTTCGGCATACAGCCATGCGAGCGTCCGCAGCACACGCAGATTGTGCATTGTCAGAACAATCGCAGTGTTCGGAAGTATAGTAACGAGCGCCAATATTCGAGTGATCGAAGGGCACTGCACGGTTGCCATGTCGGAATTACGATTCCAGTTCAACGCGCACGTGGCGTAACCTACACTTCTGGCTCTCCACCGCCGTCCTCATTGATTGCAGTGTAAAGCAGGTGAGAGGTCTGTTTAGTCAGGGGATTTTGATGTCTGCAACGCTGGAAGTACCGACGAACACTGATACGCCGGAACCGGATGAAAGTCTGCCGGATGCGTCGGTGTTGGAAGACAGGACCCCGGAGTGGTGTCGTATGTCCGCAGCTGTCGCGGCGTTTCTGCTGACGCTGGGGCTGGTTCTGATCATCTTCGCCAACCGACCATTGTGGCACTCGGACCTCTGGGACCACATCAATTACGGCGAACACATCCTGCAGCACCAATCCGTTGCGAAAACGGAGCCTCTGGTGGCTCTGGCCAAAGGCATGCCGACTGTGAATACGGCATGGCTGTCACAGATCGGTATGGCGTTCCTGTATCGTACTGACGGACTCGGACTGCCGGCGCTGCAGTTTGCTTATGCGGCTTTGATTGTGATATCGCTGGCAGCCGTGGGGTACACGGTTACAAAACGGTGCGGTTCTGCAGCGTTCGGGATTCTAAGCTGTGCCATATTTCTGGCCGTCAACTGGCAGCAATTTCTGATTGTGCGTCCTCAGTCAGTCGGTGTCGCATTCTTCAGCATTGTTCTGGCGGTGCTGGCGACCGGTGGGATTCGAAGCCGTGTTTCGTGGGTTGCCCTGCCACTCATGTTTGCGGTCTGGGCGAATTGCCACGGTTCGTTTGCCATGGGACTTCTTTTGATGGGGCTGGTCGTCGTTGGCCGAGTTGTCGACGTCTTTTTGCAAACGCGGTCCCTTTCTCAGGCGTTCCGAAGCCGACCGACAATTCGCCTGATACTTCTGACTCAACTGTGTGCAGCGGCCGCGCTTCTCAATCCGAGCGGCCTTGCTATTTACCACGAAGTCCTGCGAGTCGGCAGTCATCCGAATATCGCCACAATGTTCGAATGGGATCCGCTGACTTTGCGGATGCAACAGGGGCAGTTGGCTGCCGGTGCTGCCGTGCTGCTGCTGTTCGCACTGAGATTCAGTCCACGCCGACTTCGCGCGGTCGAGATGCTGCCACTGCTGGTCACCGGAGGAATGGCGATGTGGTCCGGCCGGATGCTGAATTGGTTCGCTCCCGTCTGTGCCATGGTGATCTGCGTCCATGCTGCTGCGGCATGGCGGGCAATGAAAAAAATCGAACGTCGTACGGTTCCCTATCGCCGGACCGGCCTGTGGACCGTTGTTAGTCTGGGACTCTGCTGGGTGTTTTTCGGTTTCACGTCGCTGGGGTTGCAGACGATCCACGGCAAGACACCGGAACTACATCGCGCGCTGTCCCGGGGAACGCCCGTTCAACCGCTGGAGTATCTGAATAGTCTTGCAGAGGTACCTCCGGGAATCGCGTTTATGCCCGCCGAATGGGCCGGTTTTCTGACGCGGTCCGGTCCAGCTGATCTGCAGCCAATGGTGAACCTGCACGTGCATGTGATCCCGGAACAAGTCTGGTCCGACTATGTTCGGCTGATTGATGGCCCGGCGGACTGGGAGGGACTGTTGGACCGGTATGGGATCAACTTCGTCATTGCGGACAAAATCCGCAACGCCCGCCTGATTCAGGTTCTCCGCGAAAGCGACGACTACGAGACCCAATACGAAGATGTTCAGGCGGCGATGTTTGTGCGAGTCAAGACAATCCGCTGAAACGCTGCACGTTTCGCCACCGTTTGATAACAAGATAACGCATTCCACTGCGAGTAATTTCGATGCCCAGAAACAACCGTATCTCAGTGAAGACAACGTTAATCGTGCAGTGCCTGTTTATCGCAGCCTTTGCCACCGCATGGTTCTGCCTGTCGCCAAATCAGCAACAGCGTATCGAGGCCGAGGTTCGGTCGAGACAACCGCTGGCCGATGTGAATTTCACAAATCGCATGCCGGCGGCTGTGTTGCCGTTCTACGACGATGCAACTGTTGTCAGTGACGAGGACCTGGCCGCCGTTCTGACGAAAGTTCTGCCGCGATTCAGTCGCGAGAAGCTGCGTCCGAACTATGTGGAACACGCACTGCGAATCTGGGGGGCACAGATTGAATTCGACAGTCCGGACCTGGTTTCCGGGCCGCAAATGGCGCAGTATCTCGTGAACACCGGCGAGTATCTTGCCTCATGGGGAGGAGACGTCGAGCCGATCCTGGAACCTGAGCCGGACGGCATCCGTATCCGCTGGGGGGCTGACCTCACCGCGTCCGTGCATCACGATCATATGCTGGCCTCCATGGCTGAGGCGGGCGTCACGCTGGACACTCCTGTGTTCACGCCGGCTCGGCAGACAACCATGGAACAGATTCTGTCCGAAGCATTGCGAGACTTTCGTCTGGACGAACGCGAAACCGAATGGTCCGCCATGGCATTTGGTTTGTATCTGGCCCCTCAAGGGACAGCGTCATGGCACAATGGTCAGGGGCGACGAATTACCTTTGACATGCTGGCCGAACGATTGATGAGGAAACATCGCAAGAAGGGAGTATGCCTGGGGACTCATCGTGTCTATTCGCTGATGGCTTTGCTGCGACTTGACGAAGAAAACGGAAGCGAACTGCTGACAGCAGCCACACGCAGCCAGATCATGCAGTTCCTCCACGGCGCCCGAGACCTGATTATTGCCTCTCAGGATCCGGATGGTTCATGGCCGCCGAACTGGCACGAAGGGGCCGATGCGGCCGCCAACAAAGACCCGAACGAGAAGGCTTATCGACGAGTCATCGCCACCGGCCATCATCTGGAATGGCTGGCGATCGCACCGAAGGAACTGCATCCACCTCACGACAGCATCGTCAGGGCCGCAGATTGGATTGTTCAGAAAACGCTGCAGACGCCGCAGAGCGAGATAAACAGCAGCTATACGTTTTACTCACACGTGGGCAATGCTCTGGCTCTCTGGCGAAAGACGTCCGTACCGGAATTCTGGAAGAAATGGCGAGCTGACCATCCCGATGCTGAGCATTCTGACGCGGCTGCCGAGGACTCACCAGAGAATGATGATCAGGACGACAAGAGAGCGTGAATCAGACGGGGACGGAAATTCACTGGTAACTGTCTCGGAATTCCATAACAATGAGCGAGATTGATCGCTGCAGGGACGCCGGTTGACAGTGTGTCAGCCACAGGCCTCACGAACGAGGTGTCATAGAATGGTTATTGAAACTCCTGAGACTTACCAACTTCTCATCGCTGATGACAATCGCGCCTTCCGCGAAACTCTTCGTGAGCTTCTGGAACCCCGATTGTTGTTGCGTATTCATGAAGTGGATTCCGGCGAAGCCGCCGTTGAGTACTCACAGGAGTATCAGATTGACATCGTGCTGCTGGACATGCACATGCGAGTGATGACAGGTCTTGAGGCACTCCGGCTGCTTAAGGATCTGAATGCCATTCGGCCCTGCATTCTGATCACGTCAGAAGCCACCGACGAATTGCGGAAAGACGCGGAAGAGGCGGACGCTCATTCGGTACTCAGCAAGCCGGTTCGACGCACCGAACTATGCACCACCATCGCGGACGCTCTGGTGGCAGCCTACGACAATCCTGCGGCAAACTGATCTTCAGGCAACGGCGGGAACGTCATTCGTCACTGTGCATCACGGCAGGTCCAGTGAGCTGTGGACCTTAAGATCGCCGGGCACCTTCACCTTCATACATCGTTTCGGTGCCCGCAAAGCGGCTGATCGCAATCAGCAGGCGACGGGCATACTTTTGACAGGAATTTTACATGAAGTTTCCCGTGCTGCTGTGCGTGGTCGCCGTGTTAGCGATTGCTGCCGCCTGGTTTCAGTCGCCTGATCGGCGCCAAGGCGTCGTTGATGGCGAACGCTCGGCGGCTGCATCGTCGAAGGCCCCTGCGGGCACGGTGATTTTTCGAGGCGGGTATCTCCTCAACGGATTGGCAGTTGCATCGAGTGTCCAAAGTGCAACAGTTGGATCGTCCTTGAAGACTTGGAGTCTGAGTGTGCTGAAGAAGTAATAGAATTGGAGGAAGTCGAAGAAGTTGAAACGTACCAGCTTCAGGCGACGAGTAACTTCGGAAACGACATACCAGATACTACCCCATGTTCTCGGTGTGGTGATCCTGTTGGCTTCGATGTTGACCAATGCGTCGTGTGCGGCACACCCAATCGATGGGTGCATCCGGACATTCAGCTGTTTCGAGATAACGTTGATGCGATTCAATGGGGCGAACGCGAAGACGTCCGTTGGAGCTCAACACGTACGAGCATCTTCGTGTCTGCTTTGATTCCTACGGTTGGGTCGCGAATCAGTCGACTTGCCTACACCTCGTGCATACTTGGAATGATCCTGGTCGTATTTCAGCCGCTAATGGGATCCTTAATGCTGTTCGTTTCGGTGATCTGTATCATCGTGAATGTCTTTTTCACAGATTCAAATCCCGATCAGGGAGAGCTCTCAGTCAGTTACGAGTCTGGAACTCCGATCGTCCGGTGCAGCGACAGTGAGTTCTTCGAACCAGTCCTCTCACTTCTTGAGCTTCAGGCCCCAAGGCAACGGCGGATTTGACCCCAAAGTCCGTTGGTACATCGACAATGGAGCAAGAGGTCCAAAAGGAACGCCAAGCCGCAGGCATCGCCGCCGCCAAAGAGCGAGGTGTCTACTCTGGACGGAAGCAGGGGACTACCAAAGCCAAACCTGAACGAGCCAAAGCTCTGAGGGCAAAGCGATGTCAGTCTTGTCAGACCTTTCAGGTGTATCAGCCCAGCATCCGTGATCTGCGTGTGGCCGAGGTCGAGCGTTTTGAGACTGGTCAGGGCTTTCAGGTGCTCCAGCCCGGCATCCGTGATCTGCGTGCGGTTGAGGTTAAGTGATCTCACGCTGGTCAGTCCTTTGAGGTGCTCCAGCCCAGCATCCGTGATCTTCGAGAGGTCGAGGTTAAGCTCCGTCAGACTGGTCAGGCCTTTCAGGTGCTCCAGCTCTGCGTCCGTGGTCGAACCCCCGCTCA
>JAPYTO010000024.1:1296-44484 GCA_029941865.1 Fuerstiella sp. | reverse complement strand
TCCGCAACCCCAGTCTCACTTCTTCAACCTTTCCGCCTTAAGTCCACGCCATTCGACCCAGCGTCGGCGGAATGATGACGTCAACTCGTTCCCCGGCTCCAGCTACGTAGGCCAGGGTGATCAGAGAGGTGGGCTGACGATGCCGAAACAGCGCTTCGCTCGGTCCGGCCTGGTTTCTCGCATGAGCTTCGGGTTAAAGTGAAGAAGAAAATGGCGCTGTCCTACTAAGGCAGCAGGTTCCTTGCCTGCTGCTGCACGCGAGCGAAGCGTGGTTGCCAGTTGGTATCCACGATCTGCTTCAACAGCCGACGACTGGCGACAGCTTGACCATTTGCCGACAGCATTTTGGCATGGCTCAGCAGCAGCTCGGGATTCGTTCGTTCAAATTCGAACGCCCGGGACCATGCCATGTCTGCCAGTTCCACCTGCTTCTGTTCAGTCAGGTTATCTGCCAGTGTTCGCCACGGTGCGGATTCACCGGACTGGCCGGCCAACGGCGTGGTCAGATAGCTCCAGGCCAGATCTGTTTGATTCAGCTTTGAAAGAATGCGAGCCGTCAGGTGACAACATGTCGTCGCGTCATCCTCCAGCGATCTCCACTGATCCGCCGATCGGATGATTCTGGCAAACATGTCATCCGGGACTGCTGTTTCCAGCGTCGCCGATGCGTCAATGATTTCTTCAAAACGAGTCAGCAGATCGGTATAGACAGCTCGCAGTTTTTCCACATTGATGACGTCCGGCCGATTCTGGAATTCCAGATAGATCGCGTGTTCCAGTCGAAGCACGGCTGTCTGCCGGTGGCCCAGATCATCGGCGACCCTGGCAGCGTATCGCCACATGCGTGAGTCGTTCTGCAACTGTTGCAGTTCCAGCAGTGAGTCCATCAGTTCGCCAGCCCGACCATCCGCCAACCGTCGTAAATGCTCGACAGCCAGCAATGTCACGTCCGGACGTTTTTCAGCCGTGACTTCCGCAAGTACCTGTTCCATCAATTGACCAGCGGCTTCCGTGTCACCCAGTTGATTTAGTTGCACAGAAAACAGAAACGCCGTCCGCAATAGCTTTGCCTTTGTCAAGGCGGATCCGCAGGCCACGACCAGGTCTGACCACGCCTCCTGGCCACCATGACTGACAAACCGTTCGCGGATGTCAGCCGCAATTTGCGGCTGAGTCCCCTGACGAATGGCTGCCCGCAGCAACTGTGCATAAAGCTGCCGGGCTTTTTGGTGTCGCCCTGCTTTGAACAACGCAGCGACACGTTCCTGTCGAACCAGCCGAGCCAACTGAG
Source organism: Fuerstiella sp. (assembly GCA_029941865.1). Taxonomy (GTDB): domain Bacteria; phylum Planctomycetota; class Planctomycetia; order Planctomycetales; family Planctomycetaceae; genus Fuerstiella. Next base: position 43,193 of record JAPYTO010000024.1, on the reverse strand, counting down.
GGTTGTCTTCGAATTCGGCTGCCGCACGGGCAAACATTTCGTTCAGTTCTGCCGCCTCGATTTTCGGATGAATAACGCTCAGCAGCGTCCAGCCCATCGCATCCGTACGACACGAAGCGACAAACTTCAGAGCACGCTGCAACTCCGTCCTGATCTGCGACGTTGTTCGATCATTCGTGGCAGCTCCGGAACTCCAGCGCTGATACAGGTTCCTTGCCGTAGCCAAGCGCTGGACGAACCCATCTGATGATCCTTCGATCGCAAACTCCGTGGCACTTCCGTCCGCGTTCAACGTCCAGCTGATGTACTGCCGGACGAACTGTCGCAGCGGCGAACCCTCGGGCGACGGACGTAAGTCCACCTGTCGCTTGCGGCCATCTGACTTTGCGACGTCTTCTTCCCACACCAACCGCTTTGGAAAACGACTCAACAGCACGTACAGTCCATCGCGCCGATCATTTTTGCTGAAGAATTGTGCGTCGATCGTTTTGGCCACTCGTACCCCATTGCCTTCGGCCGTGTCGGCCAGAATCAGTGCCATCAATTCCTTTTTTGACCACGTTGAAAGATCCGGTTCGCCATCGTTGACTGCCTTGCCTTTCAGCACGGTGGCGGAAGACCGAATGGGCATCGGTAACACCACCAGCTGTGCGTCCTTCAGCTCCAACGCCGGGGCCTCGGCGACTTCTCGCTTCAGCTTCACGACCGCAAGTTCTTCGTCGTCACCGTCAAGCATCCTGATAGTCCCGTCGCTCTCGAAGACCGTCCGCAGAACAACCGTCTTTGATTCAGAAGACACCAGACGACGTTCCTGCAATCGACCGTCGTCACCGAACACAAAGTGAACCTCAATAACGGGTCCCGCTGACCCGACGGAGTCCTGTTCGCGCTTAATCTCCGGCTGTGTGACAGTGCCTGATTTTTCGACGTCGGTTCGTTTTTCCTCTTCAGTTCCCTCCAGCCCAGGTGCCGCCCGGTCGGCGGCAGTTACAGCCTGTGGCACAATGGCCACTGTTCGGTCATCGATCGCAATCACATCCGCTCCGCGGGCCAGCTCTGCAACAGGCGGAACCAACCATGGCACAAGCGATTCAATCGTGCGACGATGAAATCGACTGAAGGTGCGTTGTGACGCCAGGCCAATGTCGGAATACACGTGTGTCAGTGAATCGCCGTCGCAAAGTACTTCTTCCCGCAGCCCTTCCGAAACAATTCGGCTGTAGACGTACCGCCCTGCCCCATCGCACAATACGGAAAACGCTTCCGGCCCGTCTGCTGCGGGAAAGGTGATTCGCTCCCACCCGCTGGATCTCGCTCCGTCGATGAGCCTTTTCGCAGCGGCAGTGATTCGCCCTCTGGCACGCACAGCTGTCTTCGGGGCGTCCGTCGTAGCGGAAGAACCGACGGCTAGCGCCTTGTCGCTTATTGTTTCTGCCAACGCAAGAACATCCGCTCGTGACGTATTCAGTCCAGGAGCGTGAGACATCAGGTCGCAGAAATACCGAGGGTCACGACCGAAATGCGGCTGAATATCGTCTCGGGACACCTTCGCCAGCCGGGTGGTGATCTTCAAAACTCCGTTTTCAATGTCGTAAACCAAACCACCCGCCTGAGCGAGCAGCAGATTCAGTGCACTTCGCAGAGTAATACCGTCGACATCGATGCTGACTCGCTGATTCACCATCTGGCCCTTCGCTTTCATGGCCTGAGTCTCCAGTGCGATATTCACTCCCCAAGTCGTGGCGATGTGACGAATGACGTCCGTCAACGGTGCATTATGGAAGTGCAGTGAAACGACCCGGCTAAGCAAATTCTCTATTTTCCGTTCACTCTCGACCAGACGGCGTAACTCCGGCCTACGGTACGCCCCCCAGCCCCGCGACAGTTCCGTCCAGCTTCTGTTTGTTCCCAGCGTGCGTTTAACAGCGGGTGACATCACAGACAGTTTCACGTCGTACCCGACACTATCGTTCATGGCACGAAGAAAATCAGTCGCCAGGTCTGCCTTAAGCTGCTCATTGAACGCAATCTGTCGCTGAAGTTTTGCCTTCTGTTCCATGATCAGTCCCTGTTTTGCGGCAACATTCAGAGTCTGTGCTTTCTTCGCCACAAGTTCTGCTTCTGCGAACCGCCGCTGGCCGTACAGGTCTTCGAATTGCTCTGTCAACCGTAAGAACTGCCGCTCACCATCAACCGAAGTTGGGTCGCGTTGAAAACTCAGTTTGGGCAACCCTTCAGCCTCGGATTGAAGTCCGAACGACCTCTGACTCTGTTGAGGTATTCCATACTGCAGGCTGAAGAATTCCTCGACCCCAAGGATTTGCTGCTCTTGCTCTTCCGGAATAATAATCCTGGGTCCCAGATTCAGCTGCGGCGACAGCACCCAGGAGTCGTTCAGATTGCCGGTTCCATTAACGTCTGCAAACAGAGAATTCAGGTTCGGCGCGACCTCGCCGAAAAACACGTCATGAGCGCGCATGGGAGTCGGTATCGCTACAGGCGGACGAAAAGCCCACAGTGGACTTGTCAGATTCAGGTCGGTGTTGTCGACAACTGGAATTCCCCAATCGCGAAGGGTCGCATCTGACCGTATGTATCCGTCAAAGTTAAGATCAGGAACAAATGAAACCGAATCACCTGGCAGAGCAACGAGGTCGTCGACGGAATAGACAGGTACTGAAAAGTCATATCTCCCGAAGCGTGCGAGCCCATCGAGTTGCTCCGGGCCGGACAGATCATCGGGCGTGGTCGGAAGCGTGAGCTTGAAGCGGGACCCCCAGCTGGATTCAGTCATCGGAGCAGCGGCACGCAGCTGCTGTTCGGGCATGACGCCGACATTCGCTTGCTCCAGTTCTCGAATAACACGCTGTACCGAAGCAACATCAGCCTCGTCACCTTTAATAATCAGAGGCCCAATATCCAATATCGCCTTAACGTTGACGTCACCGCGGAGGTTCAATGCCTCGTCACGAACTGAGGTCGGATCAAGAATCAACTGCTCATACTCAACCTCGGCTCGTAATGGTGTTCGAGTGCTGTCGAAGTAGAGCCCGTCGTCAAACCAGACTCTGCCATCGGTCACCCCAAAATCCCGAAGAGCAATATTCGAGGAGTAATAGGGATAGGTATGTCTGACATTACTATCGGACTGCCGAAAACGAACCGTGGGCCTTCCTCGGTACGCCCCGGACGAAACGTTTCGTCGGAGCATCTCGTTGACGCTCAAAGCGCCGTTTTGATCTTTGTCCCACGACGACCACGAAACGACACGAGGCATCGACAGCGCTCGCACCGTGTCCTGCCAAGTGGGTTCGCTCATCTTCTCCACTTCGACAACGGCCGGCGCAGTTAAGAGTTCTTCGACGACTTTGATTTCTGCCGGGCACGCATACAGCGCCCAGTGATCTTTGCGACCTCGATCGATGTTGTGCTGCGTGTACATTTCTTCGTTTTCCAGCACCAACAGCGACGTGAACGGACTCATCACATACATCGACTTGCTCAGCCGAATAATCTCGTTCTTGTGCTCCACAGCCCCATCCGCAATCAGTCGATCAATCTGCAGTTTCGCCCAACTGCGAGGCAAATGCTCCGCCTGTTGAGCAACCCGTTTTACTTTCACCGTGCGTTTCCACGGCTTGCCGTTCAACAGTCCCGTGACAACGACAGACTTTGGCAAGTTCTCGCCGGCAGTGCACCGAGTCACGGCGCAGATTTCTTCGCCCTGAACAATCGTGTCGGCGAAATTCAGAAAGGTGGCTTCGCCACTTTGCGTCCCGGTCTCTGCGACTTTGACATTCAGCAACCGTGGCGTATTCAGCAGAGATGACAGTTCAAACGCGCGCCAGCGGACTTCTTCATCCGGGTTGATCTGAGTGAAATACCCGCCTGATCGGCTGGCCGCTTCCTTCATGAACGGTCGCGACCACAGCTTGCCGACGCCAACACCCACATAGCCGGCCGCAACGGGGATATCTTTCAAAAGTTCGCTCTGATCCTGAGTTCCCAGCACAGGAATCGCCGATCCCGTATGGACGACAACCGTTTCATTTTCGCTGTCGCACAGTTCGCCGCATCTGGTCAGCGCTTTCTGCAGATCCAATGCGCCGATCAGGTGAATTTGATCCAGATAAGATTTCGCCTTTGCAATATTTCGTGCAGAACACTTCAACGAATTCTTGCTGAAAGCGATCGCTTTGGTGTTGGCTGTGACAATGTTGAAGGTGTCACTGTGTTCAGCATTGTCCAGCAGAGTACGGATGATTTCGATCTGAGTTCGCGCCAGCAACGGATTGCGGTCAGCGGACGCTTCGAAAAGAAAGACCCAGTGTCGAGGGCTGCGTTTCGTTTTTCCTGGCAGCTCCGGACGGTATCGCAGCAGCAGGTATTGGTGCCCGCCGTGCGTGGTTTTGCACCACTGCGCACCTGACGATTTCACGCCTGGTGATGTAAGTTCGTCAGCACCCGCCGCGCCCAGTTCCAGCACGAGATCGCGGTCCATCCGACTGTTTTGTTCTTCCGCCGTCAGCAGCAGGTCACTGCCATCCGGGGTCGAGGTCATCGCATGCGAAGGACTGTGCCATTTTTCCGTCCCACCATTTTTCACGCGAAGACTGGTCGACCAGTCTCGCACCACGTCCATGCTGTGACCGGCTGGGAACCGGTAGTATGTCTTCCCGTACGCACTGTTCAGCCGCTGCGTGTAACTCAGGACAATGCGTTTTTCCTGCCGTGCTTCCAGCGGAAACACTCGCATCTTAAACGTACTGCCATCGACCCACTCCAGCAACGCCGGGTCTTTCATTTTGTGAACGATCTTTTCGAACGTGTTTCGAGCGTGTTCGCGTTCGGCCATACCACCTTCCATCAGCTTGCCGTTGACATACATAGCCAGACGTGACAGCGACGCATCCGGCGGCAGTGGAAAGTGAAATGTGCCTTCCAGACGACTTTGCGTGTGATTGAAGTAGGTTTGATCGATCGTCGTGCGAGCGAATCCGTCTTCAATATGCACGTCGACGTGGTACTTGCGCAGACTCAGTTTGGTTTCCTGCCCGTTGGGATCGACGGTAATGATGGCTCCACCGGCATAATCACTCGCCGGCACCAGCGCTCCCGCGGCCGCAACCATCAGGTCGCGAGTCCAGCCAAGATGCTCTGATGCCCGCAAAGCCGGCAGCACTGTGTGCGATGTCAGAGACCGGGTCTCTACCGCCGCAACCAGTTGTTTTCCTGCTGCAATGATTGTCTTGACCCCGGACACCTTCACTTTGCCCTGAGTCACCAGCACTTCTGTGTCGACACCGGATGTATCGACGCCAAACTTCGTCCCCAGCGCCGTAACCGTTCGGGTGGGAGTCACCACTTCGAACAATTCCCGCTGGTTCTTCGGGTCAAACTGAGGCACGACTTCCACAAAGACTTCACCACGCTGCACTTCGATTTTCCGAGCCGTCACCACCTTCAGGACTGCTGACTCGTTGACGTAAAGCACAGAACCATCCGGCAGGTTAACTCGTCGCCGCTCGCGTGCCCCCGTTCGAATGACGTCACCCACGCTGACTCGCGTGGACTCGACGACCGGTACTGTCTGTGCCGTCATCCAGTGCCGACGGATAGACGCGATTTGAAGTTGCCGCTCCGCCTTGTGCTCCGCCACCACTGTCTGAAAGCGCAACGACTCTTTGGACGTCCAGAACAGGACGGCCAGCAAACTCATGGCGGCAACCGTTAACGCAGCGACAGCTCCGCGAGGATTTCTGTTTCGTGAGTCCTGCGGTCGGTCTGATATTCGCCTCATCGTAACCCGCGCTGCACCACTGAACTTTCTGCCTGACAAATCCTGTGCCCATCGATTGCCGACTGTGTGCGACGCCGACTGTTCGACCAGCGTGCGAGCACCGTCCAGAATTCGGTTCAGCTGCTCATCGTTTGCAGTGACAGCTGATTCGGCATCCAGCAGCCGCTCAATATCTTTGTCACGCAACGGCTCCGGTCCAAGCGCATCTGTCAGCGAACGCTGCAGCAGCCGGTCGTTATTTTCAGTGTGTTCGTTCATAACAAAACCTCGTAAGAGACCTGGCCTCTGAATGAGACCGCGACTCTTCATTTTTGCTCCGCAGCGTCGATATCATTGATTCTCCGGCGAAACGAAATCAGACGCCGGGCACGTCGTGGCCTCGTCTGGCCAATTCACTTCGAATTCGATCCATCGCTCGTTTCCTGTAGACGCGTACCGTCGATCCCGGGACGCCAAGTTCAGCGCCCAGCCACTTGCTGGATGCGACCCCTTCTTTTGCTGCTGCGTCGGCCATGACAATGTGTCGGTGCCTCTCCGGCAGTTCGGCCACGATCTCTCGCAGATCCAACTGCAGATTCGTCGGTGCCCGATCTGACGAACCACGAAGTTCGGCGTCCGGCAGATACTGAGTCTTTTTTGCGTGTCCGTTGGATGATGCATCGATCGCTCCCAGCAATGCCGAATCGCTGCTGACCTCAAGCCAGCGAGCTTTGTGCCAGCCATGTCGCAGCACATCCCGTGCGGCGTTTTCGACGATGCGGAAAAACCAAACCTTCAGCGAGGCCTTGCGACGATCAAATCGAGCTCGGTTCGTCCACAGTCGAAACAGTCCGATCGAGATGACGTCTTCAATGTCTGTTTCGCGGAGCACGCTTTGATAGCGCCGAGTCAACACGACCAGCACCATGGGCCCAAACTGGCGCAGAACGTCGTCCAGCGCCTGCTCGTCGTTATCCAGCAGTCGCTGAGCCAGATCGGTCTGTTCCGTCGTCTGCATACTGTCGCACCAGACTGTCAGCCGCGTCTGCGGCTGTGTTTCGAAGTTTTTTGTACTCCGGCAGTCTATACGTTGCGGCGTTACATATTGGTTTTCGTATCGCCACCGGAGCCGCCAGCGACTTTCTGCAGAGCCTCGCTGATTTCCCGGTCGTGACCGTGATCGCGACTGTAAATCCGGAAAATAATGAAGCTGGTGGGCAGACTGCGGAATAGTTCATCATCGTCAAGTTCGTAAGACTCACCACTGGCAGGATCGAACCAGAAGTTCTGCTTGCCCGATGGTTTCCGCGCACTTGGTCGGTGATAATGCTTCGCCACATCAACCCGCAGTGGAATGTCCTGCAGGTCAGCCGGCAGGAATTCGCGAACACGCCGTTCGACAAGGTCGGGTTCAGAAAAAATTGTTGTGCTTTCCGCCTGACCATCGTGGAAATGCATCGTCCGTTCGCACGCCATGCGCCACATTTCGTCGCGGTTGATGATCGCACGCCAGTGACCGCCGAGTTCCCTTAGCGCCGGGTCATCACTGTCGGCCCAGCGAGTCACATCGACCAGAAATGATGTTTCCGTCAGACCCTGATAGGCCTGCAGGTGTTCCAGTGGATTGCCGGGAAACAGCCGTTTCATCGTTTCCGCAAAGTGATCTTCCAGGGCAATGTCGATGCCACGCACCGTCCGGTGAAAGTAGATCGTGCGAAACAGGTTGGCGCGCGTTTCGATAAAATTAATCAGTGTCGGCAGACCACGCGAATGAATGGTCAATCCCTCGCTCGTGAAAAAGCTGTAGTGAATCAGCCGGGAAATGTCGAAGGCCTTTGTGTTGTAGCCGGACATGTAGGCATCGCGCAGAACGAAGTCCATGTTGTCAACGGTATAGATGCCGCTGAACAGAGAACGCAGCTTGCGCAGCCAGTCCGGATGGCCTTCTTCGTCCTCGGGCCTGCCGCTCGGACGACGAATCAGCCATGCGACCTGCTTCGCATCCAGTTCTTCCAGCGGCTGCAGCTGACCGTTGGGGTTGCGACGGATTCGGCGAATGATGTCACCCAGTTCGTGTTCAATAATGTGACCGCCGATGTCTTCATGCGTCAGGTCAAACTGAGCCAGATAGTGATCATCAAAGAAGTGTCCGAACGGTCCGTGACCCGCATCGTGCAACAGACCGGCAACACGAACCAGACTTTCGACGTAGGCTCGGGATGGAACGCTGCGGCACGCATCTGCCAGCGATTCGTACCATGCCGATACCGTCACGCTGCCCAGGTGCATGACGCCCAGTACATGCTGAAAACGCATATGCTCCGCTGATGGGAACACCCACCATGCGGTCTGCAACTGATGAATCTGTCGCATCCGCTGCACCCACGGGTGATCGATCAGCTCCTGTTCCGCTGCTTCATCATCCGGCAGACCGGCACGTGAAATGAACGGGATATAACCGTGGATAGGGTCGTGAGAAAGACTCTCGGTTGTAAAATCGCGGGCCATCGGAATCCTGTTTCGCTGTTGATTCGAACACGTCCAGTGCGTTCATAACGGATGATAGCGAATCTATGGTCCGGGCCACAGACGTTCCCTGGACCTCAGTGAATACACCGGAAGATGCCGGCCGAAAGGATGGGAGCAGGAACGCTCCTGAGTCTGGCATCGGACTCGTGTTGCTGCGCAACACTGGTTGCAAGCAACCGTGCTACCCGGTCGGAGTACCGACGGCGGCCGGTTGCAATGCCGGAATATTCGCCGAGGGCTACAGACCAAACAGGAGATCGGCGATGGACTGAAGCGGTGAGTCCTGCTGATTATGGCCGCTGGACAACCCCTGCAGTGGTGCAGGAATAATGGTCACTTCACCATTATCGTGCAGGGGCATGGGCTCAGGTGCGCGGCCGCCTTCGGCTTGTTCGACAGTGCGAAGTTCCCCGTGATCCAGCCAGACATACTGACACCCTGGACACGAGTCCATCACAATATTGCCGGGGCCATAGTAGGGATGCACTTCCATGCGTTCTCGACAATTCGGGCAGCGAATTCGTCGATCGTATTCGTCCATGTTAAGTGGTCGACAGGCCTCAGCTTCGCCACCGACCCGCCGAGCCCTTCGCGTTCGAGTGATGGCGCCGAAGTCTTCATTTTTCAGCAACAGACCGTAGCAACCGCCACAATACAACACCGGACGCTCTTCAATTTGTCCCGTACACAGCGTCTTCGGACAGACCGGGCATTCCGCTGCCAGCTGTCCGCCACTGGGCGTCACACGGTCAACACTCAGCGGATTGTCCGTGGTGAACACCAAAGCCTGGCAGTACTCGCACTGCAGATAGTCTCGGCCCTGGACGGTCACCCCCCTGCCACCACACTGTTGGCAACCAAATGTTTTTTTAGGAGCAATCATCGTCCACCCACTGCAAACCGAGAAAACTTTGACACTTTCTACGGTAGCTTGCGTGGGACAAACGCGCGGCCGATTCACCGAAGGTTTGCAGCCTCACAGGTCTGCCTGGGCCATTTGGCCGGATTTTGTCGCTCGCTCAGATTGACGTGGCGCACGCCCCGCAGAGGTGAAACGGCCGGGCATGCGTTGTCAACGAGAGACCGATGCCGATTCAGCTACCGCTGTCATCAGTTTCGACATCCCCGAGTAATTCTGCCAGCAACCGGTTCAGCTGCTGCCCCCGAGCCGACAGGGAAACGACCTTGCCTTCCTGGTCAACCAGAATTGCGGTCGGAATACCACTGACGCCGTAATGTACGACCAACGGATTGTCCCACCCTCGTTCGTCGTCTTTGTCGCTCATCAGGTTGGTCCAGGTCAAACTCTCTGAATCGACATATCCCTGATATTTGTCCCTTGTTGTATCCAGATTGACACCAACAATGGCAAAGCCCTTGTCGCCATATTTTTCCAGCTGAGCCTTCATGTTGGGAATCTCAGCGCGGCAGGGACCGCACCAACTGGCCCAGAAGTCCACCAGCACAACCTTGCCCCGATAGGCGCTCCAGTCAAAATCCTCGCCTTCAGCTGTCGTTCCGGTGATCTCCATGAAATTCCCGGGAAGCCGCAGTCGACGAGCCGAACCCATTGCTCTGTCAGCACGAGTACGCAACGTCACGTCATCGCACTTTTCCATCGCCGCAGCCAGTCGTTCATAAACTTCGGCACCAGCTTCTGACTTGTTCGTTCTGCCCAGCGTGGTCCCCACCTTTGAAACAAGGGAATACGTCGTTCGGTCCAGGCCGTTCTCATCGATCACAGTAAATAATTCGTTAACGAAGGCGTCTCGGTCGGCATCCGACATCGTCGCAACCGACGCCACCTTCTGTGAGAGTTTCCGCGTGGTCAGCAGTGCCACGATCGCAGGCCTCTGGTCCGCTTCGAGTGATTCCATCAGCGTTTTCATGCCTTCGTCTGCTGCGGCTTTATCCACCCGAGTCAAGGCGCCCAGCGCTCCGAATTTTTCGTTGATGACTCTGATTTCCATGGCTTCGTCAGGTTTACCAGCCATGATTTTGACACACGCTGCCAGCACTGCTTCCACCTGCAACTTCAAATGAGCCATTGAGGCATCCGACGTTCGCTCCTTTGAACGAGTTCGCTTCACTTTGGTCATGAAGGCGAACAACTCAGTCGCACTTCCGTCCGGCACCTCAAACAGTTTTTCTTCTGCCGCAGGGGCATCGGGCTTGTCCGCGACGGGCTCCTTTGGTTTTTCATCCTGTGCCAGAATCACGCCGGTCAGCATCAGGACGACGCAGGACATCAGGACCGATTTATGGAGCCGCGCATTTATCAGAGGTGTGCGAAAAACCATGGTACTTACTCTCACAGAGTGTGGTGAAAACATTAGAGCCTTTACACGTAACATTTTACTGCCACAGCAGGCAACGTGACAGCAGGATGCACGTCCTTCCACAAGAAAAGGGAATAGGAATTCGGGGCATCCGGGGCCCTGAGCGTCTTGCATCCGCAGTAGCGGCACGTCGTGCCAATTTCATGGCAGGGACCGACGGGACGGCGCCTATGTCCTCGGAACGGTCGCTCGAATAGCGCTGTAGGCCGGAACCAGGAGCCACAGCGACGCCGCTCCGGCAATGCTGCAAACGACACTGCGAGCATTCTCGAACCATGCCGGTACATCGCAAGCCGAATTTTCCCGCGGGACACCTTGACCGATCGCCCACGCAAAACAGAAAGGCCGATGTTCCGGCAGACGACCCGGCTTACTCGGTCCGATCCTACGTGGCACTCAATGCGGGGCGGACCAACGGCGGATCAAATGCAAAGTCAGTTGTCGCTGTCACCCGATTCAACATCCTCAAGCAATTCCGCCAGCAACCGATTCAGCTCTCCGCCACGAGCCGTCATGGAGACGACTTTGCCTTCTCTGTCAACGAGAATCGCCGTGGGAATTCCACTGATGCCGTAGTGTACGGCGAGTGGACTGTTCCAGCCGCGTTCGCTTTCGTCAGGACTCATCAGGTTAGTCCACGTCAGTTCTTCACGGTCGACGTAGTTCTGATATTCATTGATCGTGTTGTCCAGGTTGATTCCGACGATCGCAAATCCTTTGTCCCCGTATTTTTCCAGCTGTGCCTTCATGTTGGGAATCTCAGCGCGGCACGGCCCGCACCAACTGGCCCAGAAATCCACCAGCACAACTTTGCCGCGATACGAAACCCAATCGAACTTCTCACCCTCAGCCGTCGTCCCCACGACTTCCATAAACTTCCCCGGCAGCCTAAGCCGTCGAGCAATCGCCTGCATTCGCAGGACCTGAGGCTCAATGGCGGGGTTGTCTATTTTCATCAGCGCTTCCGCCAGCCGTTCGTAGACCACAGCACCAAGCTGTGGAGTTGCTGAATTTTCAAGGTTCTGGCCCAGACTTGATGCAATGCTGACCGTTCGCTGATCAAGGCCATGCGTGTCGATGAAGATGAACAGATCGTCGATGAATTTCGCCTGGGCCGCATCCGAAATCTTGAAGAAATCACCCACCTGATTCTGCAGCTGCAGTCCACCGATCAACTGTATAACAGCGGGCCGTTCGTCCTTTTCATACTGCTTGAACAGTGCGTCCAAATGCTTTGTTGCGGACTCATCAACCTGCGACAAGACCGAATAACCCGACAATCGTTCCATCAGGGCTTTGAGTTCCTGCTGTTCGTCCGGCTTCGATTCCATGATTCGGTCGCAGGCGGCCACGACGGCTTTGACCTGTTCCCGCAGATGGGCGACGACGGCTTCCTGAGTTCGTTGCGGAGGTGGTGTCGACTTCACTGAGTTAATAAACGTGAAGAGTTCATCAATTGTGCCCTGCGGAACTGGAAACATTTCTGTTTCCTCCGCGGGCTTCGACTCATCAGCGGCCGCCGGGGCCCCAGCAAGACAGGCGATAAAGAACAGTCCGGACAGACAGAAGACTGTTCCTGTGGTCACATGGGAGATGCAGTTGTCAGGTCGCATTTCTAAGCCTTGTTATTCTTTCGGGACGTCACCGGAAGAAGACGTCTGTGCCTCTTCGTAGAGCTTCGCCAGAGGCAGCAGAATAGATTCCAGCTGCCGCAGGTATTCGGTTTCAGTAAACTCCGTTTTGCGTTCTCGCAGTTTTTCCAGTTCGGTTTCCAGCCGATCACGTTCCGTCCGTTGATCGGAGTTCAGGCTCCGCTCGGCTTCGCTGCGCACAAGGTGCCAGCGTCGCGCCAATTTGCCGTCCAGTGCATCCCTGTTCTTTACGTTCTGTTTGATGCGGACACCTTCAAAGACCTCAGCTCTGGTTCCCTTGCTGTCGCCTGTGTCGTCAAGCAGCGAATGTTCTGTGGCAAGCCGGCCGTCCGATTTGTAGTACTCGTCCGTCCGACGAGACGCAAACAGCCATGCTTCCAGCAGAGACGTCTGTCCGTCGCGATCGATGTCCGCTTCCAGATTACCGATTCCGTCCGCCATGTAACGCCCAAATCGAGTAAACTGAATCTCGCCTCCGTCTTTCGTTCCGGTAATGACGGTCCGGTTGGGTCCACTCAGTGCATTGATAAACGGCGCACTGCAGCTAGTACAATTGATCACGGCAACCGGCCGCTGTGAGGCAGCTAACAGTTCTGCTGCAGTGGCAGCAGAAAGATCCGGACCCCGCAGATTGAACCGAGCGACTCGACCATCGAATGTGCCGTGGCCAATCAGCACCAGCCACAGTGGCTCCGCGGTTTTGATAGCCACCGCTGCTGACATTTTTTGCTGCAGTTGCTGCAGTTGATCGCGGCTGTCGTCCGTACCAATAACTTCGAACAATGCGTCACCCGCAGTCGCTGCGGATTTCCATTGGTCGGCCCATTCGGCAAACATCTGCCCGTATTCCGCGGTTCCTTCCGCACCGACGACCACAATGACCTGTTGACGTTCTTCAGCAGGACCGACAGCGCCAACACATAACAGTGCAAGAAGGAACGAGTGGATGCGTGTCATGGCAAAACTTTTCGCGGTAACGGCGCGGCGGAGATTTCGCGTTGGACAAAAGGATCTGATGCGTGAGCATTGCAGATCTGTGTCCCTGATTCCATCTACTCCGGATCACCTGATCGCAAGAACAGATCCTTTGCGAACAGAATCCTGCCCGTGCTTTTTGCTTCCGCATTCACGGAAATCATGAATTCATCGGGAACTGCGGTATAGACAAACAGCCGCAACCGGTCAGCCGGCAGTTCATATCTGGCTACCTTGTTCACGAGATCATCCAGCAGATTGCGCTGCACCAGTGCCGGCAGCGATTCATCATAGAACCGTTCCGTGGGTGTGCGCAGGTCCTCTTCCTGTTGTCGGTTCCACCGATTCACATACTGAAAGTCAAAATTCGGCTGACAGTATTCTGCCAGCCGCCTTTTCGCTCCAAACAGTATTAACTGTTTCGTGCTTTCATCGTACTTCATCTCGTACAGACGGCGGCCGGCCAGAACCAAATATTTATTGGCCTCTGCGGCGGGGAAGTTTGCACCTGTTTGAATGTTCAATTTCACGAGCCCGGACAGCTGTAGGTCGATATCGCGGATCTGCAGTCGCCAGTCAGCGGAAGCCAGTCGACGGCGACTGACAAACGTCTGGGTAGAAAATGGTGGAATCTGCATCGTGATGCCGCCATTGTTGCCGGGCACAATTTGCGCGTCGGCCTGGTCTAAAGTCTCGCCTGTTGAGTAAACAGACTGTTGATCCGGCGCCGTAGCCTGGTAACTGTCACCAGAGGTCACAAACAGCGCGTTCCACTGCATGACGCTCCAGTGAGTGTTGTCTTCGGACCGTGCGACCGCCAACGTCTGCAGAGTTGTGGATTCTCCATAACCGCGCTGACCGATGGCAAGGAACAATATGCTGAAGATCACCGACAGGCCGACCAGGGCACTGTACGTTGCCAGGAAATGCAGCTGTTTGTTCCTGGACAGCATGAAGCAACCAGGAAAAATCAACCCGATGTAACACAGGGCCAGCAAAAAGATCAGCCACCACGCATGATCCGGCAATGTCAGTTCTCGCATATGGCGGAAGAACTGCTCATCGATCGATGATGGTTCAATCTCGATCAATTGCCCCACTCCCCGGCCCAGCTGTTTTTGCTGTCGCAGGAACTCCTCGAACTCCTCATCTTCGTCCTTCAGTGCATCAAGGACGACGGCTCGGCGCACCATGGTTTCAGTCAGGCCTTCACGCTGCACATCCAGGCGACTGACAACTCCGCTGCCAACGGAATAACGCGACAACGGCTGATTGAGATCCGCCAGTTCCCCGCTGAAGCGAGGATATTCACCGCGTCGATCCTTCAACAGATGCAGACGACCGCCCAGTTTCAGCCATGACAGAAACGCCTGCTGCCGGGGCAATTCCCAATCCGGCACGTGATCCATGAACACGGTGTGCAGACCAAATGTTGCGGTCGCATACGGTGGAAAAATGTTTTCCGGTAAGTGTTTCACTGTGGACGGACGGCTGGAGACCGTTCCTGCTTTGTCCAGAATGATCACCTGAGGCTGTTGATCTTCCTTTTCAGAATCCAGTTTGTAGGCGGGTCGCGGTTGAGTGAACTCACCAATTCTTTCTCCGTCGAAAGAAAGAATCCATTCCGTCTGAATGCTGTTGGCGACGTAGGGATAGAACTGAATCCATCGTCGCGCCGCCGGAGCAATGAACACCTGTTGCACGTATTGCCCACCGGCAGGATTCAGCACCGCCTGCATACGCTGCAAGGTGGCCGACGCATCAATGGCTTCGTCTGTCTGATTATCCAGCAAAATAGACAACGGGTTAAACTGCCCGGGCTGAACTCGTCCGTCAAATCCCCACGTATGCTCAACAACCTTTAAGGTTGGCCCTGACTCAGCGACGGCCACGGAACGGGACGTTGCGATGATTAACATTGAATAAACGATCGTGACGCATGCCGATCGCAGAATTCCGGCGTGACGGTCGCCAATGTCTTGCGTGCATGACGTCACCGGCACAGGGAGACCTGCGGTCAACGAGTGGGCGAGGTCGGGAGACCTGCGCCCAGCGCGTACCCAACGCGCAGGACGAACGCGTGCCCGCCGCACACGTTCACCGCGTGTATCATTCGCGTCTGTCGCGATCATCACTGCGTCCCTTCAAGTACCGGAAGCTGTGCCTGACGCGTCACTGAGGCGGGCGGTGGCTCGGACAGGTTTTCACGTCTGCCAAGTAAGAACGGACACGTCTTCCGTACGACGTGCCGAATCATCAACGTCGCCGCTGCGTAAACCGCGATTGCGCAGCAGGCCCACAATAGTCGGGGAACATCTTCTACCTGCCCATACCGGTCGTAGCTGGTCCTCATGAAAGGTTCGGTCAGATACTGCTCCGTCGCTGCCACAGCACTGAACGGTGAAAACGTGGTCACGAATTCCTGCGCTGGTGGACGTAGAAGAAAGAATTGCGCGATCACCAACGGGATGACGGTCCATGCGGCAATCACCGTCACCGACGCCAGAATAGCTTTCGTCTGAGAGTGAAGCTTCAGACCAATTCCTACCGACAACCACGTCACCAGATACAGCAGCGCAAAGGTGGCACAGATGCTCAGCAGCAGGTAAGCCAACGGTCGCTGCAGCACGACTGTTGAGAGGCTATTGAGGTCGACATCCAGCAGAAAATGAGTCAGGTTGACAGTCAGAATGGGCACCGACAGCACAATCAGCAAACGACGCATGCCGACCACTTTCTGGCTGAGCATATCCACCCCCGACATCGGCGATGCCAACAGTGGTTCGATTGTCTGTTTGGCTCGTTCTGATGAAAACAGCGTGGCCGCCTTTACGGCAGTGACCAGAACCGCCAGCGTCCAGATCAACCCCTGCAGCACGTAGAGGCCCTGAAATCGGTTTCTGGCCGACACCTCAGCCGCCATAACGCAAATGAACAGCGTAGGAATTTCCAGCACCACCAGCACTCGAAACAGATAGCGGGCCTTCCCCAGCGATTTCTTGTTTCGCTCACGCCAGGCCACCGGATCGTCACCGGGAAGGGGATTGCTGTCACAAATAAGTTCGATGCCGCCCGTCGTGCGATCGTTGAGTGCGGTAAAAAAAACGTCCACCGCTCGAAAAACTCGCAACAGCGCCGACGACTGAGATACGAACGCTCGGCGAACAAGGATCACGCGGGCGAACAACAGGAAACCGAGCGTCGCAAAGAGTGCAGGCACGGATCTCGCAACAGGCATCAGCCACGTCGACGGGCTGACGCCAGCCCCGAACCCGAGCCCGGCCGCATTGAGGAATGCCATTTGCGATCGGGTGACACCCCACTGGCTATCCATGAAGGCACTTCGCCAGATGGCGGACGGAACAAAAGTTGTGTATCCAAGACTCAGCGTCAACGCTGCCAGAAAACCGATCAGCACATACGACCAGATAAATGCCGTGACTGTTGTGGTGAACCAGGTCGAACATGCAATCGCGATGCTGGCAAACAGCAGACATTCGCAGAACAGCAGCCACAGTGTTCCGATCAACAGATCCGTGTCGACTCCTCCCAGCGTATGAACGTGAGCCAACACCGGAAATGTCAGCAACAGGAGCGTCAGCATTGGCACCAGTCGACTGCCGAATTTCTCCAGAACGATCGTTCCGGAACTCAGGCGAGTCAGCATCAGGGTGCCCAGCGTATTATTTTCTTTTTCAGCGGTGACGCAGGCACAACACAAAGCCGGCATCAGGATCTGAATCGTGTAGAACAACAGCGGTATGATTCGTGCAAAGATGTCGCCACCGATGCCCATGTACTGCATCGGTCCCGTCAAACCCGTGTTACCCATGAATTGCAGACGCTGCCCTATTGCCTGACTGTAGGCCACAAACACAAGGAACAGCAGAATGATCGCAGCCACAACGCGCACGATGTATGTTCGTCGACGGTTGGCAAGTTCCGTCAATTCGCGGCGCAGCAAAGGTAATTCCGGAATCAAACTCACGCGGTCTTGCCTTCCGTCAATTTCATGAACGCGGTCTCCATGTCCATTGCTTCCGGCTGAAACATTGTGATGCGTGCCTTTTCTTCGACCAGGGCCTGATGGAAGTCGGCTACAGAAAGTTCGTCTTCACGCAGTCGGATGGCCCAGCGATCCACCTGGCTTTCGACGGAATCCACACCGGGAATCTCTTTTACTCGACTTTCCAGGTCTGCTGCCGGATCTTCCAGCCGAACATGAATGATTCGCTTCAACTGCAGCTGGTGAAAGATGTCCTGCAACGAACCCTGAGCCACCATTTCTCCCGTTTCGATGATGCCGATCCGAGTACATAGCTGGCTGAGTTCGTGCAGAATGTGACTGCTTATCAGAATTGTCTTGCCCATTTCCTTGAGCGCCTTCAACAGTTCCCGTACCTCAATACGTGCGCGAGGATCCAGACCGCTGGCGGGTTCGTCCAGCAACAACAGATCCGGGTCGTGCAACAGAACTCGCGCCAGGGCCAGCCGCTGCTTCATGCCACGCGACAAGGCGTCGACCGGTGAGTTCGCCTTGTGTCCCAGGTCCGTCAGAGACAGCACGTCGTCGATCACTCCTTTGCGACGATGACTGGGCAGTTTGTACGCGGCCGCAAAAAAGTGAAGATATTCCAGCGCCGTGAGGTCTTCGTACACGCCAAAGAAGTCCGGCATGTAACCGATTTTTTCGCGGACCTGCTGAGGCTGACTGATGACGTCCAGGCCGCCCACCAGAGCCATGCCACGAAATTTGGGCTGCAGCGTTGCCAGCACGCGAATCGTTGTCGATTTCCCGGCGCCATTGGGGCCGATGAAACCAAAGACTTCACCTTTGGGGATGTCCAGTGAAATGCCCTTCACGGCTTCAAACTTGCCGTAGCTGACGTGAAGGTCACGAATACAAACTGCCAGTTGGTTCATAATGCTGTGTTTTCCGGTGAATCATTCACCCGATAAAGTCGTCGATACACCGTGGTATGGTTTGCGATTCCTTTGACGGCCACCATCAACAACCACTGGTTGGCGTCCGTTGGATCCATAATCGGCAAATCCTCCAATGACGCCGACCCCTGCGGTGACACCTGTGAAACAAGACTGAAAAAGTCACGAGTCCCCGTTCGGCAGGCCGATTCCAACAGGCCAATCGCTTTGAGCTCCGGACCTGGGGTGCGCTCATATCGTCGCATCCGCACGTCCGCTTCCACCCAGTTTTCTCCGCGTTTGATCACACTCGGTGAAAACAGGAATCCGCCTCCGCCCACCGTAAACCGTTTATCTTTATGGAGGACGATGGCAGCGACCGACGCACCGTCCGGCGCAGCGTTCTGTAAATGCTGAAGCAGTTCCTGGCGACCTGCATCGGTGGTGACAAGGCTGGCATCATTCCACGGAATCTGCAATACGTCGCCTGATTCCGGTGCGAGAGTCATACTGCGGACAAGCTGTGGTTCCCATTGCCGCAGGTCGTGTTCGATGTTGTAGGCCTGCGGAAACCTGCCTGAGTAGTGCACGCCCGTGCTGGTGGCGCGTGGTCCCTGCGGCCCGCCGTACCTCATGTTCGTGGCGATCAGCATCTGACCGGGCACCACAAACGACTGACTTACTGCTTCAGACAACGTCGTCTGCGAAGCGTAAAAGTGCATCTGCAGGTCGGTCCGGCGAACCGGACGACCGTCGTCCGTGACGTCGACGATTGAGATCGCTCCACCGGTGTCCGTGCTGGCCATATACCGATGAGCAATACTGACCGTGAGCGCAGTGAACGCAGCCGTTACCAGCGGAAACAACAGCCACGTATATTTTCTGGCTTTGAAATACCCCAGCACAAGATAGTCGACCGGGCCGATGGTCACGACGTAGGCAATCAACAGCATCGCGATGACGTATGTCGGCACCATTTCCACACCTTCGGGCAGCAACGCTGTTTCACTGACAGAAGCCAGTGGACTGCCTTTCGGCTGCAGCTCGTAGCTCAGATCGAAATGCATCGCCAGTTCGTCCAGCTTCTTAAAACGCTGCCGACGATTATTCAGGCGTTGAGCCCCCCCTTTTGGTTCCGCGTAAAAACCGTTGCTGTCCTGTTTTTGTTCGTATCCTCGCTGCTGCAGCAGGGACTTTAGATCCCGTGGCTGCCACTTCTGCCCCTGGAATACGGGTGAGTCGCTGCGGAGTTTCCACAGATGGCCGACGACACCACCAAGTTCCGCTCCGGTTAATCGCGCGGACATATCGGTGACGTTCGGCAGCAACGTGATTCGCCCAAGCCCGCAGTATCGATTGATCACCGGTTCATATTCATCGCAGATCACCAGCAACGTATTATCATCGGCCAAAGCAAAGTGCAGATCCGGTGACTCATCAGTGCGAAACATGGCCTGCAGAAACTGAACGTGCTGACCGGTCAGCCGATTGTCGTCCGCCAAAACACACAGGCTGCCGCCGGCTTCGACCCATGTCGTGAGAGCCTTCAGTTGCAGTTCTTCCAACCGACTTAAGGCCCCGTCCGCCAGCAACACAATATCGAAACAACACAGGTGCAGCGGGTCTTCCGGCAGATTGAACACATCCCAGCTGACCGAGTAGTTATGCACCTTCTGAGACTCCAGCGAACCGGGACCGCTTCGTCTTTGTGACTTCCTTGAGTCCGGAACCGGGGAGTAGTTGTCCAGCGAAAGCGCTTTGTTCAGAAACAGCCGGTTGTGTGAAGCCTTCTGGTAGTCGCTGTGACCAGACACCGAACAGATCAGCGTAGCGCGTTCATACGATCCGATCGACAGTATTTCGTGAGGCTCTGGTGGATCGATCAATTCCGGATCGGCTGTTAACGGAATCCGCTGAGTGTCAGTTTCGTACCAACCTACGATCAGATACTGCTTCTGGTATGAATGTTCGATGGGCGGCAATACCGTATTAAAAATGTAATCTGTCCCCTGCAGCACGATCCCGTCGTAGCGAATCGTCGCCATCAGATCGCCTTTGGAATAGAAGCTGTTGTAAATCTCAAGGACCAGATCACCCTGCAACATCTGAGCGGCGTTGTATTCCAGCTTGATCCGGACCGCGATCGGACTGCCGGACCGACCGCGAATTGACAGCGGCTCAAGTCTCATGCGCACGGGAAGTCGTGGCTGGGCAGCGGCAGACACTTCGCTGAACAGCAACACAACAAGCAATAGTACCTGCAACAACCTGTTGGCAAGCCGCGTCCGGCCTGCAGCGAGGTTGTTCCTCGGTCCCAAACTCCGATTTGGCACCGCATATCCGCGAAGCTCTGCTCCGCCGAACAGCATTGAACGCGACGCGGCGCGGTCTACACTTCGATCGTCCTGATTGTGTTGTCCGATCATGCCACGATTCCTGTCTTCATTCGCTGGAAATACCACCATTCGACCAGCAGAAAAATGAAAGCCAGAAGAGCCAGCGTCCACCAAAGATGTCGGTCAGTATCGATAATCTGCGATTCGTTCGTGGTCACGTTCAATTCCGCAAACTGCAGTTCGACGACGGAGCGAAGAGATGTTTCCAGAGGACTTAACAGACCCGTCCCTACCGACGCCACCAATTCCCCTGCATCCGTGATGTCGTACTTTCCGACGACATCCGCCTGGACACCGGTCAAAAGTCCGTTGACGGTCGATCGCACTTTGTCCGTTTCACCGTTTGGCCCCTGAATCACGTACTCGCGATCCGGTGTCACGCTCAGTGCGGGCAGGACTCCGGTGGATGCAGCGACAACTTCAGACAACGAGGCCTGCTGCATGGCCGATTCGATCACGTTCGTCACCAGAATCGGAAATGCCACACGATAAGGCAGCGTCGAGCGGTCGGTATGAAACAGAAAATAGTATTCCGTTTCCAAACCACGTCTTCGCTGCAGCATCAAAGGGCCTTCGGCCCCGTGAACCAGGATTTCGAAGCCACGTTCTTCCAGATCCTGAGCGTCGGCACCTTCCGCGAATCGGGCTTTCTGGCCGATCTGAACGTCACGCAGCCGAACGTGACGCAGCAGCAGTGCGGTACTGACCCAGTCAACAATCTGCACGGGTGTATCATCAACATCCACATCGCTGACGGTAATCAGATCCTGCAGTTCCTCAGGAAGAACGCCGTTGTAAACGATGACCGGTGCAGCAGCTCCGGCCAGATCTTCAGAATCACTGACGATCAGGTCGTACTCCGGTGCGGAGGGTTGTTCGCCTGAATCCAGATCCAGTTCCGGCAGAACGTTCAGGGCGTGTTGCCATGAATACAGGTCTGAGGATGCCCGGACTCTCAGTGGTCTGGTTTTGGGAAGATTCAGCCAGACCGTATTGTCCAGCTCCAGAGAATCAAATCCACTGGACTTCAGGGTGGCCTGGATCAGGGACGATTCGATGCTGTCGACGGAAAAGACAATCCGCTCTGAGTCGTCCGCAGAAGCCGCCACTGGTTCCCGACCGACAACTTTTCCATCCTGGGTCAGCGTTAGTTCGCCGTTCACGGGTTCCGACGTGGATCCCGCCACGCGAACAAATACGTCCCAGCTGTCGGGGCCGCTGCGACGGGCATTCATCTCAGTGATGCCAAGGTTGTCTCCACCTTCGTCGACGCGCTGCACTTCCAGCTTGAACGGCAGTTCAAAATCGACCTGTTCCTTCAGATTGCCGTCGGTGATCACCACCACGCGATGTACGGGCAGAGTGCGACCAACCGCGTCCACCATGCGCAGAACTTCGTCCAGCTTGCTGGCCCGGTGTGTCGTCTGAACCTTCTGCAATGCGCGCGACAGAATCTGCTTGTCGTCCGTAAAATCGGTCAGCCGCCGGCCGGCGGTGGCAAACGCAAACAGAGCGATTTTTCCGTTTCCACGCAGGTCTTCGATCCGCTCTTTCGCCAGATCAAGCCGTGTCTTATCTGATCCTTCCACCAGCGACGACATGCTGGCCGAACAATCGATCAGCACGGGCAGGTATTCGGCGGTTTCAGGCCCAACACTGATAAACGGCTGCATCAATGCCAGAATCACCAGGCACAGCAGAATCAATTGCAGCAGCAACAGCAGGTTGCGACGAAACTTCTGAAAGGGCGAATTCACTCGCTGGTCGTTAACCACCGACTGCCACAACGCCAGCGATGGAATCTCAAGCCGAGGTCGCTTCAGTTTCAGAAAGTACAGAACCACCAGTGGAATGAGCGCAAGAAAATACCACGCTCCGAACAGAAAGCTGAAGCCCGGCCAGTTCATCGCAGCACCCAACCCTGTCGACACAGCACGTCGAACAATACGTTTTCCAGCGTCATCGATGAGTTGATCGATGTGAACCGACCGTTGCGACTGCGGCACTGCTGGTGCAGCGTTTCTTCCTGCCAGACCCGATGTTCGTGGTACAGGCTCAGCAGCTCTCCGGCATTCGTGATATCCAGCGTTTCGCCGGTTTCACTGTCAACGAATCGCAGATCGCCTTCCAGATTGGGACTGATTTCTGAATCCCCCAGAATCTGCAGTCCCCAGACTTCAAGTCCGCTGCTGAACAACAGGTTCATGGACCGAGTAAGATTGGCGAACGTCAGAAAGTCTGACAGCAGAATGGCAATGCCACGTCCACGGTGAAAACGCAGCATCGTTTCGATCGCCTGTTCCACGGGCACGTCACCACCACCTTCCAGCTTTTCCAGGAACTGCAGCAGCGCGCGAATTCGCGTGCGTCCGGTTCCGGGAGGCAGCATCCAGGGTTTCCCTTCCCGCTGATGAAAACCGTACACGCTGACTCGTTCGACATTCAGCAGTCCCATGATTCCAAATGCGGCCGCCAATTGCCGAGCCTTCAGCAGCTTGTCGTCAAACAGCATTGACGACGATGCGTCCACCATAATCACGACGTGCAATTCTTCTTCGTGCAGAAACTGTTTGATGTACGGACGCCGCAGTCTCGCGAAAATATTCCAGTCGACGTAACGCATATCGTCGCCCGTGGCGTAGTCACGATAGTCGGCAAAATCAGTACTGCTGCCGCCCTTGCCAGCCAGGTGCTCGCCCCGACTGCGATTCGTCAGGCGGCGCAGCGGGTTCAGCCGCATGCGTTCAATGCGGTTGAGCGTGCTGTTGGAGAACAGCGATGTCAATTGTGAGGATGTTTCAGTGGTCACGCGAGGATCAGCCCTCCGTCGGCAGGCTGCTGACGCATTCGGCGATGATTTCCTGCACAGCGATGTTTTCTGCCTGACCGTCGTAGTTCAGGAGTGCTCGATGTTGCAAAACATCCGCCGCAAAGTGGCGAATATCTTCGAAAGCGACATGGGGTCGTCCCTGACCGAGTGCTCGCACGCGAGCCGCACGAATCAGCGCCTGAGCGGCTCGCGGACTTGCTCCCCACCGCAGAAACTGTTTCGCCTTGTCCGGCGCGTATTCGGTGTCCGGGTGAGTCGACAGAACCAGTCGGCATGCGTAATCCCGCATCGGGTCACTGACTACAACGCGGTCCAGCACGGTCCGCAGATGCAGAATTCGTGGTCCGTCGATCACCGTATCAACGTCAACCGGTTGCCGCAGGATCGTGCGACTGACAACTTCGTTCAGATCATCGCGGTTCAGGAATGGCACCACCACCTTGAACATAAACCGGTCCAGCTGTGCTTCGGGCAGAGGAAACGTGCCTTCCTGTTCAATCGGGTTCTGCGTGGCCAGAACGAAGAACGGCTGCTTCAGATGGCGTGTCCTGCCATCGGTCGTGACCGTTCCTTCCTGCATGGTTTCCAGAAGTGCGGACTGCGTCTTGGGCGTGGCTCGGTTGATTTCATCGGCCAGCAGCAGCTGTGTGAAGACCGGGCCTTCACGGAATTCAAACTTGTAATTGCCGCCTTCGTCAGCCGTCATGATATTGGTGCCGATGACATCTGCAGGCATCAGGTCAGGCGTGAACTGAATCCGCTTAAAATCCAGATCCAGGACTCGAGAGAGTGCTTTTACAAGCTCTGTCTTGCCCAGGCCGGGGACTCCTTCCAACAGCACGTTTCCGCCACACAGAATGGCGGTCAATGTGGCTTCAACGACGCTGTCCTGACCGACGATCACCTGACCGACGGCGTCGCGAATGGTCTGAAACTCTGCTTGAAACTGATCGGCTTCCGCCTGAAGCTCGGCTGGGCTGACGGTTTGTGACATAGTTGTTTCCTGTATTACTTGAGCGACCGGGCGCTCGTGCCTTCTCAGTGTATACGTAATGCATTGTGTGCCACTGGCTCTGCCAGTGTTTTCATTTTCTTACAGGGCACTGGCGGAGCCAGTGGCACACATTCAGAACAGCCCCCTGCACGTGTCCTCGGTTCGATACTGTACGTCTTGCAATATTTTTTATTGTTGCGTGTATGACCGAGGGCTAGCGGGCTAGCGCCCTGTCGCTCAGGTTCCCTATTCCTCTTCCACGTCATCCTCCCGCTGACGTTTCATGGCCAGCAATCGGGATGTTGTGCTGCCGTCATCGACTGGTCGTTCCGACACGGCGGACGGTGTCGCCTCCTGCGGCTGTGTCTTTGTGGCTGCGTTCTGGCTGGAACGCGGCGGTATGGCTCTCGGCTGCATGGGCCGTTCGACGGTCTTCTTTCGTGATGTGATCTCCGACTTCTGTCCCGTCATCGTCGACCGCACCGATTCCGCTTTCTGCAGCAGAGCGCCCATGGTAGCCGTCGATTCATTTTTGCGCCGGGAGAACATCCGCTTGAGCCATGTAAAATCCAGTTGAACTCGCCGCACGGCCACATCGAGCGGAATCATGCAGGCCAGAGCCATGAGAAACCAGTCAAACACAGACCGTGTGCTGCGTTTACTCACACGACGACCGTAGATCTGCTCGGCCAGTTGCTGTGATTCAAGTTCCGGATCCAATTCCACGCCACCGGTTTGTTCTGCGATTTCGCGAAGCACAATCGGATTCGCCTGAAACCGCAGGTACTCGGGCGAATACGAAACGATAAAACCACCGTACGCGATCTCCTGGCGATCCGAACTGTCGGCCGAGATCTGCACCTGGTATCTGGCCTTGCCCTGCAGCGGAATGGTCGCCTGATAGCGCCGCGGTGCAATCTGGCGGACGGCACCGGAGTATCGGAAGCCGTCGCCCGAACTGACAGTGACGTTCATGTCCAGCAGTGACTCTTCCGGATGAAAGTCTTCCACGACCACAACGCCTTCGTTGCCATTGACGTACGTGTAGACTCGCAAAAACTGATCAACCTTAACCCGGCTGACTCGTGTCATCATCTGAGTCACCAGCTGCTGAAATTGGTTCCAGCGAATCCAGTCTTTACCCCAGTCTTCCGTCAGATCCGACGTGAATGCAGCGGTGGCTCCCAATCCATAACGCCAGACGGCCAGAATCGGATCCACATCGCTGTCATCGGCAACCATATCTGTCTCTTTGGGCGGAGCCGACAACAGGATCGTGGCGCGGGGATCTTCCTTTTCTGACGTCAGGACATATCCGTGCAGCGGCGGCAGCGATCGAATATCACGAAGGACGGGATCGTCGTTCACCAACGTGGGCGTGAACGTCCGCTTCTGAATCTGGCTGCGGCGCAGAGTCTTTGCCTCCTTTATAAAGATCGAAGGCAGCTGCCTGGGATCTGACGGAAAATAGAAGCGGCCACCGGTAGCACTGGCGATCGCATTTAACACCTGAGCATCCCGTGGGTCGTGCGGAAAAACAGCGACGGTGGAGATCGTCGTCTGAGAATCCCGGAACTCCTTCAGAATCTCCGGTGGTGGCATCGGCGGATCACCGTCCGAAATGATGATCATGTGACGACTGGCCGCATCGCTCTTCAGCAGCCCTTCCAGCCCCAGCTTCATGGTGCTGGTGAATTCCGGCATATCGCCAATCTGAGCAGCGTTGACACTGGTCACCATCTTGTCGTATTCGCTGGCTGGCGTCAGTTCAAAAATCCACTCGTCGCCGTTCATGCTGTAGCCGATCGCACCCACTTCATCTTCAGCACTTAACACGCGAATCGCCTCTTTGGTGATCCGCTTCGCCCAGGTATTGCCCTGAGGAAATTCACAGGTATGCAGAATAATGACCAGCGCACCTTTAGGCAGAATTTTCTTTTTGCTGATCTCCATCGAAATCGGAAGGCAGTCTTCGATGGGTGAGTTCTGGTAACCGCCGGGACCAAAGCTGTTCGGTCCACCCAGCATGACAAAGCCAATGCCAAGATTTCGCACCGCATCGTGAACGGCCTGCACCTGAGTCGCCAGGAATGCGTCTGCCGGTACGTTGGCAAACACGATCGCGTCGTATGGCATCAGCTGCAGCGGGTCGTGCGGAAACTCTCGCGCGTTCATCGTGTGAACTTCACGCTCGCCCTGTCTGAGCACCTGTTCAACGTATTTCCATTCCTTAGCGTCGCCCTGGGGATCAGTGACGATCAGCACTCGACCGGGACCGTCAATGTAGAGGTAATTCCGGACTTCGTTGTTTTCGACACGACTGTCTTTGGACGCGGGCACTTCAATGCGCGCCGTGTATTCGTAGTAGCCAGGCGCATCCACCTTGATCGGAACAGAAAAACGGTTCTTGCCGGCTCTAAAATCGACCGGCATGCGGTGCAGCTCTTCGTCGTTTTGCGTGAGAACCAGCGTACCGGATCCGTCCTTCAGCGATGTCAGCACGGTTGCCGCTTCATACGTTTCGCCTTCACTGACAAATCGCGGCAGGTCAAGTCGTTCCAACAGCACTTCCTGGTCATACTCGTAGTCAATCGGCAGCACATCCACCTGAACACCCCGCGCCTGCAATTCGACGACTGCCTGCTTCAACTCACCAACCGTCGCCGTGCCATCGCTGATCAGGACAATGCGACCCTGGTTTTCCTCCGGCAGCATCGCCAGGCTCAGTGACAGCGACTGCTGCAGATTGGTTGCGTCTTTGCCAACCTGCGAATTCAGATATTTCTCAAACGGAAACGTCTGCCGTGGTGGATATTCAACAGCCGGCGTGCGTCCGAAGACGACCAATCCAGCCTCATCCGTTAACCTTTTTTCCGCAACGGTCGATGCCACAATCGACAGCGCCGTGTCCTTTGCTTCGTTCACCGAGTCAGAAATATCGACGTTGTAAATCACCGACACAACGTCACTGGTTTTCACGGCGCGGGGCATGGCCAGGACCGTCACCAGCAGACCGGCAATCGTCAATCGAATCAGCAAAGCCATGTTACCACGACTCGCCGTGAGTCCGGAGTAACCCGCCGCCTGCATCCACCAGATCCACGGAGTCACGGCCAAAAGACAGAACGCCCACGGATAAAGAAAATCGATGCGATTGGTAAGCATCAGAAAAAGCATCGTCGACGCGAAGACTGCCAGAAATACAACCAATGGAATCGCGGCCGTCCAGCGCAGAGTTCTGCGGGGCGGCGGGAAGATTCTTTGCAAAGTTGTTGTGAGCCACTTCATGGAATCACTTTCCGACTGTCAGTTCCACAATCCTGTGGTTGCCGGTATCCGCAACCAAAACGCGACCGTCCGACAACACCGTCAGGCTCCAGGGGTTGAAGAACCCGTCCAGACCTCGACTGGGATGGCCATAGCGACCAAGAACGGTCCCATCTTCCTTCAGAACGGTCAGTCGAGCCGCTTTGTTTTCGATCACGTACAAACGGCCGTCCGCCGTGCCTCGAACATCGTAAGGAAACTCGAACGGCTCGAAATTGTCTGACAATTCAACGATCCGCAGAAACTCGCCCGAATCACTAAACACCTGAATTCGATTGTTGAAGGCGTCCACAGCGTAGATAGTTCCGTTGCTCCACACAATTCCGCTGGGACGCTGAAACTGTCCGGGACCGGTTCCGTGTTCACCAAACTGAGTGATAAAGGTGCCGTCAGCTGCGAACTTTTGAATTCGCTGCCTGTCACCGTACTCGCCGACGTAGATGAAGCCGCTTGGATCCTGAGCAATCGACACGGGATAAACAAACTGACCTGCGTCCACTCCTTTTTCGCCCAGCATCGATTCGACGGTGCCGTCCGGGTGAAAGAACACCACGCGGTGGTAGTGCGTGTCGGCCACAGCGATGCGACCGTCCAGCAATTTGATCACTCCTTCCGGCCGACCCGCTTCGTAATCGGGCATGTGCCACGTTTGCAGTATTTCCCCCGTCGAAGAATAGACCAGCACCCGGCCAGCATCATCCAGCGCGTACACCGTGTCATTCTCGTCAGCGTACAGGGCTCGCGGCGCTGGAATGCGAGGCCCGTCGGCGGGCAGTTTCCAGGTCGTGAATTCCGAAACCGGAAACGTGTCCGTCGTGAAGTCCACACATCCGGAAAGCAGCGTAATGGTAGTCGCTGCGATCAACACGCCGAGTATGGGCGGTTGAGCAAGTCGACTGGCTAATGACAATAAAGACATCACAGATTGATTTTGATGACAATGCGTTGACCCGGGTCGTGAACTTTTCCCGATGGTCGGTGAACGATGGTTTTTACCGCAAACGATTTAAGATTTTTCACGACGGTTTCAGCGTAACTTCCGCTGAAACGAAAAGACAGGATCTCCATCGCTCCATTCTCATCTGGTTCCACTTTCAGCGCTTCCGGCCGAACACGGACTGCATTTTCTGAGCCGGAATGTTGAGGAAGCCATGTTGGCAGTTCGTCCTTTTCGAACCAGTTGATCGGACCCAGAAACCCAGCAGCCGCCGCGTCCGGAGGATCATTGTACAACTCAGCGGTCGGCCCCGCGTACAAAACTCGCCCTTCATCAAGACAAACCACCGACTCCGCTTCACGGATCACAACTTCCGGTTCGTGAGTGGAAAACACCAGCGATGCACCTGTCCGGTCTAAATGTTCACGAATGACATGCCAATACTGCGGCCGCCTGACAGAATCCACGTGGGCGAGGGGTTCATCCATCACCAACACAGCGGGATTTGCCGCCAGCGCCCGGGCCACAGAAAGGCGTGACTGCTCACCCTTTGACAACGTTCCCGGAACCGCTTGCTGACGATGAGTCAGATCGAACTGAGCCAGCAATTTGTCTGTCAGTTCCTGACTTTCGTCGCTCGAATCAGCAGGATCACGCAGTTCCGCAGCAGAAACAACTTCCAGGTGACGGCGAATTGTCAACTGTGGCCACAGCCCTCCATCCTGAGGAACCCAATACAACGGCAGCGGAAACGCTTTCTTTCGCCCAGCTTCGTCGCGCTCGATCAACCCTGAAATCACGCCTGATGATGGTGAATCCAGCCCGGCCAGGAGATTCAGCAATGACGTTTTGCCTGCTCCCGAATAGCCGATGACGGCAGTGACTCCGTCGGTGACCGTCAGCGACACGCCGTCGACTCGATTGCCGGGATCTCCGGCCAGCACCACATGTTTCAGTTCCCACAACACATCAGCCATTTTCGGATGTTCCGGTGCTATCTGTCCGGGTAGCAATAAACGAATGAATTGACACGAATTTTCTCCGCCACCGCCAACCCTTTGTCGACGGTGGGATCAGTCACAATTTGTCGCCCTCAGGCAGCCGTTTCCAGACGACAGCCGCGATGCAAATCAGCCCCGCTGGAATGACCAATGTCAAAAGCGTGATGGCCGCGAGTGATTCTATGCGTCCATAGTGCATTTCATTGTACAACCGAACGACGATGGGTTCGAACCGGACGGGCCGCAGCGTGGAGGCCACGGCCACGTCCCAGAAGCACCAATGTGCCAGCACCACCGTCGCAATCAGCCAGCGGACCCGCACAAGCTGCCAGATAAGGTTTCTGCCGTGAACAACAGCGGTCCCACCGGCGACGCATAACAGACTTGCCGAATGGATCGACGTGCGCGGACTCAGAACTTCCAGCAGCAGCACCAGCAGCAATGCTCGGGGTAACATCCACAGAGTGGACGCGACGATCATCGGCAACCACGAATCATAAACCGCGTGCAGCACAGGCACCTGAAACACCGCCAGCAACGTAAGACTGACGACCAGCGACCCGCAAAGTCCAGGGACGACAGCCAGCAGGGTCACCCACTGGCGACCGATTGCCCTGACGCCAATAGCCAGCTGTAACGATCCAACAGAAGCGACAGTCGCTGCCAGCAGGGAATACAGAATCTGCTGACATCGCAGCGCCAGATTACTGTGGCCTGTCAGAGCGCGAAGTCCGCGGAACGCTTCGACACCGTTAGCCCACAACGGCCAGATGAGGAATGCACCGAGTGCTGCGAACAGGACGCCCACCGCAGTCGCCTGCACTGCCGGACTGCTTTTTGACGCCGCAACCGAGCTGTTGCCAGTGGAAATCTGCAGACCACGGCGTGGCAGCAGTATAATGAGCGGCAGCAACAGCACGATTTGGAACACCATCGCTTCGGATACGAATAACAGCGACCGCGACAGCGGTTCACCAGCCGCATGAGCATCAAACAGCCACACAGACCATGTGATCGGATGGCGATCGATCTGCAACAACGCTGCCGTTTCGAATTCCTGAAAACAAAACAGTGCCCCGCCGATCCATGCAATCAGCGGTGTTCGCAGCGGACCCTGAACCTGAAGTCTCAGCCATGTCAACCACCACCCTGCGCGGCCATCCTGCACCAGCTTCCATGAGTACAGGGCTTCAGCGCTGACCATTGAAGACGGCAGGATCATTCGCACGGCGACCTGCAACGCAATAATCCGAAACAGAAGCAGGGCGGCGTACAGAATTTCCGTGGCAAGTTCGCTGTGAATCAACCGGGCTGATGTCATGCGATAAGTGAAACCGGTCAGCAGGTCCGGTACAAATAACGGCAACAGTGCGGCAATGACCAGAAGGCCATGAATTCTTCGAGACCGCTGACAGGCCGAGATCAAACGCCACACCACCAATGACATTGGCAGCGCCACGGTCGTGACCAACATCGAACGACCGATTGACCAGGCCAGAGCGGTTTCCAGCGTCATCGCCCTGTGTACTCCGCAGTCAGCCAGTCCAGAACCTGCCGATTGACTTTGGCAGCACCAGTCAACGACACGCCGTCGGCGGCCCATTTTTTCAGTTGCAGCAGTTCGGGTGACAACAGTGAATCGTCCACGGGACCAAGCGGTATCTGCCGTGCGGATGAATTTGCCATCAACAGCTCAGTTTCTTCAGACAACAGAAAGTCGATGAACTTCTTCGCGGCCGTTGGATGAGGGCAATCTTTGATCAGCGCCACAGAATTAGGCAGGCAGACTGTCCGACCATCCTCCAGTCGAACAGGCACGATTTCCACCGGCTTTCCATCATCAATGGCCGCAAAGGCGTCGTCTGTATCAGTGAAGCCGATATCGCAAATTCCCTCGGCAACCAGATCCTTTGTCATCGAGTTACCACGAACTTCGCGAATGCCACGTTCGTGAATAGAGCTTTGCCACTGTTTCAGACGTTCCATTCCCCACTGATCCATCAACACCGAATAGTGTGACAACGTTGTGCCGAACAACGGCTGAGCAATCGCGACTCGACGCAGGGAACCGTCCTGCAGGACCGCGGCGACATCGTTCTCTGTTGCCGACATGTGATCAGTGTTGACGATATACACTCGCAACCGCGCCGCAAATCCGGTCCAGTAGCCATCGACATCCCGAAAGTTGTCAGGAATGCGATCAGCGTTGGTGCTGATGTAAGGCTGCAGCACGTCTTCTGCCATCAATCGAATGGTGCCCAGTGTCTGGTTGTTCCAGAACACATCGCAACGCGGATTCGCCTGTTCCGCGATCAGCAGATTCGTCAGCCCCAGCGACTTGTTGGCTTCCTCATCAAATCGCACATCGACGGAAATTCCCGTCTGTGCCTCAAAGCGTCTGATAACGAATTCTGCATCAGTCGCGTCGTGGGCGCAGTAGACGACAAGTTGCTGCCTGCTGGTGCCTGAGTTCGTGGAACCAGGAGGAACAACGGTCAGTGCCACGACAATGAAGATACAGAATGCGGCAAGAGCAATTGAAGACCGTGACTTTAGCATATCAGCTTCTCAGGTCGGGCACAGTTCGCGCGCTGGGGGCAGGTCTCTGATCTCGCCCATTGGCTGACCGCAGGTCGATGGCGTGCGGGGTCGGGAGACCCTCGCAAGCGCCGTCACATGTATGCCTTTCAAACTGCCGAAGTTACTTTGCTTTCAACTTCGGATCCACGTCTTCGATCTTGTCGAAGTAGCCCTTGATGCCGTCAACATAGCCGGGCGGAATTTCTTCCGCATCAATGGCTGACTGAACGCTGGACTTCAGGGAACTAATGCTCTTCTGATACTGTCGCATCTTTTCCGGGTCGAAGTCCAGTTCTTCGGCGTACTCTTTTGTCTTGATCGAAAGCAGAATCTTGCCGGCCTGAATCTGAAGCTTGTCCTTTTCCTTCTTGTAACCTTCCGGATCACTGTCGTCTTCGGCGGACTCGCCACCGCGACCAACGCCACCACCGCCGTCGTTGACATCTTTGTCTCCCTCGCCAGCACCTTCACCCATCATCGCGGCGTAAAGTTCGGCGTAGTCTTCAAGAGATTCACAGCCCTCGCACTTAGCACCATCAAGCTGGCCCTTGTCATTTAACTGTTGAGCCTGCTGCAGAGTCTTCAATGCATCTTCCAGTTTTTTCAGATCTTTCGCAGCCTGAGCCACCTGTTCCATTTCCTTTTCGGAAAGGGCAAGCGACTGTTTAAGCGCCTCCATGGCATCTTTGCTGAGTTGCATTTGCTCAGGATTTTCGCCGGGAGTTTTGGCCGCCTGTAACGATTTCATCGCCTTGCTGAGCGCCGCCGCCAACTCTTTTGAACCCGCTTTATCTTTGGCAAACTTCTGCAGATCCTGAAGTTCTCGCTGCAACTGACTGGCAAGTTTTTTTCGTTCTTCGGGATCTTTCGCTTCCATCATTGCCTGCATTGTCTGCCGAGCTTTTTTCAACTCCTGCTGCAGACTTTCCGTATTGCCTTCCTGCAGATCCTTCAGCCACTCATTCATTTTCTGACTGCGTGTTCCACCCAACTGTTGTTTGGAAATGGGCTGATTCATCATGCGGCGCAACTGATCATTGCTGGCAGATTTCCACAAGTCGCCCAGATCCATGCGATGGGAGTCCAGGACTTTGGTATTGGCACCCTTCTTCTTCGGCTGCATATTGCGAAAGTCAGACTTCATCTCATTCACCCGGTCTTCAATTTCCCCGGATTCCTCATCCGCTCGTTCCGCTTCCTTCTTCAAACGATCAGCTCTGGAAAGAGCTTCCTTGTGGATGGCTTCTATTTCCTTCTTTTGATCCGCGGTCCTGGTCGCTGCTTCGACCTTGCCAAAAGGATCCAGTTGCGGCGTCAACAACACTGCCAGCGCAAAAGCGGCTGCAACGGCGACCACTTTGGCAACTCGTCCACCAAACCGAAACGGAACAACATCGTCCGGGATGATCTGTTCAGCGCGTTGTTCTGCAGATGAAGTCACCAACGGCTGGTACTCACCCGCCGAAGACGACAACGAAGACAGAGTCAGAAACAGATCTTTCGTTCTGGCGTGTTCGTCCACCGCGCGAGCGGCCGTTTGTTGTTCCACACGGCGGTGGAAGATTCCGGCCAGCAACACCGCGACGGCCGGGATGCTGAGCAACCAAAGCGGTTGCTCCTGCGACTGAGGTATCAGCCCCAGCAGACGAATCAGCAACACTGCCACCACGGCGGCAGCCAACACGGCAACACTGGCGACATACAAAGCTTTGGCCACGGACACGATCTGCAACCGCGTCCTGACTCGTCCCAGTAAGGTCGTTGATTTCGGTGCATCAGTCATAGGTAACTCCGAGCTTCCAATGAACCCTATAGCGTTTCACGCTGACTTGTGGGCGCGAAGAACGTTTTTCAATAGCAGTGTCGTTACTCCCACGAGCCAGCATCGTTCACGACAATAAGTAAACTGCTCCAGCGGTCTGTCCATGTTAAGTTGACCAGTAGCGGAACTCGCCCAGAGTTTCGGCAAACGAGGGCAAACGACGAAAGTCCTGGCGACTTCCGCTACCGTCAGCATTAGTAAACTTAATGTGGAGGCAGCACTAGTGCCCTTGAGGTGTCAGTCTACGATCGATATCGGAACTGATCAATGAGATCTGAAAGAACGCCCCGATTGTCTGCTGATTTCACATATTTCGCCCGTTCTTCGTATCCTGTGATGAAACACAGCGAATCTGCCGGAATTCGACGGGGGGGTGCTCATGGATGAATGTGGAGTCCGTGTGAGTGTGGCCGGGGTTAGAGCGAGGCACGAGTGAAACCCCGGGGACGGCAGTGCCGGTTTGATTCTCCTTCGCAAGCTCAGTCCAGGAACGGCAAACTGTGATCGCACCCGAATTCGGCGGTTATCAGC
Source organism: Fuerstiella sp. (assembly GCA_029941865.1). Lineage (GTDB taxonomy): Bacteria > Planctomycetota > Planctomycetia > Planctomycetales > Planctomycetaceae > Fuerstiella. The sequence continues at coordinate 8,578 of JAPYTO010000024.1, read as the reverse complement.
CCAACAACCGGCAAAACTGCGTCGCCGCCAGCTCTTCAACCACCTCGGCAAAACCGCAATCACGTCACCGCCGGCTCTTCAACCACCTCGGCGTGGCAACGACCAATCGCAGTCCCCACATGCCACGCCATCATCCGCCGGGATGTCCCGGTCAGGACGCTTCTTTCAGGCGTGACGCTTCACCTTTATTCTTCAGTTCTTCAAAGACACGAAGAACGGCTTTGGCCGGGATGGCGTAGCTGGTGATACGGGCAGCTCGAGCGATGTTGAGCCCGATAGCTTTGCCCGAAATGTCGAATACCGGCCCGCCGCATTGATGCGGAAACAAATCCGTGTCGTGCTGCAGCGCCTCAGGAAAACCGGAATTGTGGACACTGGCAAACTTGCCCAGATTGTCCTTCCTGTACCGGTCCAGCATCACGTCGCCCGCCGGCGAGACGAACTGCGGCGTCAGCACGATGTCGATGGTTCGCACGGTATCGCCACGTTGGTATTTCAGTGAGATCTTCTGATTCGGGGCCACCGACCCCACGATGCTGCCCATCTGGAAGGTATCGCCAATCTGCGTTCCGTTGATGGCACGGACGATGTCGCCTTTCTTCAGACCGTTTCGGTGGGCAGCGCCACCCGGAAGTACTTCATCGAGCAACACGTACTGTGATCTCGGCCCCATGTTCATTCGGACTCCCAGAAATCCCTTCGATGACGTTCGCAGTGTCCTGGCGGGCACACTGACGACACCGGGCAGCAATGGCGTACCTCGTGAGTCGGTGGTGATCAGAATGCGGCCGGCTTCCGGAGCGGCCGTGGTGGCCCATTGCACAGGTTTCAGGTTGCGTGCATCAACTTTCACCAGCATCAGGTCGAATGCCCGGTCAATAGCCACTTCCCGTATTTTCGGACGAGTTCCATCCGACAGAATGCACTCGGGGGCGATGACGTTTTCCAGTTCACTGGCTTTTGTCAGGATGTAACCATCGTCGCTCATCACAGTGCCCAGCGCCAGTGTCTCGCCGAGTTCGCGGAATTCCACGACGCTGTCACGGGCCTGACTGACAGCCGGTAAAAACCGATCCAGTTCTTCCGTGCTGCGCTTTTCATACGGACCGACTCGACGAAGCGACGTCAGTTGATTCTTCAACTCTTTGTGGCGTCGCAGGTCCTCAGGCGTAGGGTCGTCATCATTTTGTTCGCGCTGAGCCAATTCTTCATCCGTCGGTTTGCGACCTGTTGTCATCGTCAGGTCTTTTTCCCGTCCGACGCGGTCGATTTGCACCTTTACACGCTGGTCTTCGGCGATGTCGGCCAGCAGCGTACTGAGTCCCAGCGGGTCTGCAAAAGACTGATCAGCAATCGTCAGCAACAGATCACCGGGACGGACCCCCGCGTGATCAGCCGGACTGCCTTTCACCACCCGTGAAACTTCCGGAGTGAAGTTGCGCCAACGCAGGAACATTCCGACAAAGGATGTCTCAACCAGATCGTTGTCATGAGCCTGCAGTTTTCCCCAGCTTTCGCGGTTTTCCATCCGGTCGCCATCACGGCGGAATGCATCAACGGCGACATGACGATTTTCCACGATGACTTCGGTGATCATACTGTGGATACCGATCAACTGACCCGACAGATCGAACAACGGTCCGCCCGAATCACCCAGCACGATGGCACAGTCAGAAACGACCGTTCGATGGCCGGCCGAAAGTATCCGACCAAGGCGTACCGGAGCCGGACGATTCTCTTGAATTCCGCCGGGATGTCCAAGGGCAAAGCACCAGTCGCCGCGTTGCAGTTTGCTGGATTCGCCAAGGTCCACATGAGGAAACGATTTTCCATTGCGCGGTCGGTCGGTGATCTTCAGCATGGCCGCATCGACCGAACGGTTCATCCCCAACACTTCGGCGCGATAGACGGCACCATCCGGGAACACAACCTGCAATCGATTGGGCGAGCGACGGCGGCGACTGTCGACCACGTGCGAAGCCGTCAGCACAACACCATCCGCTGACACGACGACTCCGCTGCCAGCACCAAAGTCGTCCTTCACCGCAACCAGAGCGGGCGAAACTTTGTTGAGCGCTTTGTCCAGCTGTGACTGCCGAGTCTTGAGTGTGACCAGGTCGGCACTCACCTCAGCCTGTGTTATTCCACAAAAACAAAGCGTTAGCAGCAGCATACGATTCATTGTTGAGCCTGTTCGTTCAGCATTTTCGAACCTGTCTGCGATTCTACGGACGTTGGTCCCTGAAATACCAGTCGTCAATATTTGTAACGGGCCGTCCGCCAAAAACGGGCCGGAATGATCGCTAATTCCCTCGTATCTTCTTTCGTGGACGTCTATTCCGCTGAATTCAAACACAATCCGGCCTGGACATGACTGCCGACAATGTGGCGAATGTGCGACACTACGACATCGTCCATAGATGTTTAACGTGATTACCTCACCGTGGTTTCGGGAGAAAAGGTTGTTTTCTTCACATCACCTGCAAACGCCTTCAAGTGGCTGGCATAACGCCTGGGCCGGCTGCTGTTTTTCGCTTTTGGTGCTGTTCGCCTGCTCTGCGCCGTTCGCAGCCGCGCAGGAACAAGGGACAGGGGACCCGGACGATTTGGCAGATGTCGCCGCTGTTGACACCAGATCAGAGCGGTCACTGCCGGATCTCGCAAAGGAAGTGAAGCAGTCATTGGTTGTTGTTCACGCCATCGGGCGGGATCGACAGAGTTTCGGACACGGCACTGGTTTTGTCATATCATCGGACGGTCTGATTGCGACAGCGCGACATGTGATTGGTGATCGTCGGCCGATTCGTGTCGAACTGACGGACGGAACATCGTTGCCAGTAACTCATGTTCACACAGCAACCGGGTTGCTTGATCTTGTCGTTCTGAAAGTGGATGCCACGGACCTGACTCCGTTGTCTCTCGGCGATTCGGAGAGTGTCGTCGTCGGTCAGTCCGTTGTTGTGGCTGGACACCCGCGCGGTTTCAATGACAGTGTGCATGCCGGCATTCTTTCCGGCCGGGACGACATCGAAGGAATTTCGATGCTGCAGCTGTCTGTCGCCATCGAACCGGGAAGCAGCGGCGAGCCGGTGATCGACCGCAGCGGCAAGGTCATCGGCGTGGTCACTCTGAAGTCAACGACGACCGGCCATCTTGGTTTCGCGATTCCTGTCCGACACCTGAAAACGATGCTTGACGCCCCCGTGCCGATGCCCATCAAACGGTGGATGACGATCGGCGCTCTGGATCCGAAACGCTGGGACATCCTGTGGGACGCAAACTGGCGGCAGCGAGCTGGTCGGATTCTGGTGGACGGTTACGGCACTGCATTCGGAGGACGTTCGCTTTGTCTGCAACCGTCTGCCGCACCCAAACAGCCGTTCGAAATTCAGGTCGAAGTGAAGCTGGACGAAGAAAGTGGCGCAGCGGGCCTGGCGTTCCATGCCGACGGCGACCATCGGCACTACGGTTTCTACCCCAGTGCCGGAAAAATTCGTCTGACGCGATTCAACGGGCCCGATTTGAATTCATGGACGATTCTGCACAATGAACCGCATCCCGCCTACCGTCCGAACGACTGGAACACGTTCAAGGTGCGAATTGAAGAGAATCAGTTTCATTGTTACGTCAATGATGAACCTGTCGTACAGTCCACTGACGCGGAGCTTCCGTGGGGACGCATCGGATTGGTAACGTTCCGCGGCACTTCAGCAGGTTTCCGCCGTTTCGTTGTGGCGCCGTCGATTCCATCAATCCGACCAACCGACGATCAGAGGAACACAATCGCCCGGATCCTGGATGGTGTACAATCCGTTCGACCGGCTTCGCTACAGACGATTGAACAACTGATGCCGTTGGAGCGGCAATCGGCCCTGCTGATTGAACAGAAAGCCAAAGCACTTGAGTTAAGAGCAACGCATCTGCGTCAAATGGCGATCGACGTGCACGCTGCGAACGTGCGACAACAGATTCTGAAAGCGTTGGGTCAGAATCCGGCAGTCGCAGTAACGGATGAGACCAAAGACAACGCCTCCGAAAACTCATCGGACAGCGAAACGACAAAGCCGTCTCCCGACCTGTTGAAGGCGGCGCTACTGATCGCTGTGCTGGACAATGCGGAAGTTGACCCCGATGTCTATATTGCGCGAGTCGACCAGTTGGCTGGCGAGATTCGTGATGAAGCCGGAGAAAACGCAACGGAATCGGAACGTCTTGAGGCTCTGGACCGGATCCTGTTCGAAGAATACGGATTTCACGGCAGTCACTGGGAATACTATTCGAAATCCAACAGCTATCTGAACGAAGTCATCGATGACCGGGAAGGATTGCCCATCACGCTTTCGGTTCTGTACATCGAACTCGCACGTCGCCTGGATCTGAAGGTCGTCGGACTGGGACTGCCCCGCCGCTTCGTCGTTCGTTTTGAACCACAGGAACCAGACGCAGAAAAACAGATCATCGACGTCTTCAACCGTGGCCAACGACTTAGCATTGTGGATGCGGAAAAGATCATCAGAGGCAGCGGGGAGTCGCTGCGACCGGAGTTCTTTGAGGGACAGGAACCGGTACAGGTCGTGCAACGAATGCTAATCAACCTGCTGGGCCTTGCAGAGAGTCGTCGAGACAACGAAAGAGTGTTGCGATATCTGGAGACGCTGGTCGCTATTGACGATAGCGCACTTGAATTCAGGGCCAAACGACTGGAACTTCGGGCTCGCACAGGTCGCCTGGCCGAAGCGATCGACGACGCCAACTGGTTCATCAGAGAACAGCCGGATGGCACGGACGCAGATCGCCTGTATGAACTGCGTGCGGAATTTCAGAGGCAGTTGACGTTACAGGCTGGCGAGTCAGCGCCACAAACATCGAAATGAGAGAAAAGGGCCGTCCCTGGCCAAACCCTCTCGGGTTCCTGACAAGCTCGATTCCGTTCGAACGCATCTGTCAGGAGGCGAGACGATAGGATGTCTCGCAAACCCTGTCAAAGGACACAGTTGCGTAGAAGCGTATTCCTTGAAAAGTTTGTGCGGGCGGCCCTTCTTTCTACTGAATGTGGTATTGCTGAATGTGATTGATTAACCATAGATTCCGGCGTGCTGACAATTTTCAGGATCTCTGAAGGTTGACTTCCGCGTCTCAACAGCGATTACAACTCTGCGACACACCCATGCGCTACCCGCACGACAACACATCCCACAACACCGCAAAGCTGTCAGGAACGGTTTGCCTTTGTGTTGCGTGTGTCCTGATGAGTGGCTGTATTTCTCCGATGAACACGCGGTTCCCAATGGCCTGGACAGGCCATCCGCGATCGGAGGCGCTGGCCTATCAGCAACAGGATCCGTTTCTGGATCCTAACATTGGTCCGACGGACTCAACCCGGCCTCGCGACTATGCTCGGCCACGCACGGAAGCACGTCAGGCTGCCGAACAGCGATTGTTCAACGGGCTTTCGACCCAGCCGGAATCAAGGGCCCCCAACTATCCACAGGGTGGTCTCCGCCGGCCAGCCGCCGTTTATTAGAGCCGGCGAGACTCCACGTGCTGGGCGCAGGTCTCCCGACCTCGCCCACTGCTGACCGAAGGTCTCCTGCGCTTCAGCGCGCGCCAGAGCTGCGAGCGAAGGGAAAAACGGGGGGAGACCTGCGGTCGGCGACAGTGCGGGGTCGGGAGACCCGCGCACAGCAGTCGGGAGAACGACGCACCGCATCACAGTAGTGATCAGAACAGTTCGTGGATTTCCCGGTGACCAAAGTCGACCAGTGGGAATGGCCGTCCGGCAGGACCTGGCAAGTGCGATTCCAGTTTCATACCGAGGCTGTGAAAGATCGTGGCCACCACATCTGCGGGCAACACCGGTCGATCGGCGGGAACTCCGCCGATCGGATCACTGGCTCCGACAACCCGCCCGCCCTTGACGCCACCGCCGGCAAAATACGTCGTAAAACATTGAGGCCAGTGGTCGCGACCACCAGCCGGATTCACTTTGGGCGTGCGACCAAATTCCGCCAGATTGCAGACCAGCGTATTGTCCAGCATGCCTCGCTGGTGAAGATCGCTGACCAAAGCCGAATAGCCCTGGTCATACATGGGCGCCACGATGTCCCGCATGCCCGCGATGGACGTGAACGGCTTTGATCCGTGGATGTCCCAGGTGATTTCGTCAAAGACAGTCAGGAACGTATTCACCGTGACAAAGCGTACGCCGGTCTCGACCAACCGTCGAGCCAGCAGGCAACACTGTCCAAATCGATTCATGCCGTAACGGTTGCGTGTGTCTTCGGATTCCTGCGACAGATCAAACGCGTCACGAGCCTGTGAACTGGTCATCATGCGGTAGGCGGCCTGGAAGTTTTCGTCCAGCAATGCTGCGTTCTCAGTGGATTCAAAATCCTTGACGGTTTCGTCGACCAGGTCACGTAGTTTTTTTCGACGACTAAGACGGGCCTCTCCGATCGTTTCCGGGGGCAGCAGGTCGGGCACCTGAAAGTTCGGCTGCGAAGGATCAGCCATCAGTGCGAACGGGTCGTGCGACTTGCCCAGAAATCCGCCCGCCTGACCGTTGGGCAGATTACCGCCACCGCGTCCCATGGTTTCCGGCAGCACAACAAACGGCGGCAGGTCTGTGCGGCGGCCCTTCAGAAAACTCAGCACGGCCCCGGCATGAGGCGTGTCGACACCGCCCGTGAACTGTCGACCGGTCTGCATCATCTGCCAGCCGGCATCGTGGACGGCTGCTCCGGTGTGATGACAGGACCGCACCAGCGAAAAGTGGTCGGCGATCTCCGCATGTCGCGGCAGAATCTCAGAGATTTCAAAGTCGCCTTTGGTGGCAATCGGCTGAAACGGACCTCGCACTTCCGCCGGGGCATCCGGTTTCATATCGAACGTGTCGAGTTGACTTGGTGCACCAAGATTGAAAATCATGATGCACGAACGTTCGTCATGTCCCGGCGCCACAGCACCCGCTTCTTTCGCTTGCGCATATTGCGCCAGGGACAATCCGGCGGCGCCCAGAGATCCTACTTGCAGAAAATCACGGCGAGTGGCACCGCCGCAGGTATGAGCCGTTCCGCGGCTGGTGAGATTTAGCATGTGCGACTCCACAGGACCAAAATGGCGTGCTTCCGATTGCACTGAGTTTACTCAGACAATCGGCCAACGACAATACCCGGAGCATTATTCGCCTGGTGCGCCACCGCTGGATTCTGAAGGAACGCGTGTCTGACGCGTGTCTGACGCGTTATCAGCGGTCGGTGAGATCGGGCCACCGCATTGGGTC
>JAPYTO010000024.1:0-1196 GCA_029941865.1 Fuerstiella sp. | reverse complement strand
ACGCGTGTCTGACGCGTTATCAGCGGTCGGTGAGATCGGGCCACCGCATTGGGTCACCCAATGAAGTGGCTACTCGACAAACGGGTCAAACCCGTCGCGGATGGCTTTGAGTGGGTCCGGCAGCTGCGTCCTGCGTTCGCCGAACGATTCCGTCGTCGGAGCGTCACCCGAAAACATCGACGATCTGCGGTCCATATGCGAATCATTCGCCGTGTCACGGACATAGCGGTTCGTCGAGTCTGCCGACCGCGGAAGGGCCCGATTCGTGGGCTGCTGAAAACCAGCGCGAGCGCGTCTCAGGGCCTGCGCGGCCCGGTTGTCCAGAGTGTTGGTGATGTCCTCAAAGCTACCTGCACCGGCGTCGTCCTCTGCCAGACGGGAAGTACGCGATGACGTTTCTTCCTCTCCGAACAACATATCCTCAAGCAGACTTGATTCCTGATGAACGGAAAGCCCTGCTGAGCCGCTATCCAATTTGCTTTCGGGACTCGCTGTGCCAAAAGAAGGTTGACTTGAAAACGTGTTTCGCCCCGAACCAAACACGTCGTCGACCGATGGTATATCACGCTGCCCCGTCGCGGGGGCTCGGGCAATGACAGCCTTGTCCGACGACTCGTAATTCCGTCTCCAGCCCGGTTGATCAGCGCTGGAATTGATGTCCCTGGAAGCCAGCGACGGTCGATTCGCACTATTGACGGTGGATGCTGTGTCGGCCGATCGTTGTTTGCGAGCATCCTCAAACGGAATGGTTATCAGGCCCTGATGATTCGAATCTGACGGCGCGTCATTCGGAGCGAAATCAGAATCGTTGAACAGCAATCCCGCGTCGTTGGAATCCGGCGATTCATTCACGAATCCCCGTAGCTGATCCAGAATCGCACTCTCGGACGAAATCGATTCCACAAGTCCTTCAGTCACCGACGAAGCCACCAGATCAGTCGAACCATGCGCCACAAGAGCTCGCGCAAGTTCCGGACGGTCAGCCCACTGTTCGGCACCCCAGTTGCGGATATCAACGTAGGCCAGCCCAATGGCGTGCTGTGGCGTGCGGGGTACCACGCGAATGCCTTCGTGTGACTGAACGATGTGATACTGCAATCCGATGAATACAGTACCGGCACCAAATAGTGCGCCGAAGAGGAACGGTTTGAACTTACCCATGGCAGGAGCCCCTGGTAGGTGGGACGAATTCAGGG
>JAPYTO010000023.1 GCA_029941865.1 Fuerstiella sp. | reverse complement strand
GTGACGATGGTGCTCTGGCGGGTGCGAGTGAGGGCAGTGTGCTGGTCGACATGACCACCAGCCAGCCATCGCTGGCTGTTGAGATCCACGGTGCAGCAAAGGCTAAGGGCGTCAGCAGTGTGGATGCACCGGTGTCCGGCGGAGACGTGGGAGCCAGGAACGGCACGTTGTCGATCATGATCGGAGGTAACGCCGATGTCGTCGAGGCATTGCAGCCGTGCTGGGACGCGATGGGTCAGACGATCGTTCATCAGGGGCCGGCCGGCGCTGGCCAACACACCAAGATGGTCAACCAGACGCTGATTGCGACCGGTATGATCGGTGTCTGTGAAGCGCTGCTGTATGGATACAAAGCCGGGCTTGATCTGGAGACCGTCATGAAATCCGTCTCCAGCGGCGCCGCGGGAAGCTGGTCGTTGTCCAATCTCGGACCACGAATCATCGCCAACAACTTTGATCCCGGGTTCTTTGTCGAGCACTTCATCAAGGACATGGGAATCGCCCTTGAGGAATCAAAGAATCTGGGACTGTCCATGCCGGGGCTTGCACTGGGGCATCAGCTGTATCTGGCTCTGCAAGCGCAGGGGCATGGCCGCGACGGAACTCACGCACTGCAGTTAGCCCTGGCCAGTCTGTCAAACGTCGATTGGAAAGATCGATAATCGATTCACCCGCACCGTTAGTTGAGTAGCGCCAGTTTCTTCTTCATTTTAACCCGAAGCGTAAGCGAGGAGACAAGTTGCATCGATCGCCTCGCTCACGCTTCGGGTTACCAAAAACACGAAACAAACGAAACAAGTGGCACTGCCCAATTGGGCGTGGCTCGTTTCTTGTAACCTGAATCTACAGTCTGGCCGGCAGCAAACGTTGTCTGCGAACGAGAAACAGAGTCCGGTATATAGATCTCTAACTTTCAAAACCTCTGCACGAATTGGAAAACATGAAGTACGACGTTTACGGTGTTGGCAATGCGCTCGTGGACATCCAGGCTCAGGTGTCCGACGAACTTCTTGCCTTAACCGGCTTTGATAAAGGCATCATGACTCTGGTGGACGATGCTCAACAGCAGCAGGTCATCGAAAAGCTGGCCGGGCTTAATCTGAACCGTTGCGCCGGCGGTTCGGCCGCCAATACGATTGTCGGTGTTGCCGACTTTGGCGGGACAGCCGCCTACGTCAGCAAAGTGGCCGACGACGAAGCCGGCAGGTTTTTTCTAAAGGACATGCGAGACATGGGAGTGACAATGGAAGTGACTCCGGCAACCAGCGGGCAGACGGGCACTTGTGCTGTGCTGATCAGCGACGACGCTCAGCGAACAATGCTGACCAATCTCGGGGTGTCCGCCACGCTGACGGAAGCAGACATCGACGAAGACAAGATCAAGCAGGCCAAATACGTTTATGTGGAAGGCTATCTTCTGACCGGCGATTCAACGAAGGCCGCCGCTTACAAGGCGTTTGAACTCGCCAAAAAGAACAACGTGAAGGTGGCGTTCACTGCATCAGATCCGTTTCTGGTCAACATGATTCGAGATGAAATCTGGAGCCTGATCGAAGGCCCGGTCGACTTGTTTTTCTGCAACGAAGAAGAGGCAAAAAGTCTCACCGGGAAAGACGATCCTGTGGAATGTGCTGCAGAAATTCATCGTCACGCAGAAAACGTGGCCATGACGCTGGGACCAAACGGATCAATCCTCATGCACGGCGGCGAAGCGATCGCGATTGAAGGAGTGTCCGTGGATGCGATCGATACGACCGGTGCCGGCGACATGTACGCGGGCGGACTACTTTACGGAATCACCAATGGCTTATCGTGGAAAAAGGCCGGCCACCTGGCGTCGCATGCTGCAGCTCGGATCGTCAGCCAGCTGGGAGCTCGAATGGAACGGCGGTTTACCGCCGACGAAATTCAGCAACTGCTGGCATAAGTCCGTCGTGTACTTTGCTCGTTGTGCCTGGGTGCCGATTAATACAGCACGCCTCCTGTCGAACATTTCCGGAGAATCCCGGTCTTTTCAAGAGACCTGGACTCTTGACTGTGTTTTTGTCACGGTTTGCACAGACAAATCAGTCTCCGCAACATCTCCATCACACGGAAACCCTCTGATTTAGCTCCAACAGATCTCGGCTTTTCGGCGTATCCATGCCTGAAAGGCCGAAGAAATGCTGACAATGACCAATTCGGACGCGAACTACGGCTCGTCCGAGGCAGAAGCGGATTCCGATGATTCGCTGGTGTCTCAGGCGACTGATGCGCGTCTGGTGGAACAGGCTCGGCACGGTGATACAGACGCTTTCGGTCAACTGGCTCAGCGGTACGAAAGGCGTGTTATCAAGGTCATTCGACGCTTCATGCCGGACCAGGACATGGCGTTGGATCTTGCTCAGGATGCGTTTCTGAAGGCGTTTGACCGGCTTGATCAGTTCGATCCGTCACGGCGATTTGGTCCGTGGCTGTTTCGGATTGCGGTCAATACAACGTACGACCACCTGCGAAAAATCAAACGCAAGGGTAAGTGGGCGCTGTTCAGTGAAGCGGGCGAGAATCGTGTTCCGGATCCTCAGGCTCCGGATCCTCGAGGCGAAATCGATTTGTCTCAGGAGGTACGGACGGCTCTCGAAGACATACCGGAAACGTATCGCACAGTGCTTGTGCTTCGAGATCTGGAAGGGTTTTCGACATCAGAAGTTGCCGCCGTCACTGAACGCAGTGAGGCTACGATTCGCTGGCGACTGGCTGAGGCACGGCGCATGTTCAAAGAAGCGTGGGATCGACGGCAGCGGTGTATCGAAGAAGAAAAAATTGGGTAACGCGGTCGCTGGCAATGAATGCTGCTGACTGCGGATAGAGAACTGAACGATGCGACTCCGGCCGCATCGAATTCGAGCGATCACTCGACAGTGAAGAAATGCTCGCAGGCAAACCGGGAATCATGGAGTGGCAGAACGATGCAGAAGCAAAGTATGAAATGTGCGGATGCTCGACATTTGGTTCATCTTGCTGTTGGCGATGATACGCAACCGGAAGAAGAACGTCAGCTGACAGAACATTTGCACTCCTGTTCGGATTGTCGCTCGTACCATGCCGGCATGGTGGATGCGATGCACGCCATCGAGCGAGTTCGTGATGAGGATAACGTTGATATCCCGACGGGAGTCGTCTGGCCGGCAATCGCAAGTCAGCTGAAGTCACGCCGCAATGTTGGTTCGGCTCCTGAGCGACGGCGGTTTAATGGAGCAGTGGCAGCTTTGTGCGTTTGCTCGCTGACCCTGGCGATGGTCACCGCCGTGCAGAATCTGCCAACAAATGATGTCGTTCCGTACGGCGATTATTCGTCGGTTCCAGCGATGAATGTCAGCCTCCGGAACGGTGCTGCCGTCCAAAGCCCCAATGGAAGTCCGCAGGTCAGACTGATTCAGCTTCACGACATCAATGGAAAACCATTTTGGGTCACCCGAGCCACATATCAGGGGTCCGCGCAAAACCTCCCAGTGCCCCGGGGTCAGGACCTGAGCTTCTGATCCAAAACGCCGATCGACCGTAAAGACTCACGGCAGCCAGCCTCGACTGGCAGAATCTGCCGGACGACGTTTGCTGCTACGCAGCCGAATAAGCGATGTGCGGGTTTACAGGGACGGAAACCGGGCCGCCGTTCCAAACTGCCCCCTGTCGAACATTTGCTGTCTGAACTTGACAGAATTTTCGAATCATCCCGCAGTTGCACCCTTTGCTGTGTCGATTCCAATAACGGTGCCACAGCTCGCAACAGATGGTTTACGTGAGCCAGGTTTTCGCCAGGGAGGGCGTCGTGAAATTCTCAGGCCAGATCTATTCAAATGACACGGTGGGATATTTCCGTGTTGCATCTTCCGCTCGTCGACAACCGATTGAACCGGTGTCGATCGGCGAATTCCTGATTGGAAGCGCTGCGCACTGCCATCTTCGATTCGGCGATGCCGGGATTCCCGATGTTCATACGCGCGTCACCGTCGAACACAATCACGTGCATTTGACCTGCGAAGTCGAAGAACCTGCCTTGCTGGTAAATGGAACGGTCACGTCCCGGTGTCAGTTGTTCGATGGCGACATGCTGGAACTCTGCGGCCAAAGAATGCTGTTCCGTCTGGCGGCAGACGAGAGACGGATCACTCTCGACGAAGAAGCGTTTTTGCTTGAATCATCGTCGGCAGCACAGGCCAGCACGGTCGAAGAACTGGTCGAGCGTCTGGAAGAGCAGATCGAAATTGTTGAGGATCTGACCCGCACACCCGATGATGGCGTTCTGGAGCTGCTGAACGCAGTCGCTCAAACATCAACACCGGATACTAAGACCGCCGCCCCTCACGCTGCTGCCGCGTCCGATTCCGACGGCAAAGCAGACCTCGACCACGTCACCGGAATAATTCAAAAACATCACGAAGCCAGCCGCATTCGTCTGGAGTCGCTGACGGAAGTGCTGGATAACGTTGTCAAACAGCAGAAGCTGATTGCAGACACGCTGGCCGTCATGTCAGACCGCATCCAGGCGCTCGATTCTGATTCCGGCTATCAGCGGCGGCGTGCCAGCGCGTAATGCCACGCGACAGCGAATTTCGCTGACTCATGGCCGCGGTTGCCGTGTTTTTGACAGCAAAGCAGCTGCCCCACCAGCCAGACCGGTTTCGTCCATTCGTAATCTGCCCCAGCAGGTCGCACGGACGTGTAACGGGTCCCGCGAGCAGTTTCGCAACTGAACCGTGGCGGAACTCGATACACTTCGGCGAAGCTCGCCTGGAACCGTCGTACAGTGAGAGTCAGGGTACGGTCGCGAAATCCGCGAGCGAAACGGATTTCCAGAGCGTCTGATCAGGACCTGTGTCTGGCGAATTACACTCCAGGCGGTCTCCTTTTTGGTTGCGTTGACCAGCCGACAGCAGAAGAATGGCACCGGCAGAGCATTCAGGCCCTGCCGGTTTCTGTACCGTGATTAACGACGCCTGTTTACTGGAAATCGCTGTCGTTGAGTCAGGCATGGCGACCAGTCGCAGTCGGTTCCCGGCGGCAGCTCGCGTGGTCCGCAGTACTGTCTCGTTTGATTCGTTGCCAGCATCAGGTTTCCAGATTATGAACTCAGTATTCGCCGGGCTGAAAAGGGCTGGCTACGTGCTGGTCAATTTCTGGCTGGCCTTTCATGTGTTTGCAATATTTATTTCGCCCGCCGGCATGCCGCCGGCGTCGCCATTGCTGGTCGATGCGTCTCGCGTGGCCATGCCATACAACCAACTGCTGTTTCTGAATCACGGCTATCACTTCTTCGCGCCGGATCCGGGGGCCAGCACGCTGATTTCCTGGTCCATTGACCGTCCCGGCGATACTCCTCTGAAAGGACGTTTCCCCGATCCGGACACCCGTCCACGTCTGCTGTACCATCGCTATTTCATGCTGGCCGAAAACATCGGCGCATTTCCTCTGGAAACCCAGGGTCAGGTTTTTGAGGCGTACGCAAGGCACTTTGCTCGCCGGCATGATTCCCCAACGATCAGTCTTTCAAGACTTAGACACAGACCATCCTCCATCCCCAGAGTTCTGGCCGGTGGCCAGCTGTCCGATTTCGAAACATTCGTTGAAGAGCCGATCGGCTTCTATGACTTTCGAACGGGCAACTCAGAAGCAACAGGGACCGCAACCGCTGCCGCCAGCTTTTGATCGACCATCCACAGAGTTTCACTCGTTGCGCAGAGTTTCTACTTTCTCATGAGCCCAGTTCCAGCCAACTCGCTTTCCCGACGATGTCTCAGCGCAGCAAATGGCGCCGCTGAGCAATGGAGAATGTTTTGGTTCGATCCGGCCGATCCGTTTACCCTGGGCATTATCCGAGTGCTGACCGGCTCGATGCTGGTGTACAACCTCCTGGTCTGGGGCCTGGATCTGAATGCATTCTTTGCCAGCGACGGGTTGCAGCCGTTGTCGGCGATGTCGCAGTTTCACCAGAATGACCTGGTGTTTTCGTTTCTTTATTACGTGAGTGACGAATGGCTGGTCGTCGTCCACTGGAGCTGTGTCATTCTGGCGCTCATGTTCTGTCTGGGTCTCGCGACACGGCTGACATCTGTCCTGGCGTTCCTGATCACCATTTCGTATTCCCAGCGAGTGCCCATTGCCAACTTCGGACTTGACCAGATTCTGGGGATGTTGTGTCTGTATCTTGCAATTGGCCCGTCAGGAGCAGCTGTTTCCATCGATCAGCTAATCCGTGATCGCTGGAGCAAATCGAAGGGCCTCACAATTGAAATTCGAAAGTATGCGTCTGCCAGGACGGCACTGCGGCTGATTCAGATTCACATGTGTGTCATTTATTTCTGGGCGGGGTTTGCCAAACTGAAGGGTGACACGTGGTGGACCGGAGAAGCCATGTGGCAGGTCATGGCGAATCAGGAGTATCAGACACTGGACCTGACGTGGATGGCCTGGGTGCCCTGGCTGCCCTACCTGATTGCTCACATTACAGTCGTGTGGGAAGTATTCTTCTGCGTCCTGATCTGGAACCAACGTCTGCGACCATTGCTGCTGGCAATTGGCACAGGCATGCACTTTGGCATCGGGGCGTTTCTGGGCATGTGGACCTTTGGACTGATCATGACGTATGGCTACTTTGCATTCGGCAACCCGCAGTGGTGGCGCCGCCGACTGTCCCTGTCCGGCCGCCGTCATCGCGACCGCAGCGATGAAACGCGAGTACCAATTGATGAAGTCGATTCCAACATTCTGCCGCAGCACGCGTCGCATGAATGGGACGACGTCGCCACAGAAATAGAACGCCCCACGCCCAAGTCCTCAAACGCACTCACCGGTACGCCGCGGTCACCAGCCGACACGTAGAGTGTGGGCCTGCCTGCGCCCCCGAAACGAAAGTTCTGCGGACGCGACCAAGCCCCGAAACGTACCCTAACGTGGGTACGTCCGGCGTGTCAGCCCCGGCCTGGCGAGTGGGAATCCTCCTGAAAACCCAACCACCAGGGAAAGGAATCGCAGCTTGCCGAAGACTACTTCTTCTTGCGAGTCGAGACGGTCTTGAGTTCTAACGTAGATCCCAAACGCTCTGCCATTGCCGTGACGATCTTTATCGACACGGGATGTCCGCGGTCTTCGAACTTGATAATCGTCGCGGGAGCCACATTCAATTCTTTGGCAAGCTTGCCGATTGAATGACCCTTTTCCTCGCGAAGAGCCTTCATTGCCTTCGCAATATCCTGAACTGCGTCGTCATTGTTCAGACGCCGGCGACCAACGCGAGACCAGTTGACGCCGGTTTCAATTCGGGACCGCCCCCCAACCTTGGGTGGTCGTTGGGCTTCCGCCTTCTTGCGTTTTTGTGTAGCTGCCTTTTTCTTCACTGAGATAACCTCGATTTCCGGCCCATACGTTGAGAATGAATTCAATGGCGATTGACGGTTCCAGCGTAATGGTCAGAGAGGATGTCTTCATTGATGTGCTACGCTACATCGTGCATATTCACATGTACAGAGGTGAGTTTCAATAGCTCGGAGCATAGAGTTTCCAACAATACGCATTCCATTCTTTTTAGAATATCAGCTACGAGAGCACCATCCATAACCCGGTGGTCGTAGGCCAGTGTCACCTTACAGTCAAAGTTGTCACTCATGACCCCGTACGTCAGGCAGCCGGTATGAATTGATGGAGGAACGGGAATTTCCACTCCTCGACTCGCCAGGGTGGAAAGAAAGAATGTTCCTAACCGCTTTGACCTCTTCGCCTTGGCGACGTGGACGTTCCAACCCCAGAAAAGTCTCCGTAGGGGGGTGGGAAGACTGGCGAGCTGAAGTTCCCGTTGAAACAACTCGGACACTGGATCGCTTGTATAACGATCAATCGTCGCCTGGATTTGCGGCAAAGAGGTCTCATCCGGAACGGGAATACGCCCCCAGAACAGCCAGGGCTCTCCTTTGAATTCCCGATGAATCGTGAGAATTCCCGTACTTTGCGGATGCTGGTAGAGATGAGCCCACGGCCATCGGTACCAGGTCTGCCGGAGTTCCGGAGTTTCCTTCGCCACGATGGCGTAGGCTTTCAGGAATATCGCGGGCCACGAAATTCGGATCGGGCTGGCGGCGCGCGCCTCGGCGACTGCACGGAGGTTGCAAAATCGGTCATGTCCGCACAGCGGCACCGATTTATGGAAGCTCAGAAGGTCCCAGGTCAGCCGACGGCTGCGTGGAATTCCGAAGACCTTGCCGTCTCGGTTTGTATTCACGGTCACTGCTCCTGTACATCCTTGTTCCGACTTCAGCGACATGCCACTCCCCTGGTGACACTACCTGCCTTACGTAACGTCGCATACCATGGCTGAGTGTCGCAGCGATTGAACAGGGTCGTCCCACGTCGGGATAAATTCCTGGGCCACAAACAGGTCGTAGCCGGTCTCCAGAATCGCTCGCATGACGGCCGGGTAGTTGATCTCCTGATTCTGGTCCAGTTCGCAACGTCCTGGATTTCCGGCAGTATGATAGTGTCCAATGTACGAATGATAGTTCCGAATTCTTCGAATCACATCGCCGTTCATGACCTGCACATGGTAGATGTCAAACAGCAGTTTGAATCCGGGAGAATCCATCCGTTTGACCAGGTCCACGCAGCGTTCGACATCGTCACCAAAATAGCCCGGGTGTCCTTTCATCGGATGAGAATCGTCTCGTGAATTGAGGTGTTCCAGCACCAGCGTGATCTGTTTTTCTTCCGCATAGCTGATGACCTTCTTCCAGCAGTCCAGGCAGTTCTGTTCCGCAGCCTGATCATTGATTCCGGGCACGGACATTCCCGTGAACGTGATCACGCTGGGAGCACCGAATTCAACCGCCTTGTCGATGGAAGCTTTCAACTTACTGATGCACTCAGCGTGATTTTCCGGATCGACCGGCCCCTTCGCGAAGCCATGGCTGCTGACCAGCGAAATCTTCAGTCCCTGCTTGCGGGCTTCCGGGTAAAACTGTGGACTAATGCCCTCAATAGCTTCCAGACCAATGTCGCGACAATGCCGAATCAGTTCCGGCACGGGCATCGGTTTGAAGCACCATCCCATCACCGACTGACGAATCTTCTTATTCTGAATTGTGAAATCGTCGGGCACGTCGCGGCGATTTGTCTCAACAGCGCTGGTAGCGGGTGAAGGACAAGCAGTTGTGGCGGCAGCGGCGGCCGCACCACCAAGCAGCATACGGCGTGAAAGTGATGGATGAGAATTCATTAGGACCTCAGCTTGGGAACCTGTCGCTGCGATGAGCGGTTCCAGGAAGCCGCTGTCGCGGCAGGGTACGTGCGTGGAGTATACGAACCGTGCGGTTTGGTGTCAGTGGAAGAACACGAAAAGGCATCAACAGAGTTCAGCGGAAGAATTGCCTGTCGTAGTGCAGGCAGCCTGCTTTCAGTTGTAGGCCGAACAAGCCAGGTGCCTGCCGGAACTTCGGCCTCATATCTTGCGTGAACGATCGGTCTATGTGTCCGGCACGAGAATCCGGCTTGCACTGTTCCGGCATTTCAATCGGCCTCGGTCCGGCCTACAGCTCGTTTTTTCCAGTCGATTATCCCGTCAGCCTACTGACTGCATTCAGAACACCTTCCGCAACCTTGTGCAGGCGTCACGGTCCGGAGTTTCCGGCGTGTCGGATGGTTCGTGATAGTTACCGTGTTTGCGGAGCGATCGCCGAGAGACGCGCCAGAGACCCGGTCTTTTCGAAAGACCGGGTCTCTGGCGATTTGTGCCGATGTGGCTTCTGTTGCCTGGTTGACCGCAGTTCGCTGAAGATAGTTGGGTGGCGGCTGTAATTCGCCGCAAAAACGCCGATTTGTGAAAATAGCGCGCAGCAACTCTGCCGGTCAATACACTATGGGTCAATCATGCCCCACAGCGTCCATCAACTCGATCCCTCAACGCCGAATGACCGTGACCTGTTGCGGCGGTTCATCCAGGACGCCGATGAAACTGCGTTTGCCGAAATTGTGCACAGACATCACCAACTGGTCATGGGCGTCTGTCGTCGAGTTATGGGAAACGATTCGGACGTCGATGACGCCTTTCAGGCGACATTCATTACGCTGGCTCGACGGCCGCGACAGGTTCGCAGCACTGTCTCTCTGAGCAGCTGGCTGTACACGGTGGCGTGGCGAACGAGTCTGCGATTGATCCGGCAACGCAGGGAGTATCCCGTGGAATCGTTGACCGATCGGGCTGATGCGAGGCATTCTGATCCACTGGAACAAATCGCATCAGCTCAGGAATGTCTGATTCTGGACGAGGAACTCAACGATCTGCCAGCACGCTATCGCGATGTGCTTGTGATGGCTTACTTTTCGCAACAAAGTAGTCAGGAAATCGCGGATCAACTGGACGTAAGCCAGGGCACGATTGATGGTCGCATGCGTCAGGCGCGCAACATGCTTCGCGTCAAACTCGTCAGACGTGGTGTTGAACTCGCTGTCATCGCGGTTGCTGCCAATCAGTGCACCGGAGCCAGCGCGGCCGTCGTTGCTCCTGCGCTTTTGAGTTCAACCATTCTTCTGGGTACGCAAACGCTCACCGGCTGCGTACCCGCCGCCACAGATCTTTCCCATCTGGATTCTCTCATTCGACCGGAGACAATAACCATGCCAACCAAGTCTTTGCTTACCGCCGTTATTTGCTTCGCAGTAATCGCAGGTGTCGCCGGAATCGTGGGCGCGACAGCACTGGATGAGAGCACTGCCGTGTTGAATACCGATGGGGGCAACGTCGATTCCAAGACGTCTATCAGTACGGTTGATCAAGCGAAGACCGTGACGATCTCCGGATCTGAAATTCAACAGGCACCAGCGATTCCAGCGGGCAACACACTGCGCCCCGTTGCCAATGATCGATTTACCATCAATGCAGGTAATGATCCGCCAATTGAGCAATGGCTACACAGGATGCTGGCTGAGCCTGTGCCATTGCTGGACTTCCGTGATGAGACACCGCTCAAGGTCGTTCTGGAGACCCTCGAGACGCACTTCACTGATAAATACGGTTCACAGGGGTTCCGTATGACGTTCTGGGAGGACAAAGCGGAACTGGAGTTGGAGGCCTTTCCAGCCTTGATGATGTTTCCGTCAAGAACATCGAAGTTGAAGGTGTGACGCTACGGAATGCGCTGAACCTGATCTTTGAACAAACAGTTGAACCGCAACTCTCCTACATGATCAATCGCGAGGTAGTGCTCGTGAGCACATCGGCAAAGTTACATTCAGACGATAATCTGTACACGCGTGCGTACAGGATCGGTGACCTCAACTCCCTTGAGGTGCAGCCTCGTCACGACATCGTTTCGCCTGGGTATCTGAATCGATCCTTCGGTCGCTCACAACAGGAATTGATCCCCACAACGGACGCATCGATTTCTCAACCGGCACCGAATCTGGTGACCGTCCTGGTGGAGATGACGGAGCCCGTCTGCCGGTGGGTCCACCGTGTCGGCGAGGGCGGAACCATTCGTCTTGTCGGCAACACGCTGATCGTGCAACAAACCTCGAACGGGTATGCCGCTATTGTCGGTCTCTTGAATCTAATCTCAACGGCCGAAGCTGTTGACTAAGACATCATCAGTTGTAGGCCGGACCGAGCATGCCAGGTGCCTGCCGGAACTTCGGCCTGATGTCCTGCGTGAACGATCGGTCAATGTGTCCCGCCGGGAAATCCGGCTTGCGCTGTTCCGGCATTTCAATCGGACTCGGTCCGGCCTACAGCTCATTTTCTCCGGTCGATTGTCCCGTCAGCGCACTGACTGCGTTCAGAACACCTTCTGCAACCTTGTGCAGGAAGTCACGATCCAGAGTCTCCGGGGTGTCGGAGGGTTCGTGATAGTGTGGATTGCGCATGAAACTCGTATCCGTGATCATCAGCGCCGGATACCCTGCGTCCCAGAACGGACTATGGTCACTCAAGCGAGTTGGCGGAAGTGGATTTCCGTTGTCAGGTACCTGCAATGACTCACGCGGCAGCCGGTCCACAAGTTGAAACGCATCAGAAAAGTGCTGAATCAGGTCGCCGGAATTCTGATTGCCGACCACTGCGATGAAGTTGCCAACGTCCGGATAAATGCCCTGCAGCCCCTCCGGCAGAGTTTGACTGCCCGGTACATGACTGCAGTAACCGAGCATTTCGAGCGACACCATACCGGTCAGCGAAATGCCTTGCTGAAGGCACGTTTCGGCATGGAAAGCTCCGCCCAACATTCCCTGTTCTTCCAGATCAAACACAACCAATTCGAGGTCCACTCCCGGTGGAATGGCGGCGTTTTCTGCTTCGCCCAGCAGGCGAGCGATCTCCAGAAGAACGGCCACCGCCGACGCATTGTCATCTGCTCCCGGAGTGTTTTCTCGTGAATCAAGATGTGCGCCCAGTACAAAGACGCTGGAGCTGGCAACTGCCTGCGGGTTTCGTCGAGCGACGAGATTGATGCCGTTCATGGATCGCAGCATCTGGTCGTCTGCCGAAAAATGGCGACGTTGCACCGTCCAGCCGCATTCCGTCAGGTGACGTTCACAGTAGGCTCGGCATTGTTCAAGGCGGTCCGATTCTGCGTACCGTGGCTCTGCCGCGATCCATTCCACATGCTGCCAGATTCGTTCAATGTCTGTGTTCATGGATCAATGTAAGGCATGTCGCCCAAAGTGCGTGGTCAAGTGCAGGAATCGGGGTTGTTCTGTAGCCGAACTCGCCAGAGTTTGGAAGTTTTCTCTATGTCGTCCAAAGTCTGGCGACTTCGGCTACCACAAAATTAAGACTTAACGAAGCACCAGTCGAAGTTCGAGCTGACAGGAATCATTTCTGTTGGACTGGTGTGCATGTCCGTCTGACGTGAACGCTATGCGTTTGCGCTGGGGACATTGTATTGCGACGTATTGCCAGAGGCCAGCCAAACCTGATTCAAAACATCACTGCGCATGTGGAGCCCGTCGTACAGAAGCAGGAATCCTGCCTGTGGCGACGAGCCGTCCGTGCTGTTGGCTTGAGTCCCAGAGCGTGCTCACGGGCGGGCCGTCTACGCATTCGTACGGATCCGTAGAAATACGTAGCGCCCCCTTTTTCGGTAATCCAGCTGTGCCGGGCTTCGTAGTAATAGTAACGAGCAACAAACGCCGACGACCGGCACGCTCATTCTGGTAACGGGGCAAAGGAAAGAGACTGATGCGACACGCACTTGCCGACACGCAGAACAGCAGAACGACGACGCCTGAAGAGCGCAGCGTCGACCAGCTGGACACGATCTACAGATCGATCAGTCGCGAACTCTGGACCTGTTTCTACGCGTTCTGCGGCGATGCAGAGCATTCATCGGACGCCCTTCAGGAGTCGTTTCTAAGACTGCAGCAACAGGATCTGAGCACGATCAGAGATCCACGCAGCTGGCTGCGGCGCGTGGGGCGTAACTGGTTGCGTGATGTTGCCAGAAGAACGAAACGTTCTGCGCTCATCGATGCTCACCTGCCGGATTGTACGGATTCCAGAGAAAGCGCGGCGCTATCATGTGAGCGTGCGGAGTTAGTTGAAACAGTTCGCTGCGCCCTGAATCATCTTTGCGAACCGGACCGGCTGGCGCTGTCACTGCGGTATGGTATGAAGTGGCCGTCGGCGCGAATCGCGGAAACGCTGGGAACAACGCCTCAGGCCATCGACATGCGGCTGTGCCGCGCGCGACATCGACTTCGCGAGATCCTGTTGCAGATGGAGCCCGACTTTGCCATCTCAGCATTATGATGCCCTGGATCAGTTTCAGCTGTGCTGAGAAAAACGGCACGGCCTTGTCGCATTATGGCTGCCCTGACATCGAACCATTCGGCACACTGCGCTGCTCATCGATCAGGTCCAGCTGTGAGATCTTCCATGCACCGTCAACGGGCTGCACGGTGATCAGCGCCGAGTACTCATTCGCCTGCTGATGGATGTGCCCCCAGTGCCCAACCGATCCACGTGCCAGCCAATTGCAGCGAACAACAAGACCGCCGTTTTCCAGCTGTTCCACAGCAGTCCCGGAAAGCAGCTCGACGTCATCCACCTTCACACGCGCCCCGCCCTGGTTTTCCAGTTCCATGCTGGTCCGCACCTGCACATAAACATCTGAGAGCAAATCGCCACTGATGCTGGCTGCCAGACGATCGTAAACCAGACTTTCGTCACGACGATCGAACGCTCGGTAAGTATTGTGCAGCAAATCGCCCAGCAACTGTTCCAGCTCAGAATGGCTCAGCGGTTCCATTCTTTCCAACGGATTGTTAATCGTGGCACGGCCGATTGGCAGACAGGAAATTCCAATAACGAACACCACACCACTGATCATCAGCGGTTTAAGGACCGGCTGACGCGTCCGAATTCGAACCGCATAAGCTGCCAACAAAACCGCGATCACAAATGCAGCCACAGAGAACACCGGCACGCTCCAACGCAGCGGCTGAAGCAGTGGTGCGATGCTGATCATCGCGGGTACGGTGGGGTTGGTCAGAAAGTTCTGCCACTTCAGAACCGGATCTGTGGGGCTGACGTTGTACGGCAGACCGCCAGCTTCGTCCGTTGTGACGGTGGGAACCTGCTGGATCCGATCGCCAAATAATTCCCACGTCATCTGGACTTCCTGCGGCAGATTTTCGATGGGGTAGACAATGATCACACCAAGCGTGGCCGCCGTCAGGTCAAGGTCCTCAGGCGGGGCGATCACGCCGGTCGTGCGCAGTGACCGGCGGATGAAGTGAATTCGGTCGAGTATCGGTGTGACCGGTTTTCCGTCGATCCGAACGGGATTTCGTTTCAGCAGAAATTCGGCGACGCGTTCTTTCAGGGCCGGTTGCTCTTCGACCGTCAGTGTCCGTTGGCCATCGATCCCCAGGTCAATCCACTGCTGCAGATCTCGTGGGCGAACGACGATCTCCTTTCTGACTTCAAAGTTTTCGACATATAGAAAGGCGGATAACGGCGCATCGAATCGACGTTTCAGGTTAATGTTGTGAAATCGCGAATACCATGGATCGTCCCAATTCAGGTCGAGCGTTTCTTCGGTGCTCAGATAACGAAAATCCGTGACCGGCAGGGCTTTGTGATAGACGATGAAACCAACATTGGCGGATGCCGGGTGCGAGTCGGATATGCCAGGCGGCGTGATGGACAGCGTCCGGGGGCGCACGTCGAAGTCGTATCTCAGCGCGACATGAATCACGGATTCCGCATCCTGTGGCTGGACAGCTAACGGTTGACCTGTGATCACGTCGCGAATGACTCGCTTGCGTGCTTCAAGGGCCTCAATGCGTCCGACAAGTTGCTGATCATCGGCTTTCAGCACCAGGCCGCTTTCAAAGAACCGCGACTGACGCAGCGTGATGGGCTCACGATTTCCGGTCAGCTTTTCATACACATCGTCAGGAAGAATGTCGGCGAAGGCGGCGAGGTCGCGGATACCGATCTCCAGATCGACACCAACAGACCCGTCGTTGACGGACACCTCGGCGATTGTGGACGCACTCATGGCCCTCGTGACGACGATGGCATCGGCACAGACAATTCGTACGCAGCCAAAGCAAAGCCATGCTATCAGCAGCGATCGCAGCATCGAAGTGAAGTAGTCGTACAGACGATTCATGAACGCTCTAAAAAACCGAAGGCAGCCTTAAAGATCAATTATGGCTTCGCCGTGGTGCAGGCTGCCAGCCTGTTGTATTTGTTTGTTTACATCGCTCACAACCGGGCAGTGACGTACCCGGCTCACCCGGTGATTGGGCGAGTGGGGGACGTCAGTCCCCTGATTCCGGCGTACGTCCCCCCGGCATCTGAACAACAAAACACGCTACTGAGGGGCTGATACCTGCCAACCCAGAGCCCACTGCAGTTGAAACTGGGCTTCGTTAAAAGCGCTGACAGAATCGAGGTAGGCACGGCGAGATGCTTCCAGAGCCTTCACAGACTGCAGGACTTCGATCGGCAGTCCTTCGCCCTCGCGAATGCGGCTCAGGTTTCGGTCATACGAATCCTGAGCCGACCGAATGGAAGTCTGTGTGACCGCCATTCGTTCACGGCGATGTGTCACCTGCGTGTAAGCTTCTGCGATTTCGCGAGCAACGTCATCGATGAGACTTAGTTTGCGAAACATTGCCTGCTGAACCTGGGCTTGCGAGCGTCGTCGGGCAGATCGTTCCCCGAAGCCGAAGTTGCGAATTTCCCACGTCACCATGGCGTCAAAGTCATAGCGATTGTCCACGTTGTTAATCACGTTCCCGAGTCCACCACCGAATCCGCCGGTGCTGAAACCCAGCAGAACGCTGGGAATAAAGGGAGCGTATTTCTGTCGCCGATGTCGATCGCAGGCCGCCGCGACCAAAGCCTGCAATTCCTTGAGTTCCGGACGATTTGAAAGGCCCGAAGTGATCAGAGAACCCTCGTCCATGTCGGTCGAAACGAGTTCGATCGGCACGACCGTAGGATCCAGCGGAATGATTCTTTGACCTGGGTTGACGCTCAGAGCATAGGCCAGTCGTGCGGAAGTGACGTCCACCTGTTCGTGAGCCGCAGCGATGCGGCCTTCGATGAGCCTCAATTCTGTCCTCATGCGATCGGCATCCGCCTGCAGTCCCTGACCAGCCCCGGCAAAGTCGTCGGTGATTTTCGAAATGGCAGCGGTGCGGTCTTTGACTTCCTGCAGAATTCGCAATTGCTGATGTGCGTCCAGCATCTTCAGGTACGCCAGAGCAACGTCTCGAAGCTGTCGATTGACGACGGCTTTTTCGGCGTGGCACGTCGCCCATGCCGTCTTTCGGGAAATATCCGGCTGAAAAATCGCGTCGGCCAGATGAAATTGTGCACTGATTCCAGGACGAGGCGTTGTTCCCGCTCCGACCGCACCGGCTCCTAATCCGTATTGGAACGAACTTCGATTGACGTCGACAATGCTTCCGTCGCTGGCCTGCAGATTCCCATCGTGACGATGAAAACTGAATCCGGTTTGAATGCTCGGCAACCACAACACTTCCGCCTGGTCAAGGTTGGCATAGGCTTCCTGAACTTTCCACTGAGCGAAGCCCACGGCCGGGTGATCGCCACCGATCATCGACAATGCACTCGGCAGGTTCAGCAGCATCGCATCCGGTGGAGCCACATCAGCGGACACAACTTCGTCGGCCATCGACGCCGTGGCAATCACGCTTCCGGGAAACGGTGTTTCGCTGAGGGCTATCTGTTGCGACGCGACACGAACGTTGCGGAAACCTGCTTCCGTCAATGGTGCCTGCGTCTGCTGGTCAACCAGGCGAATTTCGTACGTGCGGCCATCAACCGTAATCGTCCCGTCGCTTTCCGGTCGGTCGTCGGCGATCTCATGACCAACAGGAGTAACGACGAGCTTCCGTGGCGTCGCTGACGAAGGCGGCTGACGTCGTGGACGTTCGATACCGACGACATCAACGGCTGGCGATTCGCCAGGTGTTCGAAGGACGGCTGAATCCACGTCGTCTGCGACAACAGCCTGATTTCGATCGGCCGGAAAACTCGTAGACGCGGGCTCGAAAGGAGACTCCGCTGCGGCATGTAATACCTCGACACCCGCGGGTCGCGCAGGGCGATCGGCAGCGCTGCCAGCGAATCCGTTACGTACGCTGCTGCAGCCGCTTAGACAGATCAACCCGCCAAGAAAACATGCTTTAATAGTGGCCGAGCGCATAGAACCTCCTTGTTCCCATCAGTGCCAGTGTCGGGTTTCATCGGCAGTTCCGGATGTGTCGGGGGTGCGTTTGCCGTATCCGTTTCTATTAACAGCAACCGTCCCGGCGGTTGCAGGAATTATTCCCGCCGATCGAATTCGACCGACCATACCGACCGTACCGGCAATGACTTCTGCAATCTGACCCCGCGAAGATTCTCAGCGCTGTCTTCCGTCCTAACCGCGTGATAGTCTGCAGAATTCCTGAATTCTCTAATCCGCAAAGGCTGTCAGAATGAGATTCCTCCGCTATTTTCCGGCTTCCCTGTTACTGGGTGGTTTGGTGCTGACCGCGGCTGGTTGTTCGCAAAACAGTGCTGCTGATCGCAACCGTGCTGCTGAATCGAAGCCACAGAAGCCTGTCGCGGTGAAGACTGTCGCTGTGGTTCAGGAGGACATTCTTCGCTCCACCACGCAGCCGGCGACTG
The DNA here is from genome assembly GCA_029941865.1 of Fuerstiella sp. Lineage (GTDB taxonomy): Bacteria > Planctomycetota > Planctomycetia > Planctomycetales > Planctomycetaceae > Fuerstiella. The sequence continues at coordinate 26,996 of JAPYTO010000023.1, read as the reverse complement.
TTCATCCGTTCTACACGGCGGCGATCCAGGCCAAGGTGCACGGATACGTCAAAGACGTGCAGGTGGACATCGGAGACGTCGTCAAAGCCGGAGATACTCTGGCGGTCATTGACGTCCCGGAAATGGCACGGCAGCGAATGACGGCGCTTGCTCAGGTCGACCGACAGCTTGCGGAAGAAGAAAAAGCCAAAGCCGGTATCGACCTTGCCAAAGCGAATGTGCAGGCCGCCGAAGCGATGACCGCCGAAGCCAAATCAAATTTGCAGCAGGTCGAAGCCTCTCTGGCCGCTGTGGAAGCAGAGTTCCTGCGAACTGCCGATCTGGTCAAACGAGGTTCGATGCAGCCTCGCATTCTGGACGAGGTTCGTAAGAAGCGAGATTCGGAAGCGGCCGGAAAAGTGGCTGTAACCTCGGCCATTGAATCTGCCATGGCAAACGTCAACGTCGCTAAGTCCAGACTGGCCGCGGCCCAGGCCGACCTGAAATTCGCTGCCGCAGAAACTGTGATTCAACAACGTCAAATCGAAGAGATTGACGAACTGATCAAGTACGCGACGCTGACGGCTCCGTTTGCTGGCGTCGTTACGAAACGAAACGTGTCTCCAGGTGACCTTGTCAGCGAACGAAGCAGCGGCGCTCCGCTGTTTGTGATCAGTCAACTTGACAAAGTCCGAATTCACATTTCGGTCCCCGAGAACGAAGCAGCCCAGGTGGATCGCGGCGATTCCATCAGCCTTGTGTTCCCGTCCTTCCCCGCAGAAGAGCCCATGACAGTCACCGTAACTCGGTCGACAGCCAGCCTTGATCCCAGCACTCGTACCATGCTGGTAGAAGCGGAAGTTGCCAACACCGATGGCAAACTCATGCCGGGCATGTTTGGACAGGCTTCCATCACGCTTTCCACAAAGCTGGCATCGAACATGCTGCCGGCCAGGGCGGTTCGATTCGACGAAACCGGTAACGCATATGTTTACGTTGTCTCAAGTGAAGAAGTTTCAGTGGTGCCTGTCACCACGGGGATCGACGACGGCAATACCATTGAAATCGTTTCAGGGCTGCAATCCGGCCAGACGGTCATTGATGCTCACCTGCAAAGGTTTAAGGACGGTCAAATGGTGCGGGTGTTGAACCAACCGTAGCTGTCAGCATTCTGTCACACATTTCGTCATATCAACTTGTTCCCAGGCTCCGGCTTGGGAACACCTGTCCGCGAAGCTCTGCTTCGCACCAGATATTGAAATCCCCCTGTTCACGGCGAAGCGGAGCTTCGCGAGCATGTGGTCCCAAACTGGAGTTTGGGACCGAGGACAAAGAATACGGCATACCCAATTCATTGAATTGAACACACATGGGACTCATCAACTTCTCACTTAAGAATCGTTTCGCGGTCCTTGCCGGCGCAACAGCGTTATGCCTGCTGGGCGCGTCCGTCATACCGGGCATCACGATAGACATTCTCCCGGACTTCAAGCAGCCCGTGGTCGTGAGCTTCTTCTCATATCCCGGCCTGCCCACGATGGACATGGAAAAGTCCGTCAGCTCACGAGTCGAACGGGCTCTGACCCTCGCCGGCAAGATCGAACACCAGGAATCCCGAACTGTTCCCGGTGCCGCTGTGATCAAGATTTTCTTCCAACCGGGTGCTGACCCGAGTTCGGCGATGAACGACATCGTCAATCTTGAAGCCAGTGACATGTTTCACCTGCCGCCCGGCATCGAATGGCCGTTCACCCTGCGTAGTGAACCTTCGAATCTTCCGGTCGTCCTGGCGGCGATTTCAGGCGAAGGACTCAGCGAATCAGAACTCTACGGCATCGGCTACTATGCGGTGCGGAACAAAATGGGCGGCTTGAAGGGCGTTCAGATTCCCCATCCGTTCGGCGGCAAGTTTCGTCAGATGATGGTCTACGTCGATCCGGCCAAACTGCAGGCTCACAACGTCAGTGCCAAAGATGTCGTTGATGCAGTCACAAAATCAAACCTCGTCCTGGCGGCAGGGACTGCTCGCATGGGCGGCATCGACTACCAGGTTCATCCAAAAAACACGTTACCCACAACCGAAGACATTGAAGCAATTCCGATTGTCGTGCGTGATGGAGCTCCCGTTTTCGTGCGCGATGTGGGTCGAGTCGTGGATGATGCAGCTCTGCAATACAACGTCGTTCGAGTCAACGGCAAGCGCAGCGTGTACTGCCCTTTGCTGCGAGAACCTGGCGAAAACACGATCGACTGCGTTGATCGCATCTATGAAGGCATTGCCGCCGAAATCCCCAGGATGAAGGAACGTGGTGACATCCCTGAAGCGACGGAAGTGACGCTGGTTTCTGATCAGTCCAGCTACATTCGTCTGGCCATGAGCAATCTGTACACCCAGGTTGGTCTCGGATCGATTCTGGTCGCCGTCGTGGTACTGGTCTTCCTGCGACGATTCCTGCCAACGCTGATCATCGTCGCCACGATTGTGTTGGCAATTCTGATCGGCGGTCTTGGATTCGCATTCACCGGGCAAACGATCAATGTCATGACACTCGGCGGGATTGCGTTGGCGATCGGCACGGTTGTTGATGCGGGGATCGTTGTTGTTGAAAACGTGATTCGTCATCAGCGAATGGGCAAGTCGCCGATGGAGGCGGCTCTGGAGGGCACTCGAGAAGTGTCCGGAGCCATCCTTGCCGGCACCGTCACTACGCTGGCCGTTTTTCTGCCAGCTGTTTTTCTGACGGGCATGATCAAGTATCTGTTCGCACCGCTGTCGCTGGCGGCGACATTCACCATCGGTGCGTCATACGTGCTGGCATTGACGGTCACCCCGGCCTTCTGTGCAACATTCGTGCGTGAGAAAGTGCAGCACGGCAGCGCTGCACAGGATGCCCCCGCAGAAAGTGCCAAGCCCCGGGGAATCTACGGCAACCTGCTGAACACCGCACTAAAAGTGCCGGCGTTGACTGTGCTGCTGATCGTGGTCGGTGTCGGAGCGACCTTCGTGTTGTGGCCGATGATCGGCTCGGAACTGTTTCCAGAAGTCGATGCCGGAACGTTCGAATTGCGCGTCAAGACAACACCGGGAACCGACCTGCTGGAAACGGAAAAGCTGGTCGCTCGGCTTGAGGACTCAATTAAGGAAGTGATCCCGGAAAATGAAATCGAATCACTGATCGCCAATATCGGACTGCCTGTGGGCAAAGGAGCGGGGTTCTCGACAGTACTCAGTTCAAATTCCGGGCCGGATACGGCGTACTTAATCGTCAACCTGAAACAGGCAGGCCGCCAGACCGCGACGCAGACTTACATCTCAGAACTACGACAGAAACTGGCAGGCGACTATCCTTTGGAACAATTTCTGTTTGTGTCCGGCGGAATCGTCAACATGGCGTTAAACAAGGGTGTTCCGACGCCAATCAGCGTGCAGATTTCTGCCGGCACCATTCCCAAATGCCGCGAAAATGCGGAACGTGTGCTGGAAGTCATTCGGCAGATTCCCGGCACCGAGGATGTGCAGATTGCTCAGGCACTCGACTACCCGCAGTTCGACGTGCAGGTCGATCGTACTCGAGCAAAATACCTGGGGCTTGACCAGGAAGAGGTCGCTCAGACAGTGCTGACAGCTCTGGGTTCCAGCGTTGGCTATGCACCCACGATCTGGATCGACCCGAAAAAGGGCGTCGACTTCTTCATGGGCGTTCAATATGAAGACAACGAATTTGAATCGCTGGATGACATTCGCAATATCCCGCTGTCGCTAAGCACGCCGGACGGCCCGGTCACAATTCCTCTGTCGAACATCGCCACGATCAAACGAGTCAACATTCCCGGCGAGATCGCTCACTACAACATTGGCCGCGTCAACGATGTGCACGTCAATGTGTCCGGCCGGGACGTCGGATCGGTGGCCGCGGATGTTCAGGCCGCTTTAGCGGGGATGGAATTCGAAAACGGAGTTGCGGCAAGGATCCGTGGCCCGGTTGAAACGATGCATGAAGGAATGAATCTGCTGGGCGTCAGCCTGATCATCGCTGGCATTTTGGTTTACCTGGTGCTGATGGCTCAGTTCCGATCCTTCGTTGATCCGCTGATCATCATGCTGGCCGTCCCACTGGGACTGGGCGGCGTGCTTGTGGCATTGTATCTGACGGATACGACTGTCAACATCCAGTCGCTGATGGGCACCCTGATGATGATTGGTGTCGTCGTGAACAATTCGATTCTGCTGGTCGAATTCGCGAATCGCCGCCGACAGGAAGGGCTATCGGCTCGCGACGCCGCTCTGTCGGCAGCTCAGGTGCGTTTACGTCCCATTCTGATGACGTCGCTGACACTGGTCGCGTCGATGCTGCCGCTGTCCTACCAATTTGCTCCGGGCAACGAAGCGATGATTCCATTAGCCCGAGCATTACTGGGCGGCATGGTCGCCTCAACACTGCTGACGCTCGTCCTGGTGCCATGCGTCTACTCATTGGTACATCGCAACTCCAAACTGGCAGTCAGCGCCTGATCGACAGCCGAATGAGCTCACGGTTCAGTCGATTCCATGAATCGCCTGCCAGCGTCGCGTATGCGCCCAAACCAACGTACGTCGCACCGTTCATCAACGGTTGTTTGGTTGCGTAGCCACGTACTTGGGACCATTGTCCCGAGCTGAATCAAATTACTGGACGGGACGATGGTCCCACCCTGCGGTCGAAAACCACAATTCGTGACTGCACGCGGGGCGTCATACCATCCGTCAGCATGTTGCAGCGATCGCCGATCTTCGTTATCACCAGCGGAAACCAGTTATTCTGCTCGTGAACAGGATTCCGTGGGGGCGTCTCTGCCCCGGATTGCAACTGCAAACTTGACAACAGGTCTCTCGCGGTCATATTATAGATAAACATATCCATATCTAAACATAGCTGTTTAGGTATATGTTGTGAATACCCTCGCCGTCCAGTTCCCCTGATTGGACCTCCCTCCCCACGACTGCGTTGCACCCTGCAACGCACCTCACCATTTTGAAGGAGCCGACAGATGTTCGTCATCGTGTTCCTTGGCCTGGCTCTGGCCGTTACGGCAATGAGTGCTCTCTTGCTGATGACGTTCCTGAGCGTTGCCTTCGCCGGGCCTGATCGTTCAACGGCTGGCAAGTCGATGACGTCGACAGACTCGTCAGCCTGCAGTTGTGCCAACTGCCAGTCAGAGTCTGCTGATCAGAAAAAACACGCGCGTGATGTTGCAGTCACGACGAAGAACGAGTTGACAGACCAGAACCTCCAGCATTCCTCAGGAGGCCCCCTGTGAACTGGAAACTCATCTTTTCCCGCAACACGAGGCATCTTCGAATCCTGGTGTTTCTGATCGTCACCGGCAGCGGTGGTGCGTTTTTTGTGCGCAGCCAGATGGTTCCTGCTGACTACGGACAAACTGGTCCGTATCGTCATGCGGCGCTGGTGGAAATCGCGGCCCAACCTTCTGTCCTGCAGTCGGACTCGACGTGTCTGAAATGCCACACGAATGTGGAAGAAGAACGGAGTGAATCGCCTCATGCGGCGGTCCGCTGCCTGCATTGTCACGGGAACGGCAAAGAGCATATTGCTGACGCTGAGAAGGCGGCAGAATTCCCCGAACATATGATCTCTCCGGCGGGAGAGTGGGACGGGGACTTCCGGACGCACACGGATCTATTCATCACACACGATCGAGCGACCTGCCTGTCCTGCCACACGTCCGTAGTGGGCATGCCCGATGCCTTTCTCAGCATCAATGTCGCGGAGCATTTGGACGAACAGGGAGCAGAAGAAATCAACAGCAAAAACGTGTGCTTTGAGTGCCACGAGGGGCACAGCCCCGGGCTGTGAGGCGTGCGCCGGAGAACAACATGACATTTGAACTTAACATTCTGAATAACGGCGGCGGGTGTAACTCCGGCGACTCGGCAGAACAGCCGTGCGGAGATCACACAGGTTGCGGTGGCTGCAGTGAAGCCCCGGACGACAGTTCCCGACGGCAGTTTCTGACCAAAGCGTCAACAATTGCACTCGGTTCTCTAAGCCTGACGCTTCTGCCGATGTCCGGCGATCTTCTGTCCGATGAACCAAGTCTGGACAATAGTGACGGTTCCCTCGCAGACACAGGTAGTGAACCAGCAGACCAGAGCGAGGAGGTCGTCTATGGTTTTCTGGTTGACACTGAGCGGTGCGTCGGCACTGGAAAATGCCTGACGGCCTGTCGCGAGGAGAACAACGTTCCGGAAGGATACGCAAGAACATGGGTTGAGCGGTTCGTCCACTATAAGGACGGCACGGTTCAGGTGGATTTGGTTCCCGAGACAGGTTTCGCGGATTCAGATATTCCACCCATTGCCCCGGAGCTCGTGGACCGCGCCTACTTTGTTCCCAAGCTCTGCAATCAGTGCGAGGATGCTCCCTGCAATCAGGTTTGCCCGGTTCACGCGGCCTTCACATCACCGGAGGGTATCGAACTGGTGGACCCGGATCGCTGCATTGGCTGTGCCTACTGCGTTCAGGCGTGCCCCTATGGCGTTCGCTTCATCAATCCGGACACCGGCAACGCCGACAAGTGCACATGGTGCTACCACAGAATTCAGCGGAATGAAACGCCGGCGTGCGTCGAGGCCTGTCCGGTGGATGCTCGCGTTTTCGGTCGGCTGGATGATCCCGAGAGTGAACTCAGGAAACGGCTCGCGAAGATTCCGACATCGGTCCTGAAGGAACATCTCGGCACACATCCCAAACTGCACTACGTCGCAAAGTCCGGGGAGGTCATCTGATGGACGCCTCGTCATTTGTTTTTCCGAACGACCCGCACGTGCCGTGGAGCATCATGATTGTGCTCTACCCGTATATCACGGGTCTTGTGGCCGGTGCTTTTGTCGTATCCGCACTGTATCACGTCTTTCACCAGGAAGTTTTGAAGCCCGTGGCGCGGCTGGCTCTGGTCACCGCCCTGTGCTTTTGTGCCTTTGCCACGCTGCCGCTGCTGCTGCACCTCCACCACCCGGAGCGGGCATTCAACATCATGATCACACCGAGTGCCACTTCGGCCATGTCCGGGTTCGGGATCATCTACAACGCGTACATGCTGCTGTTGATCGTTGAAGTCTGGCTGGTCTTTCGTCCGGACATAGTTGCGTTGGCAAAGACCACTGATGGTCGGCTGGGCATGGTGTACCGGCTGCTGTCGCTGGGCGATCGGGAAATCACGAAGGAATCGCGCGCCGTTGACGAATGGCTGATTCGCGCGCTGGCAATTGCCGGAATTCCTGCAGCCTGCGTGCTGCACGGATATGTCGGATTTCTGTTTGGTGCTGTTAAAGCCAATCCCTGGTGGTCGACAGCTTTGATGCCGGTCATTTTTCTGGCGTCCGCCGTGGTTTCAGGAATCGCAGCCCTCATCGCACTGTATCTTTTCTTTTGCTGGCGGCGGAAGGTTTCTCCGGACGCCGACTGTGTTCGCGCAATGTCCCGCTATCTTTGGGTCTCACTGACCGTCGCAGTATCGCTTGAGATGCTTGAGCTGATTCACATGGCTTATGAATCCGGAGCGGAATGGCACGCAATATCGACACTGCTCACCGAGCGTCTGGCCATTTCGTACGGCGTGGTACAGGTGCTGATCGGATCTGTGTGTCCGTTTCTGCTGCTGCTGCTGGCAGTTCGCCCTCGGCTGAACCCTCGATGGCTGACCGCCCTGAGCGGCATAGCGTCCGTGCTTATCCTGGTGCAGGTTTTCGCCATGCGATGGAATGTGGTCGTCGGAGGCCAGATGCTGTCGAAAAGTTTCCGCGGCTTTGTGGAGTACCCACTGCACATCGGCGGACGTGAGGGCCTGATTGCTGCCGCTGTGATTCTTGTGCTGCCGTTTGTTGCCCTGATCTTCGCCAGTCGGCTGTTGCCACTCTGGGAATCCGATGAAACGCACGCCTTAGGCAGCAATCCGCTTCAGACCGCCGACACCCGAAACTCACCTACTACAGACACCCTGATTTCAGTCACGAACCAACAAAGGACCATGCTCAATGAAGAAAACTCTGCGGACCCTGACTCTGTCGATTATGGCGCTGTTGTGCGCAATGAACACGTGTAGCGCACTCGCCCCGTTCAAGAAGGCGTTCGATGAACAATACGTCAAGTCATCTGACAATGATGCTCTCAAGGCGGCCTTCAAATCTGCGAGCTGCAACACCTGCCATGTAAAGGGAAAGAAAAAAGACTGGCTGAACGGTTACGGCGTTCAGCTGGCAAAACGCATTTCCGGCAACGCCAAAGACCGCCTCGCGACGGCCAAAGCGATCAGCACTGATGCGCAGAAATCCGAGAACGAAAAATTGCTTGCGGAATTGAAGAAAGCACTTAAGGAAACGGAGTCTGTGAAGTCCCCGTCCGGTGTTTTGTTCAGTGCGCTGTTCGCGGATTCTGCGATGCCCACTGCCAAAGGTGCAAAATCCGTCAGAGCCGAGGATTTTGAATCTGACGACGAGGCAAAAAAGAACTGATCACGTCAAGGAATTGTTACGTCTCTTTTCCCAGGAACAGTCTTAGGAGTTAATTTGATGAAGCTCACAAAGATGGCCGTTGTTGTCGCTGGCTTGGCAGCGCTGGTCTGGTTTGCCGGCACGCCCGACGATGCTCAGGCGCAGAAGACAAAAGGCAAGTCACGACCAGCTGCGACGAAGTATCTGATGCGGGGAATCGTACGTCCAAACTGCGCCGGTCTGGGCAAACTGCTGAAGGAAGGACCGGCTGATGATGAAGCATGGGATACCGTCGCCTGCCACGCAGCCTGCCTGAATGAATTGAGTTTCGCGCTGATGGACGACGGTCGGTGCCCCGATGGCGTCTGGGCAAAGGCAGCCACTGGAGCGCTTCGTGACGGAACAGTCGCCTTGCTGGCGGCCGTCGAAGCAAAGGATGCGGATGCCGCCAATGCCGCGTTCAAGACCGTCACCTCAAGTTGTGCCGCCTGCCATAAGGCTCATAAGAAGTAGCGTGGTATAGATCGATTGCTAAGGAATGCGACGTCGGCGTCAGCAGGAATACTGCTGACGTCGGCTTTATGCCTGAGCAGGAAATGCAGCGACACTCTACCAGCCACTCATGTCATTTCGCTTGGCAGGCACGGAAAACGGCAGAGCGGTTTTCGCCGCCTTGGAACTGCCAGCAGCGATGCAATAGTCTTGTCGCCGAACGTCTGTTCAAGCAGCTGACCGGCATCGTCGAGCGAGCGATGCAGCGGGCACAGGTTTGGGCCATGGTGTGGAATCTTCAGCGGACACTCGTGGAATCGCTGTATGGGATCGACGGCGTTGATAACTTCAAGCACTGAAAGTTCTTCAGGCGGCGTCAGCAGCGTGAATCCGCCATGAAGCCCACGCTGTGAATTAACAACGCGACCACGACTCAGCGATTGCATGACCTTCGCCAGATACCCGGCCGGCACCTGCGTTCCTTCTGAGATTCGAGCCGTCGTGCAGGACTGCCCGTCCTGATCGGCGAGGTACACAACGGCGCGCAGCGCGTACTCGGCAGTCTGAGAGATCATTGAGCTGGCTACTCCCCCACGTTTTCGGCGGACGACGTGACATCCGGATACGAACATCCAGAATATGTTCGTGCCAATTGGATGTCAAGCTCTGGCTCAAAGGGTGCGAAAATGTTGAGAATGCTGAGCTTGCTTCCGAACCGCAACCGAGTATATTGTGTCGCCTTCGGGGCTGACTGCGCGACAGTTGACCGCGACGGAGAGATGGCAGAGTGGCCGAATGCGCATCATTGCTAATGATGTGTCCGGGTCAAACTGGACCGCGGGTTCGAATCCCGCTCTCTCCGCATCACAAGGGCCGTCAACGGGAATCGTTGACGGCTTTCTTTTTATGCCTTGATCGGACTGCGATCTGCCCCGCCCGGAAAATGGCACCAGCGATTTCATGCTGCGCATCCCGCCAAACATCGAAATCAGCGAAACGGAATTCGATTTTTCGTTCGCCCGTAGTGGTGGGCCCGGCGGACAGAACGTCAATAAAGTAAATTCGAAGGCCGTGCTGCACTGGGACGTCACGGCATCACAGGCATTGCCGCCAGGCGTTCGGCAGAGATTTCTGGCGAAATACCACAATCGCATCACTCGAGACGGCGCCTTGGTTCTGCATAGTCAGCGATACCGCGATCAGAGTCGCAATGTGGCCGACTGCATAGAACGTCTCCGCGAGATGATACTGCAGGTCGCCACGCCACCCATCAAACGACGACCGACAAAGCCCACCAGAGGATCGCAGCAACGACGCATTCAGAACAAGAAACAAAACTCGGACAAGAAAAAAATGCGCCGCCGACCGAATGACGGCGATTGAACGTGAATCAATGCTGCTAATGACGCCGTGCGGCAGCCGATCCTTCAAAATCGCGGCGACTCCCATGAAACAGCGACCACCGGCATTCTGATCTGTGCACGAAGTGTGCAGCAGCCTAAAGTGCTGAAGCGACTGGTGGGACATCACCATCATTTTCGTGGGGGGGGGATCCTTGGGGTTCTCAGTTCCAAACTCCAGTTTGGGACCGCATTTCCTCGAAGCTCTGCTTCGCCGCACATGTTTGACAATCCCATGTTCCTGCTGCGAAAACGACAAACGTGGCGATATCCGATTACAGCAGTTTTCAAAATCACGCGGTCGTTCTGTAGCGGAATTCGCCAGGAATTTCGGCAGTGACAGGTCGAAAGCCCTGGCGGCTTCCGCTACGACAAAAAGCAAAATGCTCCAGGCAGCCCGTCTTGAGAATTCAGTCTGCCGCCGCGATAAGGACGCGTGGTGACCATTAACCCTGAACACACCCTCTCCGATCTTCAACGGACGACACCTTCAGCGGTGACTGAGGATTCCGGTGGCAGCCCTCAGACGTTTCAATGTCCGGGAGAAACGTCGCCGGTTTCCCGAGCTGTCCATTTGGGGCGATTGGCGTCCGGCTGGTCCGGCTGCCGGGAATGCGTGTGGAAAGAAGACGTCGCCGCCGCCGATCGGTTCACGTCCGGCGTCGAAATCAAAACACGCCGTGGCGTTCGCAGGACTGAATTCGGTGTCCGCGGCACGTATCTGAATCAGATCGACCGCTTTCGAGCGGCCCAGTTGGCAACCATCTTCTCGACGCAGGTCGCTCAGCAGACAACAGCTGTGGATATCGATGCGTCATCCGAGGCCGATGACTTCGTGTGTACGACCGCGAACGTGGCGATCGCAATCGGCTACGATGGTCGACGCGGGTCGCCCGATCTGTTCGCCGGCGTCAATTCTGCCGTTCGGCAAAACGGATGTGATGTTGTTGACGCAGGTCGTTGTACGGCCGCCAGTCTGCTAAACGTCTTCCGCACGAATCCCGGCATCAAAGCAGCAATTCTGGTGACCGGAGCCGGCGGTGCGGCGGGCGACGTTGGTATGGACGTCTTCACACAGGACCAACAACCCGTCCCCGTCCCATGGCAAAAATTCGGAGTCATCAATCGAACGTGTCACACCGACCGCCGTGACACGTCTGCGGTCAACATGGAGGACGCTCTTGCACAGTTTCGTTCCGGCCGCCCGGTTCGCAAACCCGCGGCAGCTGAGGCTGTTCCGTTCGAAGAATCCGAACTGATCCTGCCCAACCTGACGGACAGTGGTCAGCATTTGTTTCGGTCAGTTCGTCACAGCGGCGGCATAACGTCGGTGCAGTCGGAAGACGATTATCGACAGTGGCTGCAGCGGTGGTGGCCGAGCACTTCCGATGTTGAAGTGACCGCTGTGGTGGCAGATTCCGTTGTCGCTGATCGATTGCAATGGCTGGCATCGGACAGAGCTTTGAATATACAGCTTCGCACAACGCAGGCAGCATTCGCAGCAGAGGAAACCGACGTGGTAGAATCAGGCAGGAAGACTGCTGTCAGATTTGAGATTGCCGAAGACGACCGCTTCGTCACAGTTTCCACACGCCACAACACCGTGCACGCCTCCGACAAAATCGCCGGCTGGATTAATAGTGCGACTCATGCAGGTAACTCACACGTCACCGCACATGCGACTGCGGACGGCAGTCGAATTCTACTGGCCGATGTGGCTGCGCCGAATACCGGCCTGCAACAGGAACTGATCAGCGATGGGCTTGCGATCGCCGGTCTGGTCACCAGCCTGCTGAGCAGCGGGAAGAACCAGTTACCGATTTGACGTTTGCAGCGTTTCACGCTGACTTGTGGCCGCGAAGAACGCTCTTCAACAGCAGTTTCGTTACTCCCACGAGCCAGTATCGTTCACGATAACAGGTAAATTGCTTTAATATCAAAGTTATCAACCAAGTCGAAAGCTGGCCTCCGCCATTCGCACTCCGTTGACCTGTAACTCCACGTGATGGACGCCTGGGTACAGTGCTCGAATGGTGGTGAGTTTCATTGCATGACGCTTATCCAGAGTCACGCTGCCGTTGGCCGGAAGTCGCGTCGTCGTCCATTTGAAGACCTTTGACGATGACTTGCCGGACTTCCGAACGTAGTTCACAGCATAGTCGACGATAAGTTCCTGGGCTTTGCCGGCCGTTGTTTCTATCCGGGCTGTCAGTTCGATCTGACCGCCGACTGCTATCTGTTTTGGGCGGATTGTAAGTTCTGCTGTCAGCTTCTTTGGTGGCCCGAAACCGACAACGGCCAGAGCACCGGGATGGCCGTCTTTGATCAGCGACCGCAGACCGTGACGGACGACCCAGCTGCGATGTTCGTTGCCGCCTTTCTTCCATTGTTTGCAGCGTTTCACCACAAGTTGAGGATGATCTTTCGCGATGTCGTTCAGGTTGTTGGCTACGGAACGACGCACGTACAGCTCATCGTCGTCCTTCAGCGCTTCCAGAATTGGCCAGATGGGACCGGGATCTGCCACCAGCGCTCGCAGCTTTCGCCCCCACGGTAACCGCGGTCGAACAGCCTCAGAACACCAGCGCCGCACGTGCGGATTGGGATCCGAAGTCAGCACGAAGAGTCGTTCGAATGTGACGTCCTGGTGGTGTTCGACGAACGGTCGGACAGCAAATTCCGACGACATTCGTTTGGTCAGCGCAATCATCGCGGTCATGGACTCATCAAAGTGATCCAGTCCATGATCCGCGATGAATTGACCAAGCGGCAATTGCAACCAGCCGTCTGCCACTGCCTCGCAGTCCGGCAGTTCCTCAGGCAGGCTGCTGGACAGGGTAGCGAGTGCGTGCGGTATCGATTCCGGCAGAGTGGCTCGCAGGGCATCCGAAAACTGCTGAACTCGGGCGTTGAATTCCAATTTGTTAAGACTGCGCGTCGCCTTACGAACAAACCCGGATTCATCAAAGTCCGGCGCAGCCGCCGCCACCTGAGCCGCCATCGCTCGCGCAGCTTTTCGATCAAACCAATCCTTGAACGCTTTGCGTTCTGCGTTTTTTTTCATATTCTCGTGGGGAATTCGAAAGTAGTACAGGGAATCGCTCAACAGCGAATCAGGTAGGCCGGCAACAAGGAGCCGCAGCGACGCCGCTCCGGCAGTCTGGAAAATAAAATCCTGTAGCTGCCGGAACAACGCTTCGCTCGGCCTGCTTTGTAGCGAACACAAAAACGGTTTTTCAGGGACGACTCACTGCCGTGCTGGTGCCCAGCGCTCTGTCTGAATTGTGTCGAAGCGAACAACCGCGTCGTTGGAACTGGACTGATAGCGACGACTGGTGCCGCGTTCGATCAGCGCTGTCAGCGCGGTCGACATGCGTGCCACGATCTTCGGATGCTTCTTCGACAGATCGTGTTTCTCGGCTACGTCTGTTTTTAGATTGTACAGTTCGGCAACGGTTGGCTTGCCGCGTGAGTCCTGTCGATTACGCCCGCTCATCTTAAAAACAAGTTTCCAGTTTTCGTCGCGATACGCAAACTCACCGTGGTTGGAATGATTGACAACGCTACTGCGACCAGATCCGCTGGTCTTTCCCAGCAGTGACGGCAGAAAGCTGATGCTGTCCTCGGCACCATGGGTCGGCAGATCAGCACCGACCATCCGGGCACAGGTGGCAAAGATGTCCGTCAGACATACCATCTGGTCGCTGCTGGAACCGGCAGCAACGTGATTCGGCCAGCGAACAACAAGGGGCACTCGGTGGCCGCCTTCCCACACATCACCTTTGTGTCCTCGATACGGACCGCTGGGCATGTGGCCGGCCTGCACAAGTTCGTTCCACCCCGTGTAGTGCGAATGGCCGTTGTCGCCGGTGAAGATCACGATGGTGTTGTCTGCGATGCCAGCCTTATCGATCGCCTTGATCACCTGACCGGCGGACCAGTCGGTTTCCATCAGAAAATCGGCGATCGGCGCGATACCGCTTTTGCCTCGAAAGTCCGGCGACGGAACGACCGGTTCGTGAGGCGACGTCATTGAAAAATACAGAAAGAATGGTTCGTCCTGCTGAGCTCGATCGTGAACATGTTTCACGGCTCGGCGAGTCAGTTCCGGTAGAATGTCGTCGAACTTCCAGTCCGGAGCCATCGGGCTGCCTTCAAAGCTGCGCGGCATCACTGTGCCAGCGGATGGATCGAACGTGTAACGCGCTGTTGGTTGAGTTACGACTCTGTCGTTTTCCATGAACGTAAAGGGTGGCAGGTTGGGCAGGTCGACTCCAAAGAAATAGTCGAATCCGCGGTGCACCGGCCCACCTGGAATCGGTTTCGTGAAATCCCATTCCAGCACCTTCTGCCCGTTCGGTTCTTTCGTCATCAAAGCCTTCTGCGGGCCGGGCCAGTCCCAGCCAAGATGCCATTTGCCGATGCACGCCGTGTGATATCCGTTTTGTCGCAGCAGCCCCGGCAGCGTGGGGCGATCTTCCGCAATCAGCGGCGGTTCGTATGCAGCGATCACCCATTCCTGCAGCCGAGTCCGCCATGCGTACCGTCCCGTAAGCAATCCATACCGAGTCGGCGAACACACCGCCGACGGACTGTGTGCATCGGTGAAGCTGATGCTTTGCTGAACGAACCGATCCAGGTACGGCGACGGGACGGTGTTGTCCGGGTAATGAGCCTGAATGTCTCCCACGCCGTAGTCATCGGCCAGAATGACGACGATGTTGGGTCGATCGGCCGACACGAGTGCGGTGTTGACAGTCACAACAACCGAAAACACCAGCAAGAATATCTGACGCATGATGGCGACCTTAGCGAAACAACATCTTCAGGCACAGAAAAACCAAATCGTTACTGACTGTGATCATAATCACTCAGCCGATGCGAATGACAGAAACTGCTGAGTGAAGCTGAAGAAAGATCGCACAGTTGTTCGATGACCTTCGCGCCGCACGTTCTCCACGGCTAAGTTGAGCGTCCAGCACAGCCGGACCTACGGAACTGCGCAGTTGTTCAGTCGGCAACCTGCGAGAAGATCAGACTTGCATGGAACCTCGGACTCATTTCAGGGGATGGCTTCTCGGAATAAGAATTGGCAAACCGAAAACCGGGTCGGTAGACTGAACTTTCACCCATCCATACGTCTGGTAGAGCACCCGTCCAATCGCAAAACACATTACCCGCCTGCAGACCGGAACGAAAACTATGTCCAGATGCCTGTACGGAATGTTCGGCATTGCTGTTTGCCTGTTTCCCGACGCGGTCAGCCTGCCCAATGGCATGGCCGATGAGTCGGTGAACGAGCCACCGCTGAAAGCAACGAAGAGTTCGCTTGTGTCTCTGGAAGACATCGAAAGAGCTCTCGAACTGCCATGCCCGGAGATTTCGATTGATGGCAAGGCTCCGCTTCCTGATTTTCTGAAGATTATCGGCCAGCATCTGTCAGCCACAGCCGGGCATCCCGTTCCGTTCCTTGAAGATCATGTGGAACTTGAACGGGAAGCCCTGACGACTGTTGACGAGTATGAAGTTCGAATTACGAAGATAAATTCTGGCACGCATACGTGCTTTGACCTTCTGCAATTGTTGTTGGAGCAGGCCGTCGACCCAGCGGAATTGGCGATCGTTCCTCGTCGGGGTCACGTATTGGTGACGACACTCGCGAAGGCCTCTTCGGACGACATGCTGGAAACTCGAATGTACGACGTCAGTGATTTGCTGCCCAACCACAATGAGACAACGATTTCGACCGACCGCAAGGAACCATCGAGCCGACCGCAAGGCAGGAAACGCAAGACTCGCAAAGCATTTGATGACAATCTGGTTCCGACAGATTCAACCGGTCCGACCGCAACGACAGACAGTGACGAAGGGGCAACCAGGACAAAGGACAGCAAGACAGATGACGCCTCCACGAAGGTGTTCAAACAATTCGGCGGGACTGGGTATATCTGGCAACACAGCGGTCCTGCAGCGGTCGGTCCGATCCTAAGCCTTGCCATGATGGTCCAGGAACAGACGCCTCACGGGCGGTGGGTGAGCGAAGGTCGCAGCCTGAACGTTTATGGTCATCATCTGGTGATCTACCAGACTTACCACGTGCATCGACAGATCAACCAACTGCTGAGCAAACTTCGCGACGCCATCAGGAAAGGCGGACCACCGAGTATCGAACAGTTTCCGGCAATTGAACGTGGTCGCGGAACCGACTATTTCTCTGTGTCTGACGAAGACTCTTTGCAACCGAGTTCTGACAAGAAAGCCACGTCACAAACTGGTATCGGCGAACGTTCAGACCGTCTGACGCCGTTGTCGCAAAGTAACATCGAAAAGACGCTCCAACTGCCGTGCCCTGAAGTTACGATCGAGCGGGAAAGTAAGCTTTTTGACGCCGTTGAAGTGATTGCCGATCATCTGGCGCGGGTGTCGTCTGGCCACCCCGTTGCGTTCGTTCAGGATTATGCAGAACTTGAACTGGAAGGACTCACTTCAATTGAAGACGTTGAGGCCCAACCCCTGAGAATTTCTGCAGGTACGCACACTTGCCGCGACGTACTGGAATTGCTGTTCGAGCAAACGACGGAACCTGAACTCACATTCATTCCGCGAAACGGTCACGTTCTGATCACCACATTGGCCAGGGCTGAATCGGGTGACTTCTTTAAACGAAGAGTGTACGACCTGTCAGACTTGGTCAAGCCACCTATCAACGAGCACGGCGCACGAGTCAAATCGAAGGACGACAGCGGTGAATCATCGTCCGGCAGGCAAGACGTGGATGACGCCAATAACAACATCTCTGGATTTCACGACGCTGGCGACTGGGAATTCCCAGGTAAATATGGCTGGACGATTTGTCCTGAAATGGAGACCCTGCTCAATATCGTTTATTCCCAAACTGCGCCACCCGCCAGGTGGTGGAACGTCGATGGAGAGGGCGGAAATATGAGCGTGTACGGACAGTATGTGGTCGTTATCCAGACGTACAACGTCCACCACAATATCACTCAGTTGCTCAGTGATCTTCGTAAAGCGAAACGGAAAGTGCCGCTGCCCCCTGCCGTAACGTCTCCATAGCATTGGCGTGGCATCCGATGCTATCAATCAGCAGGTGAGTGCACGAACGAAAACAAGCGATCCGGAACGACTTTCGTAACGGAATTGATGTGCTTTGATCGCACCGCCACCTCGCTTGTCGGGGTGGTTCCCGGGCTTTTGCACTATTCGTTTTTCATGCTGGCAGCAGTAGTGCAGAAGCCTGAAGACCACCGGGACAAGCCCGAATGGCGGGGCAGCAATTCGAGATTTGCTGCCGCCACTTCGCGCCCAGCCAGATTTGCAGGTAAGAACAAGACGCTTGCAAACGGGGCAACCCTGCCCGTTCGGTGCCGTCACACCTACGAAACTCAGCCCATCAGTTCCCTGATTGGTTTGCCGTGTTCGACGATGCGCGTTGGGCGGCCGTTGAAATCGTTGATAAAGACGTTGGACGAATCGATGCCCAGGTGGTGATAGATGGTCGCCAGAAAATCGCCGGCACTGCAGATACGTTCAATCGAATCTTCGCCACGTTTGTCCGTTGCTCCGATGAATCGTCCGGTTTCAATGCCTCCGCCGGCCCAGATGTTTGAGAACGCTCGCGGCCAGTGATCTCGGCCCGGCTGCCGTGTACCCGCCGGTGCGCTGGCGTTGCCGGCGCCCGTGCTGGGCTGATGGCTGATCTTGGGAGTGCGTCCGAACTCTCCGGTGACCACCACCAGTACTCGCTTGTCCAGACCGCGGTCGTAGATGTCTTCAATCAGTGCCGAGACTGCCTGGTCGTAAGCGCCGGCTCGGAATCGCAGGGCGTCAAAGACGTGGTGATTGACGGCATGGTCGTCCCAGTTACTGACTCGGCCGCACAGCGGACCTCGCAGACTGCTGGTCAGAACTTCGACGCCAGCTTCCACCAGTCGACGAGCCAACAGCAACTGCTGTCCCCAGGTGTTGCGGCCGTAACGATCGCGGGTGGCGTCGTCTTCTTTGGTCAGATCAAACGCTTCTTTGGTTTTGGGGTTTGTCAGCAGAGTCATCGCCTGAGTTTCGAACTCGTCCAATGCCTGTAATTCTCCCGCCTGGTCAAAGGCGCGCTCCAGCGTGTCCAGATTCTGTCGGAGTGATGAGCGACGACTGAGATGTTTGATTTCGTTGGCGTCTGACAGGCCGATGTTGGGTACGACAAAATTCGGCTTGTTCGGGTCTCCGGTCACAGAAAACGGTGAATACGCATCGCCCAGATACGCAGGGCCTGCATAAGACGTCGGCGGACTGACGCCGACATACAGAGGCAACGGGTTGGATCTTGGGCCTTCCTGAGAACGCAGGTAATTGGTCACGGACATCCAGTCCGGCAGCCGAGGTTTTGGTTTGTCGCGAGTGTCTGAGTCGCCGGACAACATTTGCATAGAGCCCGCCGGGTGGCCACCGGCCGTCTGTCTCATGGACCGCAGGACGGTGAACTTATCAGCAATCTTCGCCTGCAGCGGAAGCAGTTCCGTGAAGTCCAGACCGGGCACTTTGGTGGGGATGATGTCAAATGGTCCGCGATATGCAGTACCGGCGTTTGGCTTGGGATCGTAGGTGTCGATGTGCGAGCAGCCGCCTGGCTTCCAGACCATGATGACGGCCGTCTTTTCGTCGTTATTCTGCGCAGGGCTGGCGGCCCGCAGGCGCAGCATGCCCGGCAGGCTGAGCGATGCAAAGCCGGCCAGACCCATTTTCATAAAGCCACGCCGACCTTCCGGTCCGGGGCAGATTGACGACGCGTTAAAAGGGTGGCTCATTTCTTTTCAACCTCTTCCGCTGGTTTGACGCGGATCGCAATGGGTGTCGACACCACGATGTCGACGATATCTTTCGGCGCGGCTTTTTTGGTCTCCGCCTTAAGTTGTTTGTCTGCCGCCTCAACGGCCGCCTGTGCCGATTTCTGCTTCGCCGCAGCAGCCTGCGAGGATTTTTCGACCTCAGCCTTCTGTTCGTCCGCTGCTGTCTTGGCCGCTTCCGCAAGATTCTTTACTTCGAGCGCCGCTGCTGCCTCGTCCTTCTTTGCCGCCTCCAGAACGACTTCCGCAGCTACGACGGCCTGTGGATGATATCGGTATTTGGCAACCGGGCTGCCATAGAAAGCGATGACATAATCTCCTGGCGGCGTTTTCAACACGGCCAGATCCAGCACGGCCTCGGATACGTCTGCGTCCAGCGGAATGTCAAAGGCAGGAACCTTTTCGAATCCTGCCCCAAAAGTTTTCAGTGACGTCTTCGCCCCGGAGAATTCGCAGCGCCGAGTCTGCACCAGTGGAATCGTCAGTTTCTCACCGACCGTGACTTCCCAGACTTTGTTCTCTGCGGCAGCGATCGTCAGCGGAGCGAACTCGGAATCGCACACGGAAACCGGCACGTCCGCCAGCAGTCGTGGACTTGGGATTTCGCTCCATGCGTTCGGCACGGGCCATGCCATCGACGCCATGCGACACGGGCGAGTAACAGTTTGGCCATCAATGGTGGCTCGCCCAAAGAAGGTGGCGCTGGTCAATCCCTGAGGAGCGTTCTGGTCGGCGGTGATCAGCATGATGCCGCGAGTTTTCCCCGCAGGTATCTTCAGTCCCGCCGCCGTCACTCCGTCCGGCAGATTCTCCATCACCAGATCGATTTCGCCGTCGAATCCGTCACGTCGGACAACAACAACTTCAAAAGGCATCGTCGCGCCGCCGCGAAGTGCAATTGGTTTTGACAGAGCGTTACGGTCACCGTTTCGCAACGTCATGTGCAGCGCCCATCCAACAAGAGCGAAATCGGGAGCCGCTTTACGGACGATTAGTCGATACACGTTCTTCGGATCGTTGCGAGTACCGCCGAACAGATCGGACAGCTGCAGACGATGAACTCCGTCTTCCTTGATTTCCACCTTGCCAATGATGTCCGCCGATCCGGCGTTGTAGGGCGGGCCGTCGTACGAGTAACCGTTGCTGGAAACCTTGACGGGACTGGGGATGTCCGTCAGTTCCACAAGGTCGGTCACCTTTTCGTCCGCTCCTTCGCCGCTGACGTGCTGAACAACGATGGACGGATCGGTGGGCAGACCAAATCGTTCGGACGCCACTTCCACCCACCAGACTTCACCTTTTTTTGCCGTGAATTCAAAGACATCAACATCCGCGGCCGGGAAAAAACTTCCGGAGATATCGCAGGGCAGTGTGATTTTCTGCGCCTGGGCGTGTTTGCTGTTGGGTTCTGTCTCGGCAATAAGAGCGTCATCGATCAGGCCAACGGGTGGCCATGAGAACGAGCTGACGGTTTGTGTTGACGGCAGTCGCGGAATTGTTTCGTCCCCCGCCGCTTCCTGCAGGACAAGGCGATAAAAATATTCCTGACTGCCATTGAAGGTCAGGTCGTGGACTTTGATGACATACGTGCCAGCTTCTGGTGCGGTAAAATCGATCGCGCCGCCGCGCCGTTCGACCTGCAGGTCATTTCCCTTTTCGTCGGCCACAATCAGCACGGGATTGAGTTTGGAATCGATTCGCTTCGCAGCACAGTCCACGACGATTCGCTGCCCTTTCTGCGCTTCGAAAACATAGTGATCGACGGCCTGTTTGGTCATGGAAGCATTGCAGACGGAGTTCACTGTCAGGGCCATCGCGGTCTCCAGCGACGTGTTTGGCTTGACCCGAGTTGTTTCCGGCAGTGAACCGACGTTGAAGACTCGAGATGACGAAACGCCCAGTCGCGTCATGATTCGGGCCTCGTGAATGCCGGTTGGACAATCGGCTGCAATCAAGACGACATATTTGTTCGCGACGGGCTGGCCACTGTCGTCCAGTTTTTGTGTGGCGGTGATGCCGGGATGCGAGAAACTCAGTTCGTCAGCGTCTTCGAAGTTCTGCCCCGTGATGGTGATTTCGACGCTGGTTCCGACCTGCCCGCCCATCGGCAATGTCGTCATCAAACGCGGAGCCGGCAGGCAGACAGATTGTGCAAAGGCTGTTGAAGACGTCAGGATCGCGGCGGCGCAGATCACAGCGACAACAGTTCTTGTTCCCAGGCTCCGGCCGTTGAAGTGGCGATTTCTCATAACCCTCCCGCTGGCGGGAGGGTCGGCCGGGGAGGGGCCCTCTACGGGCCTGATAGCCCGACTCTCCCAGAGGGAGAGTGACATTTCGTAGTTCATGTTCGCTTCGTTGTTATTCATGTTGCTGTCAGTGGCTAAACAGGAATTCCTTCGAATTCATCAATGCCCAGATCAGGTCCTGGAAGTTTTCACGAGCCGCTTTCTTCTCATCGACCGGCTTACCGTCGGCATCAGTTCGCGGTTCGTTCAGATAAGCCAGCGCGGTTTGCGATTCACTGCGCCGCGGTTTTCGGAAAAAGGCGGCCAGATACAGTTGTTCAATCTTCTCTTCCGCGGACGCGTCACTCTTTGCCAGCCGTGCCGCACGGCCGTTTCCAGTCGCCAGCTTGGATTTGATCTCCGATGAATTAATCAGGTGCAGGCTCTGCGCGAGACTGGACGATTGAACACGCTCACATTCGCAGACACTCTGACTGTTCGGTCGCCCAAAGACCTGCAGAAACAGCGACGCCTTGTTGTAGCTGTTGTCCGGCAACGCGACCGCACTTGTTCCCGGCGGCAGGTTGGCAAACTTCGTTGTGGCGCCCGTCAGGTAGTCGATCGCATCCAGCAACACCTCCGCCTGCAGCCGTTTTGGGTAGTAGCGCGAATAATTCTGGCGATCGACGAGGTTGTGTTCGTTCGGCATCGCACTCAGCTGATAGGCGTTCGAACGAGTGATCGTGCGGACCAGCTGCTTCAGATCGAATCCGCTGCTGATGAAGTGCTGTTCCAGGGCGGCCAGCAATTCAGGGTTCGTAGGAGGATTCGTATCTCGAATGTCGTCTTCCGGTTCTATCAGACCACGATTAAAGAAGTGCTTCCAGTATCGGTTCACCAGCGCTTTGGCAAAAAACGGGTTGTCTTTGGCACTCATCCAATCCGCCAGCCGCAGCCGAGGATCTTCATCCGGACCAATTTCGCCGACGTCGTCGCCGAAGGCCGCAGGTTTCAGCGACTGGTTCGTTTTGACGTTCTTTGCCGTGGCGGTGCCGCGTTTATGAAAGATCAGATCCTCGCCGCGAGTATCTGTCGGTTTGCGTCCCACCTGGCTGAAGAACGCTGACAGGCTGTAGTAGTCGTCCTGGCTCCAGCGTTCGAACGGATGATGGTGGCACTGAGCACACTGCATCCGCACGCCCAGAAACAACTGTGCCACATCTTCCAGCTGCTGTTTTGGTTCCTTAACTCGCTTGTACCACGCCACCGGCGGATTGCCGATGACGGTCCCCGTGGCGGCCAGCAGCTCGCGCACAATCTGGTCG
This sequence comes from Fuerstiella sp., assembly GCA_029941865.1. Lineage (GTDB taxonomy): Bacteria > Planctomycetota > Planctomycetia > Planctomycetales > Planctomycetaceae > Fuerstiella. The sequence goes on along the minus strand of JAPYTO010000023.1, from coordinate 4,226 downwards.
TAGGGAACGTTAGCCAGCAGGCTGTCCCGAATCCATGCATGAAAAGCAAAGTTGGAAGTGATGTCGCTGGCGTCGTCACGTCGGTTCTTTAACAGCGAGGTCCACTTGTTGGCGAAGTAGTCAGCGTAATTCGGACTTTGCAGCAGAGCGTCAATCAGTTGATCACGTTTGTCATCGTCGGTACTGGCAAAGAAGGCAGTCACCTGTTCTTCAGTGGGCAGTCGTCCTGCGATGTCCAGTGACACTCGGCGAATAAAAGTGGCGTCGTCGCAGACGGACGAAGGTGGAATGCCAATTTGCTTCAGGTTTGCGAAGACGTGTTCGTCGACAAAGTTCTTTGCATCCGGCACGTTCTCGACAGCAGCTCCCAGCGGTACAGCGGCCGTAAACACAGTCGCCTGATCCTGATAGCGAAGCATCACGGCCACCTTACCCGGAATATCATGAACGTGTACCAATCCAGTCGCCGACACATCAGCCATCGCCTCATCGTTGGATTCGAAGAGAGCAAGCTGAGTGATGTCGCGAACGCTTCCATCGGAGTATTTCGCCACCGCCTGCAGTTGCTGGTCTCCGTTCATGGCGACGACCCCTCGTTCCGGTCGGACCTCTATGGATGCCAGTTCCGGATCAGAGCTGTCGGCGTAGGGCGTACCCTGTTCGATCCATTCGCGAATCAGCGAGAAATGCTTCGAATCCCGTGCCAGTCGAATGCCTCCTCCATGCGACGTCTGCCCGGACGCTTTCATCAGCAACAGGCTTAGTTCAGGAACCGCGCGGAACAGTCGCCGACCGCGGCCTTCCTTCACCAGACTTTCGTAATCCTCCTGCGGTTCGAACCCCAGCAAAGAAAGCTGAAATCCGTTCTGCCCGCCGCCGGCTTTGGCGTGACATGCGCCCGAGTTGCAGCCTGCTTTGGTCAGCACAGGCACGATGTCATTGACAAAACTGATTGCGTTGTCGGTGTCGGCAGAAAGTCCCTGCGCAGCAGACATGGACACAACGACGATCGAACAAAGCCCGACACGCAGAAAGCAGGGATGGTGGTTGATTTTGTCTGCAGGGGCCGTCATGTCGTTTCCGATTGAGGCCAAAAGTGGACGCAACAGTCGGGAAAGACGGTTACGAAGTGAGGTGAGGAAAATGGCGGGGATCCAGTCGATTTTGGTCATCGCTGAACGCCTAAATGCTACCGCACAAAAAACCTTCCGTCTACCATCATTTCTCAGTGAAAAGCCCCCCAGGGGCAATGTCTGGGAGGCTTTTCCGGATGAAAGGCGTGGCTTCGCCGGGGAGCGAACGGGCCCATTTCACCAACGATCCATCGGTCACCTCAAAATTCGCCCACCGTTTCACCACCCTGAATCGTCGCCAACGACTGATACAGACCATGGTCGATGTTTTCACTGATGAAGCGAACTGAACCGTCGCCCAGCGTAAACTGGGCTCCGCCAACGTGCCGACTGCTGAAGTCATCAAAGTGCGCGACGCGATCATTCGGTACGTGGTCCGCAGCGCCGAGAATTCTCTGAAACGCCTCTTCACCTTCGGCAACCATGCCGGACCACGTGGAAAACCAGCCCAACGTCGCATCAGTCCGCCGTTCACCCACCATAAAAGTGTTGGTCAAACCATCGGTGATGTCACGAATTTTCACTCTGCTGTTGTGATAAAAAACGCCGTCACTTTTGCACTGTCCCGAAGGCAGCACGGGGGGAGTGCCGGCCGCATGTTCACATCCGTGCAGGTCGTCGGTTCCGAAGGAGCCGATGTAGTTGGCCGTCGGAAGTTCTGCCAGCACCGTGCCCGGGCTGCTTTCGTGTTCGATCTCCCATTTGTCCGGCTTTGGATCCGACGGGCACTGCCACGCAGTCAGGATGTTGTCGATGAATGGAATGTTGACCGGGTCGTGAATGGCAACGTTGGCATTGAATTTCCGGTAAAGCGGGGTCTGATCCAGATACGGCAGAATCATTGTCCCCCAACCGGCGCCATTCAGGCCGGCGTGGGCGCTGTGCGGCCCGTTGCCAGCGGCAATCCATCCAGAAGGGAAAGTGCGATGAACGTCGTGGTAGTTGTGCAACGCCAACCCCAGTTGCTTCATGTTGTTTTTACACTGAGTGCGTCGAGCCGCTTCACGAGCCTGCTGAACGGCGGGCAGCAGCAAAGCGATCAGCACGGCGATGATCGCAATCACGACAAGTAATTCGATCAACGTAAACCCCCTCCGGGGGCAGGATTTATTCGTGCGCATGATATCGTTCCGAAGAAATATGGAATATAAAAAGTGCAGAACAGAGGCAGCACACAGCCGGTGTTCTCCGTGCATGACGCTCGCAACCGGACGTTTACTTCAGTTGCCACTGACGCGATTGTGGGATGCTCTCCGACCGACTGCTCGGCGCAGCACAGCCTCGGCAGAGAACAGGGATTCACAAGGTGAATATGTGCCAACGCACACTGAGCACCGGCCGGCGCAGTGCAGAATCGTAAGCTGCGGACAGAGGGTCTCAGGCGGGCGGGCCGCGAGCACTTTGTGGTGGCAGACTGATCCACTCGCAGTCATCGCTGGAGATGGTCAGCACTTCCGGTTTTGGTGCGAAGCAGTCACCGAAGATGATGGCCGGTGGAGGATCTGCGGACTGCAGCAGAACCTGACAGACGCCGCAGTTGTGTTCGTCGTGCGGAGCGTCATGGTCAGACGCGTCATGGTTCGACGCGTCTCGGCTGTGGAACGGGCACGATTGGCACAAGCAGCCGCTCGACGTGATGGTCCCTTTGGCCACCGCGACGGCATTCTGAACATGGTAGTGCTGGTGAAGGGCCTGACCAAATACGAGCGTAACGACAATGGCAATTGCGACTGCCACTTTCGAGCCAACGTATGCGATCCTGCAACAAATCACCACGAATCCAAACACTCCAAAACACGGTTTAACGGACGCATTCCACCACCAGCATCTACGGTTTCCGGACGCGCGATGTGAATACAAATCTGCTTTTGGGCGACACTTTTGCCGCAATTTCCTCCTGCACGTAAAGCGGTCTGGCCAATAGACATGCACCGTGCTCAAGCCGAAAAACGCCGTCGACCGTCTCGAATCAGCTGACTACGCCGCGGCGGCTGATCCAGAACGGCCAGGATCTACTGACCTCGACGGCCTATGCGAGCGACAGCCCGGAAGCCATCGTTGGCCCGACGTGCGTTCTTCGACTATATTCGCCATAAGTGTTCCCGGCCCGTTCATGTTTCAGTAAGAAGAAATGACGATGATTCGATACTTCATTTCGAGGGTCAATTAGCCCCGCAAAACCCTGACATTTTCGCTTTTCGGCCCGCATAAAGTCGCACCTTCTAAACATTACGGGGGACAGTTAGAGGGGACAAACAAACCACAACAGCAGCTCGCTTCGGCGGGCTGTTTTCGTTTCCGGAATGCGCCAAACAACCGCCGGTTCCAAAACAGTGTCAAGATCCCAATCATCATTATTCGTCGCGAATCATCACGGATCGTCACGAATCATCATTCTGCCCGAAACCGCTGAAATCGGCGTGTATGTTTCTCCTGTTCGATATGTGGAGACCAAACATGACACGACCAAAGAAGCAAACCAAACCCGGCATGAATGACTGGCTGACAACCGGTCAGTTTGGAGTGATCGTTGGCCGTACAGGCAAGACCGTCAGGGTATGGATCGAAGAAGGATTCATTCCGGCCGCGTGTGTTCGACGCGAGAACGGGCACTACCGAATCCGACGATTGGCACAGCACTGTCTCGGATCAGATGACTGAAACCATGCCCATGGCCAAAACAGACGCGAACTTCTGGGGCGAATATCAACGCTGCCGAGTCAGAACAGTCAACACACGATCTGGCGGACGAGACACAACAGCAGACCAGGCTGATCGACAGTATCACGGTGGCATGGGCCATCGAGCGGAGTGGTGAAATGAGACAGCGATGAGACAGGAATCAAACAGCGATCAAACGGGAGTGAGACGGCAGCCAAACACGGATCAAACGGCAATCAAACACGGATTAAACGGCAATCAAACGGGAATGAGACAACCGTGACACCCTTCACCATTTTCATCACCGGCAACCTGATCCTGCTCAGTTGTCTCAAAGCAATCGGAAATATCGTTGACGGATAGGAAACACATGCATCAAACCAAAACAGAATGCCGCGACTGTGGCGAAGTGATTATTGACTGCCGCTGTCA
>JAPYTO010000022.1 GCA_029941865.1 Fuerstiella sp. | reverse complement strand
CCAACAGGCCAACCTCCTGTCTTTATTCGAAATTAAATCAACAGCCCGCATGCGTCGGAGGTGGCAAAATCGGCACCTGATTGCGGCGCGTCGGCGGCATCGCGTTCCGGCAACGCCTGAGCACGCATGGCGGCGTCCCATGAAGAGCCGCCGAGACACAAGTCCCAGGCGTCAAATGCTCACGACGGCGCAGCAATTGTGCCGGACGGTATGGTGCTTTGATGCCGAAATACGTCGCCCACAGCGTCGCTGCGAAGATTATCGTGACGGGGACGGCACAGCGTTTTGCGGAACGTGGCGGGGGAGCGAAGATCGCTCGGGCTGCGTTTAACGCGATCTACAGATCAGGACGGTTTGCCCTCGGCGGAAACCCGTGTGCCGATCGCTTCACCGGCAATGGCACGTCCAATGTTGCCCACTCGTTTGTAGTTGAAGACAATGATCGGCAGCTTCTGTTCCATGCAGTGGTGAAAGGCCTGCGCATCCATCACCTGCAGGTTTTGATCGAGCACTTCGCGGTAAGAGATTTCTGTGTACCGAATGGCGTGTGGGTTTTTCATGGGGTCATCGGAATACACTCCGTCCACTTTTGTCCCCTTCAGGACGATTTCGGCATCGATTTCGCGAGCCCGCAGAGCGGCGGCTGTATCCGTTGTGACGAACGGGCTGCCGGTACCAGCCGCCAGAATGACGACTCGACCTTTCTCCAGGTGCCGGATGCAACGACGTCGAATGAATGGCTCGGCCACACCTTCCATCCGGATCGCACTCTGAATTCGAGTCGCTACTCCAACGCTTTCCAACGCGTCCTGCAGTGCCAGGGCGTTGATGACAGTACCCAGCATACCCATGTAATGGGCGGTCGACGGGATGATGATGTCACTGGCTTCCGAAAACTGCTTGCCGCGCAGAATGTTGCCACCACCACAGACGATGGCCAGTTGGACTCCGGCATCAACCACTTCCTTGAGCTGCTGCGTGATACTTGACAGCTCAGCCATCGCGATGCCGGACTCACCTTCGCGGCAGAAACTTTCGCCGCTGAGCTTCAACAAAACTCGCTTGTAGGCCGGTACAATTTTGCTTTCGGACATCATCACGCCTCAAAATGGGATTGAACTACGCGCCACCAACCTGCCAGCGGCAGAAGGCAACGGCCTCGAGGCCTGCTTCGGACAAAGCTTTTTCGACAGACTTGGTGTCGTCTTTGGCAAAAGCCTGAGCCAGCAGTACACCCTGTTCGACGTAGTAATTCTTCATTCGGCCATCAACAATTTTGTCAATAATGTTTTCGGGCTTACCCGTGGCTTTGGCCTCTTCCGACAGACGATTCCGTTCTTCCTGAACAGCAGCAACGTCCAGGCCGTCCGGAGTGCAGACGGTCGGTTGCAGGGCTGCTACATGCATGGCGACGTCACGCAGAATCTCAGGATTCTTTGCTTCGCCCTTGGCCTGAAACATAACGCCCGTTTTATAGTCATGGTGGATGTAACCACCGACTGGCCCAGCGACCCTCTGTACTCGATTGACGACTGTCTTCTCGCGAATTTTGTTCACGAATTCTTCGTACGACGTTTGCAGGGTAACTTCGGAACCGTCGGGCGTCTGCCCCATCAGTTCGTCCGGTGATTCCGCTCCGGGGCCGTTCAGCAACTGGTTGACCATGGCTGTGCCCAGAGCTTCCAGAGATTCTCCGGTGGCCACCGGTGGTGATTCGCACTGAATCTCAACCATGGCGGCTTCCGATCCGTCGTCTTTGGCCGCGAAGAAGATGCGGCCTTCTTCGGTCGAATTGTCTGCTCGCTTGTCGGCGATCTTCTGAAACTGTTCTTTGAGGATTTCGACCGCTTTTTCTGCGTCACCTTCAGCCGCGACAAGGGCTTTCTTGCACTCCATCATCGGAAGGTCGGTTCGGTCTCGCAAAGCTTTGACAGCAGCAGCTGTGATGTCTGCCATTTTCTGAGTCTCCTGAAGTTTTAGCCACCGTCAAACAGGCGGTTGGCAGTTGAGTTTCCCCGGGACGAACTCAACGGTGGGTGAGTGGAAAACGTCCGTGTTGTAATGGGGTAGTATTAAGAAACAGCGACGACACCGACAGCTGAAACGGTAAGCCCGGCGCCGTCAAAGCGCCGGGCTGAGCTCGTTGTCTTCCGAACGTTCCCTAGCCAATGGAGGGAACCGGCTTCGGCTCTGCGGACTGATCCACCTTTTTCGGTTCATTCGGTCGCAGAGACTTGCCCTGTTTTACGGCGTCACAAAGGTGTTGAGCAATCAGACGAATAGAACGCAGACTGTCGTCGTTGCCGGGAATCGGCAGGTCGACGATGTCCGGATCCGAATCCGTATCGATCAGAGCGACAACCTTGATGCCCAGCAGATGAGCTTCGTGGACAGCGTTCTTTTCTTTATTGGGGTCAACCACAACCAGGCACTCCGGCAGGCGATTCATGTCTCGAATCCCGTTCAGGTTGCGGTAAATTTTGCGATACTCACGCAGCAGCGTGGACTGCATCTTCTTGCTGTACGTCGCCAGTTCGCCCGATTCCCGGAGCGCCTCAAGTTCTTCCAGGCGTTTCAGGCGACTGCGGACCGTTCGGAAGTTGGTCAGCGTGCCACCCAACCAGCGTTCGGTACAGAACGGCATGTTGCAGTCAGTGGCCAGTTCTTCCAGTGCCGCTGCCGCCTGACGCTTGGTCCCGACAAACAGGATCAAGCTTCCCTGCGCGGCGACTCGCATCAGATATTTCTTCGCTCGAATCAGACCACGAATCGTTTCTTTGATATCGATGATGTGGATCTGATTGCGACGACCGTAAATATACGGTCGCATTTTGGGATTCCAGCGACTGGAACGGTGCCCGTAGTGAACGCCAGCTTCCAGAATTTCTTTCACGACAATCTCAGCCATAGCCGATCTCCTGTGTTTTGCGGAGGGGCACCGTAATGCGGGCCAACCAACGCCTCGAACACCGCAAACCGCAGCATTCGAACAGAACAATTGTGTGATTGTTGAAGGTCGAGTTTCGTTCTCCAACAAGCATCACACCACCATTGAATCGGGGGTGGTTACTCCCGGCGTGACAAAACTTCCTGTCACGACTGGACTTGAGGCGGAGCAGGATATCGGCGACAGGTCATCCCGTCAAACAGCGTTTTCGGGTATCTTTCCCGGTTTCTCAGCTTTTTCACCGTTGCAGGCGCGGCGATCTCCGTTTTTGCGTCGCATCGGGGCGGTCAGTGCGTGTACCCGGGGCATGCAACTGGTCATCTCACACGTTATGCACCTGACCACCCCGTGCTGAGATGCTGTCGCCTGACGAATTCGAATCGTCTTCTGAGCCGAATCGCAATGGTCCAGCTAATTGGAATTCCGCCCAAGACTATTGGCGAAGGGTGTTTGTACACCGTCAGTTGGGTTGACAGTTGAGTGGGATGGAGTAATGATCTGGCTGGAAATGGGTTGTTGTGGTCGCCAAATGACTCAACAGCCCATTTCTCGGTATACTGATGAATATAAACTTTATAGCGACGATTTTCGCTGCAGACCTGAGGGTCATTGGCAGCTGTCCGTGCAGCAATTCAGGATTGAGGCTGTTGAATGTCAGAACAACGACTTGACATCGAAGAAGTGGGATCCGTTACGGTGGCCCGATTTCTCGATAAGAAGATTCTCGATGAAGCCAACATCGACAAGATCGGACAGGAATTGTTCGGGCTGGTCGAAGAGGATGGTCGGAAACAGATTGTGCTGGATTTTTCCCTGGTGGAGTACCTTTCGAGTGCGGCCCTTGGGAAGCTGATTACCATGCACAAGAAAGTCACTGCGGCTGGTGGAAAGTGTGCCCTGTGTAATATCCAGAAAGACATCATGGATGTTTTCAAGATTACGCAGCTACACAAAGTGTTGACTCTGTGCGGCGATTTGGATGACGCTTTGTCGAAGTTCTGACGTCCGATGATTTAGTGATTTGATCGTCGGTGCATGGGTCTGTTGCACCGAGGCGATCTCTCTTCGGCTCTCTCCTTTTCTGTCCGTGTTCCCGTCTCAGTCGAGCTTTTACATGCCAGCAGCGTCTCAGCTCAACGTGCAAATTCCAAGCGATACTACGGAGGCGTTGGCTGTTCAGGAGCAGATTGTCGCGTTGATGGAAAAGCACGACTACAGCATGAGAGACATCTTCGCGATGCGTCTCTCGCTGGAGGAGGGGATCACCAATGCTATCAAGCACGGCAACGGTGGTGATCCGAACAAGAAGGTGTCGATCTCTGCAGACGTCAGCGACGAGCGATTGCGGGTCGAAGTCGCAGATGAAGGCGAGGGCTTCGACCCAAAGGACGTGCCTGACCCCACAGATATTGATTTCATCGATCGGGCCTGCGGGCGCGGCTTGATGTTAATGAGAGCGTACCTGAATTCCTTCGAGTACAGCGAGGGCGGAACAAAGCTCACGATGGAACGGGAACGAAATTCCGAGCTGCCGATTATCGACGATGATGATGATTAGTGAATCGCTCTGACCCGTTTTGATTCCGTCAGACACGTGCACGTTGCCTTATTTAATCAGGCGCCAGCAGCCCCTGTCGTTCCGATTGGAAGCGCCACCGCCGGCAGGCTTCCTCCGCACAGGCACTAATTAAGAGTCGGAGATTCGCTGCCACCTGAATTAGCTGGCGAATTGTCGCCGGCGCGTTTCGTAGAAAAATGGCGAGCTCTCTAACCCGCCTCATATTTAATGACTTTTTCGTTGGACACTCACTGTGCTCAGATCACACACCTGCGGTGAATTACGTCGCTCTCACGAAGCCGAAACCGTCACTCTCTCCGGCTGGGTCAACAGTTATCGGGATCACGGAGAAAACCTCGTTTTTGTGGACCTGAGGGACCGTTATGGGAAAACGCAGATTGTCTTCAACACAGAGGACAACAGCGAAATCGACTCCATCGCTCGCAAACTACGTCGGGAAGACGTTGTCCAGGTGGTGGGCGTCGTCCGCTATCGCGGCGACGACCTCGTGAATCCCAGGTTGACCACCGGCGACATTGAAGTACGCGTTGATACGTTGACGGTGTTCAGTACCAGCAAGACACCTCCGTTTGAAATCGACGGTTCGGAACTGCCCAACGAGGAGCTGCGGCTGAAGTACCGGTTTGTCGATCTGCGACGACCGGCCCTGCAGCAAAATATCATTCTTCGCCACAAGCTGACCCAGGCGGTTCGGCAATACTTTGACGGACGTGAGTTCCTGGAAATTGAAACTCCCATACTGGGCCGCAGCACACCGGAAGGTGCGCGAGACTACCTGGTTCCCAGTCGAGTGCATCACGGTGCATTTTACGCATTGCCACAGTCACCGCAGATCTACAAACAGATTCTCATGGTGTCGGGCTTCGATCGCTACTACCAGATTGCCAGATGTTTTCGTGACGAAGATCTGCGGGCGGACCGGCAGCCGGAGTTCACGCAGATCGATGTCGAAATGTCGTTTGTGGACCGCGACGACATTTTGGAGACCATTGATGGTTTGCTGTCCTACTCAGTGAAGCAGGTCCGCGACATTGACCTGCCAACACCTCTGCCACGCTACACTCATGCCGAGGTCATGGAACGCTACGGCTCCGACAAACCTGACCTGCGGTTCGGACTGGAGCTGATTGACATCGGTGATATCGGAGCTGCCAGTGATTTTGGCGTCTTCAAATCTGTCGTCGCCAGTGGTGGTCGCGTGCGTGGCATCAACGCCAAAGGGGCGGCCGGAAAATACAGTCGCCGCCTGCTGGACAAAGACCTGAAGAATTTTGTCGGCGAATACGGAGCCAAAGGGCTGGCCTACATGAAGGTTGCCGGTGGCAAACTGGAATCCACCATTGCCAAGTTCTTTAATGAAGAACAGCAGCAGCAGATTATTGAACGCATGAACGGAGAAGACGGCGACCTGTTGCTGTTTGTCGCCGATGAAGCAAGGGTGACATCAAATGCCCTGGCCGCACTGCGGAACCGACTGGGCAAAGATCTGGAATTGTACGATCCCAATACCTTCAGCGCGCTGTGGGTGGTGGACTTCCCGTTGTTGACCTGGAACGAAGATGAGAAGCGATACGATGCAGAACATCATCCGTTCTGCCAGCCACACAAGGAAGACGCAGAACTGCTGGACAGCGACCCGGCAAAGGTGCGAGCTGATTCGTATGACCTTGTGATCAACGGCTACGAAGCAGCCAGTGGCAGCGTCCGTATTCACGATTCGGCGATCCAGCAAAGGGTCTTCGATTTGTTGAATATCAAAGAAGAAGAAGCGGAGGCACGCTTTGGATTCCTGTTGGAATCGCTCCGCCATGGAGCACCGCCTCACGCCGGAGTGGCATTAGGACTGGATCGGTGGGTCATGCTGCTGGCCGGTGATGACAACATCCGGGACGTCGTGGCGTTTCCGAAGACACAGCGCGCCTCAGATCTGCTGACCGGAGCTCCGGCGGCCGTCGACACAAATCAATTACGGGATCTGTCAATTCAGATCGACGAAGTCGAGTAGTGCGCGGTCAAGTCTAAGAACAGGCGTTGTCCCGTAGCCGAAGTCGCCAGAGTTTGGAAGATTTTCCCTGTGTCGTCCAAAGTCTGGCGACTTCGGCTACCCCCCAAATTAAGACTTGACGAAGCACTACCAGGTCGCCGACGCCCAAGGCATTTGATCGTCATCAATGAGCTCGGCCGAGCGACGTGCAGGCTGTAACGGCAAATTGCATGGCGGTCACGTTGCCGTGGCGTCGGCTGCGGAACCCTCATCCGGATCTGTCATGTCGGGATTGTCGCTCAGGAATTGTGCGATCTGGGGATCTATTTCCTCAACGATGGCGTAACGGCCATCGCACCATCGCAACATATCTACCTTTTTGCAACGATCGCTGCAGAACGGAAAACTTGACAGGCCCGACTGCGCACCTGCCGAAACTGCTTTCCTGCACACGGGGCAGTGGTGGGGCTGAATCATTTCTGAATGAATTCCATCGTGTTGGGTCTGGTCGTAGTGGACGATATGATGTGATCCGGGAATTATACACCGTTTACGACAGCAATTGGCCGGAAGCGGGATCGCTACCCCGGACAACAGGACAATCATCAACATGTCAATTCCAACGGGGTATTCTCAGTGTACGGGTTTCGATGATGCTGCTGCGATGTCGCGGCGGTCGATTCTGCAGAATTTTGGATTGGGGTTTGGCAGCATTGCGCTGACAGACCTTCTCAACTCGTCTGCCGCGTCGGCTGCGGAAGAGGGAAGGTCCTCTGGTCACACGGTAGCTCCGCGGGCAAAGCGGGTCATCTATCTGTTCCAGAGCGGTGGTCCGTCGCAGATGGACCTGTTTGACCACAAGCCATTACTGAACGAATTGCACGGTCAGGAACTCCCGGCTGAGGTTCGACAGGGACAACGGTTGACCGCGATGAGCGGAAATCAGGCGACGCTGCCGCTGGTGGGGTCACCATTTCAGTTTCAGCAGCACGGAGACAGCGGCGCATGGTTCAGCGAGTTGCTGCCGCAGACGGCTGGCATTGCCGACGACTTGTGCTTTATCAAGTCGTTGCACACGCCTGCCATTAATCACGGACCGGCTGTTACGTTTATGCAGTCGGGCAGTCAGTTTCCTGGTCGTCCCAGTATGGGGGCGTGGCTGGACTACGGTCTGGGATCAGAAAACAGCAACCTGCCGGCCTTTGTCGTGATGGTTACACAGGGCAAAGGCGGCCAGCCTCTTGTGTCTCGCCTGTGGGGCAGTGGATTTCTGCCATCCCGTCATCAGGGAGTGCGATTCCGTGCCGGCAGTGAGCCCGTACTGTACGTCAACAATCCGGACGGTCTTGATCGTGCCAGTAAACGCCGCATGCTGGACGCGCTGCAGAAACTTCATTTGTCAAAAATAGCCGAAACACCAGACCCGATTGTGGAAACGCAGATTGCTCAGCACGAACTGGCATTCCGCATGCAGGCGTCGGTACCCGATGTGACAGATCTGTCATCAGAGTCGGAACACGCTTTCAAACTCTACGGCGAGGACGCTCGGACGCCCGGGACATTTACCGCAAACTGCCTGCTGGCGCGGCGGCTTTGCGAACGAGGTGTCCGGTTTGTTCAGCTCTATCATCCCGGCTGGGATCAGCACGGTGGACTGCCTGGCGGCATCGCAAAGCAGTGCCGCGAAACCGATCGTGCGTCGGCGGCGCTGGTGCTGGATCTGAAACAGCGAGGACTGTTGGACGACACGCTGGTCATCTGGGGCGGTGAGTTTGGTCGCACGAATTATTGCCAGGGCCATCTGTCGAAAAATTTCGGCCGGGACCACCATCCCAGATGTTTCACAACGTGGATGGCTGGTGGAGGCATCAAGGCTGGCACAACATACGGTCAGACGGATGAATGGTGTTACAATATCGCGACCGATCCGGTGTCCATTCACGATTTTCATGCCACGCTGCTGCACCTGCTGGGAATCGATCACAAACAGCTGACGTTCCGCTACCAGGGCAGACGTTTCCGCCTGACCGACGTCCACGGTGAGATCATCTCACCGATATTGGCGTAGAACCTGTCTGTTTGTGGCTTGTTCCCGCGCTCCAGCCTGTAAACAACCGTCGAAACTCAGCTTCGCCCTGGCACATTCAAACACCCGTTTCAGTCGGCTCGCCCGTGTTCCGGCGAGCGGAGGACGTCAGTCCCCTGGTTCGAACACAGGTTCCACACAACAGCCGCCGGGACACCGAACGCGAATCCCCGTTCGATTCGCATGAACGTCCCCGTAACCGAGGGCAGTCATCATCCGGGCACTAACGTACTCGGCTCGCCACTGAGCCGCACTATTTCTTCCGAATCGCCCACAATGCGTCAAACGTTCGCAGGTAAATCGTGCCATTGGACACAGCAGGCGACGAGGACATCACTTCGTTCGTTTCATTCTGGGCGACCATTTTGAATTCGCGGCCCGTCTTCACGACAGTAATCGTGCCTTTGTCTCGTGCGGTGAGATAGATGTGGCCGTCCGCAAGTACCGGAGAAGCTCGGTGCCGACCGTTGTTGGTTCGCACATGGTAAACTTCTTCGCCGGTCTTCCTGTCGAGACACAGCAACATGCCGTTCTCGCGACAGAGGTAGACAAGATCTTCGTGAATCAGCGGCGACGGTACGTCCGGCGTGTTTTTGTCACGACTCCACAGCAGGGCCACTTCGCTGTTGGTCAGGTCTCCGCTCTGATCCGGTCGGATAGCGAACACCGGGCCGTTCTTTGCCGTTGGACAGACAATAATTCCTTCCGCTGCGGCGGGCGACGCCACGAAACGTAACGTCGGATGATATCGTCGTGACGGATCGTCATGGGGATTCAGTCCCCCCAGTCGCCACAGCTCACTGCCGTCCTCCAGTGAATGTGCAACTGTGTAGTCCGCACCATGAGTGATCAGAAAACTGACGCCGCCAAAGTTGTATAACATCGGCGATGCGTACGAATGCTCGTTTTCGTTACTCGCCTGCGTCACTCGATCGGATTTCCAGAGTTCCTTGCCCGTCGCGGCATCAAGTCCGGCCGTCAGCGCTTCATGTGTGTCCGACTTTCCGTCGCCGTGAATCAGCTGTAGGAACAGCCGACCGTCGTGCAGAACCGGCGTCGACGACATGCCAAAGGCAATGTCGAAGTTGCCATAACGTTTTTGCAGGTCAACATGCCACACAGGTTTCCCGGACAGGTCGAAACACGCCAGCTGACCGGTGCCCATTAGACTCCAGACGTGCTTTCCATCGGTCACGGGCGACGGGGACGCTGAATTCCCTTCATCGACGCGAACATCTTTATTGCCGCGCCCGACTTCCTGCCGCCACTGTTCTTTGCCATCAGTGCCGAAGCACATCAGCTGCAGGCTGTCGCCATCGATGGTCGTCAGGAAAATCTGTTCGTCCCAGATGACCGGAGTGGCTCCGGCTGGTCCCGGCAATGCGACTCGCCACGCGACGTTCTTATCCGGCCCCCATTCGGTGGGGAGATTTTTCTCCAGGCAGATGCCGTTACTGGTTGGTCCCCGCCACGACGGCCAGTTGTCGGCTTGAACGGAGTCAGCAACCACAAAGGACAGGGCAATCAGGCACAGCGAGGATATTCTCATAACGCGAACTTCCAATAGAAATGATCTCGGCGGGCGGATGCGGACGTTTCATCCGTGGTTTTCGAGGATTGTGTCGTTGGGTGTGTTGAGGTCCATTACCTGCCTGGATTCTGATACCAGACAACGTTGTTGCTGCCGCGTCCGGCGACGAGAAAATCCAGATTGCCATCCTGGTCGATGTCGACAACCCGAATATCGTAGGCCTCCTGATTCGCTCCGACAATGTGTCGAGCAAACTTACCGTTTCCTGCGTTTTCATACCACACGCACAACTTGCTGCCGTACGCACAGGTCGCCGCGTCAATGTCGCCATCTCCGTCGATATCCTGCACGGCCAGACAGTGCGGTTCTTTGATTTCCGCATCAATCGTGTGAATCTTCCACGACGGAGCTTCAAACCAGATCACTCCGTGGCCGTGACCTCGTGATGCCAGCAGATCAACTTTCCCATCGCCGTTAATGTCGGCGGGGTGAATATTGGTGGCGCCAGGGTGGTGTCCTGGTAGTGAATGTTTCCTCCATGCTTCGCGAGGATTCGGAGGGGCCTCCCACCATGCGAACCATGCGCCCTTGCCGGATTTGTCCGTCGGCCCGCCTTTGGCACCCGTTGCGGCGTCGGGGCGGCCGTCGCCGTTGATGTCGCCCACGCCCAGATAATGTGTCAGACCGGGAGCATCGCGGTCGGCAAAGATCGTCCGCACCCAGGGATCACCTGAACGAACGTTTTTCGGTGGAGCGATCCATGCCAGTGAATCGGGGAACGGCTCCAGTGCCTGAGCACTTGTCGCCAGCAGATCAACACGTCCATCCCGATCCACATCACCTTTGATGACGCCATGAATTCCGTGAACCTGATCGTCGATCAACCGTCGCGTCCACTTTTGGGTGAGCGGTTCGTCCGGCTGTTCGTACCACATGATCAATCCGGGCTTGTACCGAGCGCCGATGTAGTCGGCATCGCCGTCGCCGTCCACGTCCCATGTTTCGCTGTGGATGTAGCGCCCGCCGTGATTGTCATCCAGTCGCACCTCTTTCCAGTCTGGCCCGACGAACAGTCGAGTCTTACCGCTGCCGGTGTCCGCGATGACGTCGAGAACACCATCGCCCGTGTAATCTGCGGCCACCGCCGTCATGCACCCTTCGCCTTCAAAAATGGTGTGCTTCACCCAACCGCTGCCAGACGGCTCATCAGCAACGGCACACACAATGAGGACGGTGGCGGCGAAAATCGACGGAGTCACCTGACGGAGGGGTGTGGTCATAGGAAGATCCTTGCTGATTCGGTGGGCAAATCACAGTCAATCAGTATGCTTGGGACCCGACATGGTACGGGAACTCCGGAAAAGTTGTAGTCGACAGGACCGCACCTCACTTTCAATGAATGAACACGAGGACACTGGATGACAGGTAACGAGACGACGAAGTCTCCGATTGAGCCGCCCTCCGGGAATGGCTCGATCGCAGAGTTAACCAAGGGCGGTGTCGTGATGTCATCGATTCGCTATCGCATCATCGCAGTTAGTGTGTTCATGGCCTTCAGCCTGTATCTGGATCGCGTTTGCCTGAGCGAGATCGTCAAGTCTAACTCGTTCAACAACGACGTGAAGTTGTCAAAGGAGCAGATCGGCAGCATCCTGGGATCGTTCTTCTTCACGTACGCCCTGTTTCAGGTTCCGGCCGGCTGGGTCAGTGATCGGTTTGGTGCTCGTAAAATGCTGACTGGCTACATACTGGCCTGGTCTGTACTGACGGCACTCACAGGGTTCATGACCACTGGCTCCGGTCTGCTGTTAACAAGACTCGGTTGCGGCATCGCCCAGGCGGGGGCCTACCCGACCAGCAACGCGGTCCTGCGGCGGTGGACTCGGCTTGAGCAACGTGGACTGGCCAACTCACTGATCTCGTTCGGCGGTCGTTTGGGCGGTACTTTGGCACCGATTCTGACCACGATGCTCATTCTGTATATCGGTGGCTGGCGCGAGACCCTTTGGCTGTACGGTGTGATCGGCATTCTGATTGCCATTGGATACTGGTGGACCGTTCGAGATCGCCCGGCGGAACATCCCAGCTGCGACGCTGCCGAGCAGGAGTACATCGGACCACACACGGACGACCGTCGACCGGTGGTGAAGGATGTCCTGATAATGCTCCGTGCCTGTTGCACCAGCAGAAGTTTGTGCCTGAGTTCGCTCAGCCAGTTTTCCATCAACATTGGCTGGGCCTTTCTGATTACATGGCTGCCGACATACCTTAAAGAATCGAAAGACCTGGACGATAAACGCGGGGCACTGATGGTGACGATCATCCTGGCGACCGGAATGCTGGGACAACTGATTGGCGGGTGGGCCGCAGATCGCAGCGTCAGACGATTCGGACTGCGCATCGGTCGAGTGCTGCCCATCAGCATCGCCTGCACGATCGCCGGCATTTCCTATCTGTGTTGTCCGTTCATCGATTCCGTCTGGGGTGTCGTTACCTGCTTAGCGATCGTATCCTTGATGACAGACATAGGTAATCCCTCCGTCTGGGGCTTTATGCAGGACGTGGGCGGTCGAAATACCGGTGCGATCTTTGGCTGGGCCAACATGTGGGGCAATTTCGGTGCAGCCGTGAGCGCAATCATGTTCCCAAAACTGTTGAACTACGGAGCAGCCGACGGCAGTGGTCAAACCCTTGTTTTCATCGTCTGCGCCGGTGCTTTCTTTGTCGCTGCCGTCGCTGCCCTGGGAATGGACGCCACAAAACCGTTGAAGGCAGGCCGCTAAGTGTCACTCAGTCTCATAAACAGGACTGACGACAAACCGTTGCCTCGAACGGATTTATCCTGCGGAAACGGCTGTTGTCTGACGAAAACTCTGCCCGGCGGCTGATTTTGCCGGGATATCGTCGCTTACTCCGGATTTGCTGGACTTCAGCGCACGAATGGGAACAATGCGGAATCCGTAACGATTACGTTCGAAAGTGGAATCGTTCAGATTTCGCCGAGCCTAACCCTCAATTCAAGCCACGCGGCGGCGGGCACAGTTTTCTGGGCTGTTTTTGAGGGCATTCCTGTCGGAATGCGGTAAATATGTCGGTGAGGCCGGATGCTGGAGATCGTGCTAAGTGAACACAACAGCTTCCGCGCGTGGCCCTCACTCTGGGGCGCATCCCTGGGTGAGTACAACATGTTTACCGTTCGTGCATCTGCTGCGGCCGGGCGTTGTTGACCGTTGCGTGTTCACCCTAACTCATTGTTGACTAACGAGTTCGTCACATCCATCAGGGAAAAAGATGTATACATTGCTGACTGGGGCTACTGGCTTGGTGGGGCGCTACGTTGTTCGCGACCTTCTATTGAATGGTCACAATCTTGCGGTTGTGGTGCGGTCGTCAAAGAAGTGCGGTCCCCGCGAACGCATGGAACAGATTCTGCAACATTGGGAAGAAGAACTCGGCCGGTCTCTGCCGCGTCCTGTGGTTCTGAATGGCGACATTGCCGAACCCGGGTTTGACCTGTCGGACGACGATCGTCAATGGGTTCATGACAACGTCGACACCATTATTCACAGTGCGGCGATTCTTGAGTTCTATGGTGAGGATCGCAGCGGTGAACCGTGGCGCACGAATCTGGGTGGCACTCGCAATATGATCCAGCTTTGTCGTGATCTTAAGATTCACGATATCCATTATGTATCCACGTGCTACGTTGCAGGCCTGCAGACGAACCGAGTGATGGAAGACTCGCTCGACGCTGGTCAGACGTTCCGAAACGACTACGAGGAAAGTAAATTCCTTGCGGAATCAGAAGTCCGCGCCATTGACTTCGCAGACCATGTGACAGTCTATCGGCCCGCTGTGATCTCGGGAGATTCTGTCACGGGATACACGAACACCTATCACGGCATTTATCTGTATCTGCGTCTGATGGCGTTGATGATTCCACCGCAACCGATTGGCCCGGACGGCTGGCGTCATGTGCCGGTTCGCCTGCGCATGGACGGAAGTGAAAGTCGGAACATCATTCCTGTCGAATGGGTCTCTGCTGTCACTGTCCGCCTGTTTGAGACACAGGAGGCTCGCGGTGGCACCTATCACATGGCCCCGGATAAGAAAATGACGTCCGGAAACATGATTGAATGGTGTGAAGACTATTTCAGGGCGACGGGAGCCCAACTGCTCGGTCATGACTTCGTGCATGAAGAAGCCACGCGGGAAGGCGACGAGGATCAATGGATGTTGGAACGTCTCCTGATGGAGAATATGGGAACCTACGAGCCATACGAACGCACAGACAACACGTTCGACATGACGAACACAAAGCGTTTTGCGGGAGACATTGTCTGTCCGGAAATTGACAGGACGGTGATTCATCGGTACATCGACTTTGGCAACGAAGACCGATGGGGCAAGGGCCGTCCCGGACCGCTTTCCAATTCGGAATGGGCAGACGATGTTTTTGCCGCGTCCCCCATTGGGAATACAGGTGACGTTACGAATGTCGGCATCGACGTGCTGGGGCCAGGCGGCAGCCAGTGGACGATGGTCTATTCGTCTGCGGGAATTGTCGGTATGTCACGTGGACTGCCCGACAACCAGGCACCAGTGCTGCGACTGTCACTGCCGGATCTGCTTCGTCTGCGGGAGGAACCTCAGGAGTTCACAGATCGATTTGCGTCGTATCTTGACGGTGTATCGGACGATGAGCGCGACGCAGTCGCTGCCGAATTATTGACCGCATTGTCCAGTGACACGCAACTGACGTCTGCCGGATAGGGCAGTCTTCAGAAAGTTGTGGTCGAGGGGCTCGTGGGAAAGCGACTCTCGCCGGCGGAAAAAACGTTCGCCGCGGCCACAAGTCGGTGTCATACACTGTAGAATCGTCGAATGTCGCAGAGTCGTGGGCGACCGCAATAGTCGGTCAGACACGGCCCACTCCCTTTTTTTGTGGTGTTGTCCGCAAGGATGCAACGCCACCATCGCCATGAGGTAACCCGTGAATCGACCACACGCTCCCGCCAATATGCCGGCCCCGACCACTTGCATGGGCGAAGGCTGGCACTGCCTGCACCAATACTACAAGGTCGATCAGGCCGCTCTGATGTCGCTGTCTGATTCTCAGCGAGCGGAAGGCCGGGAATACGTCGCGGAGATCCTCAATGCGTCCGGAGAACACTCCCCCAAGCGGTTGCAGACTTCCGTGGTGTCTGGTCATCGAGCCGATCTGGGTTTGATGATCCTGGATCCGGACCCACTAAAGATTGATCGGGTGACACAGGAGATTCGCAACTCGGCCATCGGCAGTTCGCTGAAGCCGACGTATTCCTTTGTCTCAATCACCGAGATCTCTGAATACGTGCCAACGATTGAGCAATATGCCGAACGCCTGAAACGCGAGGGTACTGCAGAGACGGATCCGGCCTTCGAAGCCAAGCTCAACGCCTACAAGCAGCGGCTGCCGACGATGAACAATCAACGGCTCTATCCGGACTTTCCACCGTTTCCCGTGTTTTCGTTTTATCCAATGAACAAGGCCCGCCATCCTCTGGCGAATTGGTACACAGAACCGTTTAGCGCTCGCAGTGCACTGATGGCCGAGCACGCGACATCGGGAATTAAGTTCGCCGGACGCGTCTCGCAGTTGATTACAGCGTCCACCGGGTTTGATGACTGGGAATGGGGTGTCACGCTCTGGGGCCGCGCTCCGGAGCACATCAAAGAAATCGTATACACCATGCGATTCGACCGGGCCTCGGCGCAATACGCGGAATTCGGTCCGTTCTACCTGAGCTACGTGTCAACGCCCGAAGACGCCATGGCTCATCTGCGAATCTGAGTCGGACACGCCCGGCAAACACCGACGCGTCTAATCCGACGTCAGTTCGTGAATCCGCAACGCTCGGAAATCCAGATTCGTCGTGGGGTCGTGTCCCTGCAGGCTGATGTGGCCGGCCTTCAGACGCTGGCCACGTCGAGGATTTTCGTCCGGTTTCCGACCGTCCTGCCAGTTGACCACCTGGTAACCGTTCACGAAGGTGGCAAACCTGTCACCCTGAGCAATCAGCGTTTCCACCATCCACTCGTTGTCATTGGCGACGACGTAGCGAGCCGCTGCTCGACGAAAAATGGCACCGCTTCCGGAATCCGCCGGCTTTGTGCGGTCGCCGTCGTTGTAGCCGTTCTGGATCTGCATCTCGTACCCGTGTGACGGTGCTTTTTCTGTGCCAGCCATCGCTCGGAAGAAGACACCGCTGTTGAGTGCCTCGCCATTCACTCGGGCCTCGACATGCAGGATGAAGTCGTCAAAAGAGTCTTCCGTCTCCAGAAAGCCCGGGCCGTTCGTGACGTGGATGGCACCTTCCTCAACTTCGAACGTACTCTTGCTGCCAGGCACTTCCCGCAAGCCTGCCAGGTCCGTTCCGTTGAACAGAGCTTGGCCCTGCAGGGGCCGCAGAAAAATGTTGCGGAATGCAATTCGCCCGGAGTTCATCTGCAGGCCGATTCTGCCGGACGAGCGGGGGGCGTCCGATTGGTCCGTAAAGTCAACGATCTCCTGTCCGTCAAGCTTCACCGAGATGTGAAGACCTTCACAGCGGATGTCAAACGTGTGCCAGTCGCCTTCCACCGTCGGAACATTCTCAGCGATGTGTCGGCCAACCAGACTGCCGGTCTTGTGCGATTCGTGCGAGTCACAGATATTCAACTCGTAAGTGTCTTTTGCCGGATTGCTGGCACCTTCGGCTGTCCGCAGGAAGACTCCACTGTTGCCTGCCGCGCCCATGTGAAAATCACACCGCAGCTGAAAATCGTCGAACGCAAACGGAGTCAGCAGCAGACTTCGTTCGCCGCTGTCAGCAACAATGGCGCCGTCCTCGACGTGCCAATTGGTCTCTGACGGCACGTCCCAGCCGAACAGAGTTGTGCCGTCGAACAAGCTGACCCAGCCGTCACGAAGCTCCGTGTCGCTTAAATTCGGCTTCACAAACTTCAACGACACTTCAGCCTCCGGCTCCTCTGTCGCCTCAATTGCTGGCGGCGTTGACGTCGGCTCGGCCGGCACGGGGGCATTTTCGGCGGGGGGATGTGTGCTGGGACAGCCGACTATGGCAAAGGTCAGGGTCGATACAAAAAAGGCCCTGGCCGAAGTGTGGAGATTGATTGTCATGATGAAATTCCTGCAATGTCACCGGTCACAAACGGGGCGAAAACGTTTTCGGACCGCATCTGTCGATCGTGTCGACCCGGTTGGAATGCCGTTGAGTTTGGAGCTGCCCTGTTGACGGCTGTTCACTTTATTCGTTGAGACGTGACCTGTCACGTCGTCGCCGGAACATCGCCAGCGGTCGTTAGCGTGTGGTACTGAAAGCGGCGGGAAAGAATGGGCGTGCCACGCAGCCGCCGATCGTGGAATCCGCTGATTTTTGTAGTCGCGCATGTCGCTGACTTGCGATTCACCGGAGTTTTCCGGACCATCCGCCACTTGGCGTATCAGGAGGCTGTGCGAATACCGGAAGCAGTGAGCCGCTGGCCGCGGGTGAGAACACTGGCAATGGCTAGCGCCCTGCCGCTCACAGGAATAGACGTATCCGGACAGCTTCCTGGCCAGACAACGGAAATCCAAGGCTCTCATCAGGGGAGATCTGATCATCGGTAAGCACTTGCAGGACGAAGGTTAATGAGCGAACAGTTGTGCCGTTGGGGAATCATGAGCACCGCCGGAATTGCCGTGAAGAACTGGCATTCCATTGCCGCTTCCGGCAATGGACAGGTGGTGGCAGTTGCCAGTCGATCGGTCGATAAGGCGCAGGCTTTCATTGACACCTGCCAGGCATCCGTGCCGGTGGATCATCAGGTTGATGCCCTGGGTACGTATGAAGAGTTGCTTGGTCGAGACGACATCGACGCTGTCTATGTCCCGCTGCCGACAGGCCTTCGCACGGAATGGGTGGTCAAAGCTGCTAACGCGGGCAAGCACGTCATGGTGGAAAAACCGTGCGGCGTGACAGCCGATGATGTGCAGAAGATGATTGATGCCTGCAACGCCAACAACGTGCAATTCATGGACGGAGTAATGTTCATGCACAGTGCTCGTCTGCCCGAGATTCGCAGGACTCTGGATGACGGCACCAGCGTGGGTGAGATTCGCCGAATCGCCAGCCAGTTCAGCTTTTGTGCCGACGAAGAATGGGTGGCCAGCAATATTCGAGCCAGCAGCAATCTGGAGCCGGCAGGATGTCTGGGCGACCTGGGGTGGTACACGATCCGAATTACGCTGTGGGCCATGAACTTCGAAATGCCGACGGAAGTGCGTGGGCGAATTCTGTACGGCGCGAAGCGAGTTGACAGCCCGGATGATGTGCCCATGGAATTCCAGGGAGAGCTGCATTTCGCCAATGGAACATCCGCGACGTTCTACAATTCCTTTCGCGGTAACCACCAGCAGTGGGTGCACATCAGTGGAACAAAGGGCTACGTGGAATGGAAGGACTTCGTCTTGCCATACCTGGACAACACGGTGTCATTTGACGTTGCCAATCACAACTTTGCCGCCGATGGTTGCCGTTTTAATATGGAAAAACACCTGCGAACGGTGTCCGTGCCGGAGTTCAGCAACAACGCAGAAAACGCTCAGGAGACGAATCTGTTTCGCAATTTCTCGGCGCTGGCGCTCAGTGGCGAGGTGGATTCACACTGGCCGGAGATCGCCCTGAAGACGCAGCAGGTGCTGGATGCCGCCCTCAAATCTGCTCGAAGCGGCAGTGAACTCGTAATGCTGTGAAACCCATGGAGCATGGGCCGTTTTCTGGAGTCATTCGACTGTTGAATAGAAAAACGAACGATTTCATCGCCTGAGGAGGCCTGGCGGGGCTTCTTCCGTCAGGACAACGTGTCCAAACGTCTGTTTCCAATTCAGGGAAAAACCGGGGGAACGGAAATGGGCGGCGTTCAAGGGGCAGCGTCTGTTGGTTAGACTTTCGCACTAAGGTGCCGCAATACCTTCGTGTTTGCCATTTTCCGGTCCTCAAACCAGAGTGAATTTTCATGGACGCCGTAGTTGAACTTCTTCAGAGTCTGGTCAACGTTTTCTGGTCGCTCCTGGGCGTCGTGGTCGCTCTTGTGAAGGTGATTCTTCCGTGGCTGCCGCTGCTTGCCTGGCTGGCCTATTGGTCATTGGCCGTTAACTGGCAGAAGGCCACCAGAATACTTTGGAAAGGTGGCTTTATCGGCGTGCTGCTGATGATGTTTGTGACCGTACTTGTCTGGGGGGCAGTTGCTCCGCCCGTGGAGGGCACGCACTCTCTGTTTGGATTGGCCGTCAGCAACTACGCGGGCAAGTTCATCTACGTCACCATGCTGACCTGTATCACGCTGCTGTGTGGTTCTGTGCAGATGTCCGGAACATTCGGTTCATTGGTCGATTTCTCGAACGAAGATGCGACGGACGATCCCAGCCACGCTGTTTCCGCTCACTAAGAGCGCCAGTGGATGTAGGAGTTGACAGAGGTCCGTTCGCGGGTTCTCCTGTGAATTTCCCCCGTTTGATGTTTTCGGCTTAAGCCAGAAATCGTCGCGGTGACAGCACAGTCATCCCGGTTCCAGGTGCAGCACGTTCCTTTGGAGACTTTCGCAATGCGACACGTCATTCTTTTCGCACCGGTGCTTTTCTTCGCCACCCAGATTCACGCTGGCGACTGGCCGAGCTGGCGTGGGCCGAACGGGAATGGAGTCGCTGACGGTCGTAGTTATCCAACCACCTGGTCTGCGGACGATGTTGCCTGGACCTACAGGCTTAACGGAATTGGGGCATCGACGCCTGCCGTATCGGGAGATTCCATCTTTTTCACGACGACGATTGATGGAAAGAACCTGGTCACGTGTATTGGCATTGATGGCAAGGAACGCTGGGCAAAAAAACTTGGCCGATCCATCGACGGAAAGCAGGGCAAAGACGGGACGGGAGCAAATCCTTCGCCGGTCATCGACGACGAACGAGTGTTTGTTTACTTCAAGAGCGGCAACTTCGGGTGCTTCAGCCTGGCCGGTGAATTGCAGTGGGAAACCAACGTTTTTGAACGCTTTGCGGAGGTCACCAGTGAAACATTGTGGTGGGATCTGGGAACATCACCAGTACTTACAAAAGACGCAGTCGTTGTCACGATGATGCATTCCGGTCCGTCGTATCTGGCAGCCTTCAATCGAGTGGACGGCAAACTGCTGTGGAAGCACGACCGAGTCACCGACGCTCCTCGTGAGGCGGCTCAGAGTTACACCACGCCAATTGTCACCACGAACCCCGCCGGCAAGGAAGTGATCGTTGTCACCGGTGCCGACTACGTCACCTGTCACGACGCGGCCAACGGCGACGAACTCTGGCGCGTCGGTACTTTGAATCCGGATCACAACGAGTACTTCCGATCGATCAGTTCCTCGGTGTCCGGCGATGGTGTGGTGATTGCTCCGTACGCTCGAGGTGGCACACTGACCGCCATTCGGATGGGGGGTTCGGGCGACGTGACAAAGTCCCACGTGATGTGGACGAATCCTGATACGGCGGCTGATGTGCCGACGCCTACGATCGCAAATGGCCGCATTTACGTCCTGCGAGACGTCAAGACGGCTCGTGGAACGGTCGATTGTCTCGATCTGCAGACGGGCCGGACGATCTGGTCAGGGCAGTTGGAGCGACACCGCATGACGTTTCGTGCCTCTCCCGTTCTCGCGGACGGGAAGCTGTACGTGACCAGGCAGGACGGCACAGTATTCGTCCTTGATGCCGTCGGTGACGAATTCAACGTGCTGGCAACAAACAAAATTGCCGAAGAGCATACGATTGCCACCCCCGTCTTTGTGGACGGGAAGATCCTGCTGCGAACGCAGGATCACATTTACCTGATTGGAACGTAGGGCCGATACCGTTGCCGATGCTGAATTGGCGACCAGTCTCTCGAAATCGAGTAACTCGCAACTACGTTCACTGAAGCGAAGCGATTTTACTTGCCGATTTCAGGTTTCAGGCTTAAACTCCCGGGCTTCGATTGTGAATACACTCTGTTATCGAGTCTGGGCCTGCGTCAACAGGAGCGATTTCCTGGTTCCACGCGTCAGCTCGAATGGTCGAGGCACTGGCCTCATTTTCTGACAATCTTCTCATTCTCAGTGTTGTCCGAACGCCGGTGTACTCGTCACCGGCAGGCAATTGCTGAAAAGGCTATGAATCAATGAAAAAGGACATCCACCCGGACTACCGGGATGTCATCTTCCAGGACACTTCCAACGGCACTCGATTTCTGTTGAAGTCGACCATCAAGTGCAAAGAAACGGACACTTGGGAAGACGGCACGGAGTATCCGCTGTTTAAGGTCGAAATCACGTCGGCTTCTCATCCGTTCTACACTGGCAAGATGAAATTCGTCGACACCGCCGGTCGCGTTGAAAAGTTCCAGAAGAAGTACAACTGGGGCAAAAAAGAGGAAGTGGCGACCAAAGAAGCCAAATAGCGACTTCAATTCGAAAACCGACCGTTGGGGCGTGCGCAGTGATCTGTGTGCGTCCTTTGTTTTTGGGTTCTCCTGAACGTGGTATGGCCACATGTCGGCATTAGCTACCGCTCGGAAACAATTGGTCCGCACCTTTGGTCACTGCAACAATGGTGCGGGCAACACGGACGTATGTTCTTCCGAACCCCACTGACACCCTTCACTCAGCGACGCCACCAACATGTTTCCAAGTCTTGAACAAAAACTTGTGCGGTATGTCGAGCTGGAGAAACAGCTGCTGGACCCGGACGTGCTGTCCAACGTCGAAAAGATGCTGGCCATTCAGAAGGAGATGGGGGGGCTTTCGCGGATCGCCGTTGCCGTGCGCGAGTATCACACGTTGGAGGGCGACATCGAAGCCGCTCAGATGATGGTCGATGAAGAAACGGACGCGGATTCCAAAGCCTATGCGCAGGAAGAGCTGGACGGCCTGCTCCAGAGACGCGCCGGTATGGCAGAAGAACTCGAAGATCTGGCGATGTCGGGCGATTCGATTTCTCGCGGGTCGCTGATCATGGAAATTCGAGCTGGCACCGGTGGTGACGAAGCCGCATTGTTTGCCAGGGATTTGTATGAAATGTACATGCGGTTCTGCGAAACGAAACAGTGGAAGGTTGAGCTGCTGGAGCACAACACGACGGAACTGGGCGGAATCAAGGAAGTTGTGTGTTCCATCAGCGGCGATGGCGCCTTCCACCAGCTGCAGTTTGAAAGCGGCGGTCATCGTGTGCAGCGCGTTCCGGAAACGGAAACTCAGGGACGAGTCCACACAAGTGCGGCAACGGTGGCGGTATTGCCTGAGGCCACGGACGTTGAAATTGACATCAAGCCCGATGATCTGCAGATCGATACCATGCGGGCTGGCGGTCCCGGCGGGCAGAAGGTCAACAAGACAGAAAGCGCCGTGCGGATGACACATCTGCCGACGGGCATTGTTGTCAAGATTCAGGACGAAAAAAGCCAGCACAAGAACCGGGCGAAGGCGTTGCGCGTCTTAAAAAGTCGAGTGCTTGAGTTTGAGCAGGATGCTGTCAATTTAGAACGTGCAGAAGCGCGACGGACGCTGGTTGGATCGGGCGACCGAAGTTCCAGAATTCGCACCTACAACTTTCCTCAGAATCGTGTCACTGACCATCGCTGTGGTCTGTCCATTCACAAGCTGGACCGCATCGTGCTGGGTGAAATGCAGGAGCTTGTCGACGGACTGCTGGAGTTCGATCGCCAGGAACGCCTGAAGGGCGACGGTCCCTCGTAGCCTGGTGCACTTTGCCGCACGCAGACGATGCTGCCTGCGAACATGAGGCCACACGCAGACTGAGCGGGCTGCAACGTGGTGCCAGCGGCATAGTTCTGCTACAAGGTTCGACTGGCAGAAAACACGACCGGCGATAAAACCTCCGATGAGCGATTCGACAGCCCCGACCGATGACGTGTGGACCGTGCAGCGAATTCTGCAGTGGACCGCCGACTTTCTGCGGCAAAAGGAAGTGGAATCGCCGCGTCTGGAGGCTGAACTCCTGCTGGCTCATGCTCGAAAATGTCAGCGAATTCGGCTGTACACGGACTTTGAAACCCCTCTGGCCGACGATGAACGCGCCCGCATGCGTGAATTCGTGAAGCGACGGGCTGGTCGAGAGCCCCTGGCCTATATTACCGGCCACAAGGAATTCTACGGTCGGGATTTCGCGGTCGGAAGTGGAGTACTTGTACCTCGCCCGGAAACTGAGACGCTCATCGACGTGAGCCTGGAACATATCTCTAAGGATCACGCGGTCAATGTCTGCGAGGTCGGTTTTGGCTCCGGTTGCATCGCTGTCACTCTGGCAAAGCAGTGCTCCAGCGTGTCCGTTCTTGCAACCGACGTTGCCCGACAGGCGATGAAGTTCGCGACGGAAAACGTCGCCAGTCACGAAGTTGGGCACCAGGTCACGTTGTATGAAGGAGACGGGTTCAGTCCGCTACCTCGGGAAACAGCCGGACGATTTGACGGAATTGTCAGCAATCCGCCATACATTCGTGAAGACGAAATGGCGACGTTGTCACCGGAAGTCGCCGTCCATGAGCCTCGCGAAGCGTTGGTTTCCGGCGCCGACGGGTTGGTCCTGGCACGCCGCCTCATCGCCGAGGCCTGCGACTGGCTGACTGAAGATGGATGGATGGTCCTGGAGGTGGACCCGGCACAGTGTGAAACGGTCGCGGAGTTATTCAGCGCAGCGGGTTTTGCAAAGACTGCGATTCATCAGGATTTAAGCGGCAATGATCGAGTGGTGTCGGCAGAACGGAGTTGAGGCATGGACATGCTGGTTGTTCAGGGAGGATGCACGCTGCGGGGCGACGTCTATGTCGACGGTGCAAAAAACGCGGCGCTGCCAATCATGGCCGCGTCAATCCTGCTGGCCGGTGACGTTCGCATCAAACGTGTACCGGATCTGGTTGATGTTCAAACCATGTCGTTACTGTTGCAGAGTCTGGGCGCTAAGGTCACACGCAGTGAGGGCAGTCTGGATATCGACACTCGCGACGTCGCCAGCCAGCATGCGGACTATGAACTGGTCCGTCGAATGCGTGCCAGTGTCTGCGTACTCGGACCACTGATTGCTCGATTTGGTCGTGCGTCGGTGTCGTTACCCGGCGGCTGTAACATCGGCCATCGCCCGATTGATCTTCATCTCAAGGGATTGGCCGCTCTGGGAGCGGACCTTCGTATCGAACGCGGTTACGTGATTGCAGAAGCGTCGCAACTTCGTGGGGCAGACGTTTTTCTGGGAGGGCCCGGTGGCAGCACGGTCACGGGAACATGCAACGTGATGACGGCCGCATGTCTGGCAAAAGGTCGCACTATCATTCGGGCTGCGGCCAGTGAACCTGAAGTCGCAGATCTCGGTCGTTTCCTCAATGACGCAGGAGCCCGGATCAGTGGACTGGGAACTTCAACCGTTGAGATCACAGGTGTAGAAGGGCTGACTTCGGTCACGCATACTGTCATACCAGACCGAATCGAAGCGGCGACGTTTGCCATTGCCGCGGCCGCAACACGTGGAGAGATCTCAATTCATGATGTCCGGCCGGGACAAATGACGAGCGTGATTGAGGCTTTGCGTGCCATTGGGGTCGCCATTCACGTGACCGATGATCGAATTGATATCTCCGCCTCCGGACCACTACGCAGCGTCGAATTGGCCGCCCTGCCATTTCCGGGAATACCGACGGATACTCAGGCTCAGTTTATGGCACTGCTGGCCACGGTGGCCGGGATCAGTGTTGTCACCGACCGCGTCTTTCCGGACCGCTTCATGCATGCCTCGGAACTCGTGCGAATGGGGGCAGCGGTTCGCCGTGAAGGTGCGTCAGTTGTGATTGACGGCGGAGGTCGCCTGACCGGCACCAGCGTCATGGCCTCGGACCTGCGCGCCAGTGCGGCTTTGGTCATCGCGGCGCTGGCAGCCGATGGTGAGTCGCAGATTCGCCGGATCTATCACCTTGATCGCGGATACGCGCGGCTGGAGCAAAAGCTGAACGGGCTCGGAGCAGACGTATTTCGCAGGCCCGACGTTGCTACTTCAACGAAGCGTCCGCACTATCTGCAGGAGGACTCCATCGGAAACAAGGAATCAGAGGTGCACCTCGATTAACACGATTCTTTCGAATCTGGCTGGGTGGCTTCGACACGTCACTGAAGTTCAGAAGCGAAGTGCAACGGCTGATCGACGTGCTGCTTGATTTCCCGTAACGTCAGGTCAATCAGTGTTTGCAGTCATCACAGCGCTGATCCGGCTGCCGCACGATGTAGGCGGGGCCGTATTTCGATGGATGGTTCTGCAACGTGTACGGCGTGTATTCCATACGAAACGGATCGCAGGGCTGAGCAAACAGATTGCCGAATCCACGCGGCCGAAAGACGTCAGGAACGCAACGAGAGCAACGCGTCAACGTTGCCGTTTTAGGACGATACCACGTTGTGTATGTGGGCATCGGTGATGGAAAATGCTTGAATCCGTAGCCGGCAGAGCCGTTGCTTCCGGGGCCAGGATACTGGCGGTACTGATCGAAGCCGTTGACGCCGTGGAACTGTGAGGTGGCTGTCGATGACACGGTTTCGGTGTCCTCGGGGGGAACCGAATTCGACTCAGCGTTGCCACGGCTGTGATATGTGAGTATTGCTACGACAAAAACTACGACCGGGGTGAGTGGACGCATCCTGCTGCTCTCCGCGAGTGGGTGTCGGCCGGGAGCAACATTCCGTTTGCTCCGGATCCTCGTCAGCATCGACCGATTATGGGGGAGGACTGTCGATTGGATGGGGGCAACTGCTACGCGGGGGCAAATAGCGGATGGTTAAAGCCATTCTGAGGATTGTCGGGGATTTGCCGTGTCTCACCATGAACGACGCAGCGGCACTGATGATAAGGAGTTTTGGTTACCCAAGGAGCCAATACCGTGAAGAATCTACTCCGAGAGTGGCTTCCAGACACCTGCGAACTTCGTTGGCGTACAGTGAATTGGACAGGCGAGCCTCCAGAGGCTGATCTCCGGACGTTACTTTGGCAGAGTACCACCACGGCCCGGACGGACCACCCTCGAAATCCAGTGTTCTGCATCTGCGCATTGGACTCCGTTTGTCGAAAATTGCTGTCAAACCAGAAAGGTGCGGGAAGATGGGGTGCTGAGTTGTGTTAAGGTTCTAAATTCTGTCATTTGTCGGTAAACTCTCCGCTGCCTCAGATTGGCTGGAGCTTCCGTCACGCTTATTCCACGGTGACCGCGGACTTTGTCTATGAACCCATTGAACTCCGTTACCGTCGAAAGTGCAGTGGATCTGCCGGCGGCGGCAGATATTTCGGAGACACGGCCGCCAGCCCCAGCTCGTGAATTGCAGCCGCAGCGACTACTGTTCAAGAAGTCCGCCCGCACATGTCAGTTGATGGGTGTGCGTATACGTGCGATTGGATCTTACGTCCCGCTGCGAGTGGTGACTAACAGCGAACTCGAAACTCAATACGGCTTTGAAGCCGGCTGGATCGAGAAGCGTACAGGGATTCTGGAACGTCGCTATGCGGCAGATGACGAAGGGACAAGTGACATGGCGGTCACGGCCGCTCGCCGTGTGATCGCGAATTCCAACGTTAATCCAACGGACATTGATCTGGTCCTGGTGGCGACATTTACACCCGATTTCACGTGTCCGTCGACGGCCTGTCTGGTTCAGGAGAAACTTGGGCTTGATGCCCCGGCCGTTGACATGCAGGCCGCCTGTTCCGGGTTCATGTATGCTCTGGCGACAGGCGCTCAGTTTGTCGCGACGGGCAACTCAAAACTGGCACTTGTCATTGGTGCTGACGTGAACAGCAGAATCGTCGAACCAGACGATCAGGGAACAGCGCCGCTGTTTGGTGATGCTGCCGGTGCTGTGTTGCTGGAACGTGGCACTCCTGAGCAGGGCCTTGTGTGTTATCAGTTGGGGGCGGACGGTGCTGGTGGTTGTTTGTTGGACCGACCAGTCGGTGGGACACTGCGACCGGCGACGCCCGAATTGATTGCCGAAGGTCAGCACTATTTGAAAATGGACGGTCGCAACGTTTTCAAGTGGGCGATTCAGGTCGTTACGGAAACCATCGAGCAGATTATGACAAAGGCGGATGTCAGCGTGGACGACGTGAAGTTGTTTGTGCTGCATCAGGCCAATATCCGGATTATCGATCATGCCATGAAGGTTCTGCAGATTCCACCTGAAAAGGTGTTCAATAATCTGGACCGCGTCGGCAACACGTCTGCCGCGTCGATTCCGGTGGCAATGGACGAAGCCTTCGAACAGGGCCTGATCGAACCAGGCGACCTTGTGATGATGTGTGGCTTCGGTGCCGGACTCACGTGGGGCACTGGATTGTTCCGCTGGTAAATGAATTCCGAACTTCAGTTCATTCGTGCTCTGCAAAACAGATTTCCGGTCAGATCGCCCGTGCAGGTCGGTATCGGAGATGACGGTGCCGTCGTTGACTGTTCGATGACCGACCGGCAGGTTGTCGTCATCGATATGCTGCTGGATGGAGTCCATTTCGATCTCAAGGACACCACTCCTCACCTTGTCGGTCGAAAGGCGATGGCCGTCAACCTGAGTGATCTGGCGGCCATGGGGTGCTGGCCGACTGCGGCATTCGTCTCCCTTGCCGTGCCAAAGTCGCTGGATTCCGCGGATGCGTTTCTGGAGCAGGTTTTTGCAGGCATCAGAGAACTCTCCACCCACTGGGACGTGTGTGTCGCCGGTGGTGACACAAACACGTGGGACGGCCCGTTTGTGATCGATGTCTGTCTGACCGGAATACCGGTCGGACAGCACCCGGTGCTTCGAAGTGGGGCTCGACCGGGGGATGTTTTGCTGGTTACCGGCCCCCTCGGTGGCAGCCTGAACAGTGGCCGACACCTGACGTTTACTCCCCGTCTGGAACTGGCGAAATGGCTGGTTCAGAACTACGACATCCACGCAATGATGGACATCAGTGATGGTCTCGCCATCGACCTTCACCGCATGATGGAAGCGAGCGAAACCGGTGCGGATGTGCTGGCGGACGCTGTACCGATCCATCCGGACGTTCGTTCTACGGCCCGCAATTCATCGTTGCTGCAGGCTCTGAGCGACGGCGAAGACTTTGAGCTGCTGCTGGCTATGAGCCTGGGCGACTTTGAGACGTTGAACCGCGATGCAGAGCGTTCACACGACTTTCATCGAATTGGAGTGGTCCGCAAAGAACGGCGTTGCCAATTGATTGATGGCAGAGGTCGCACCACAGCGTTGCACGTTGCTGGATGGCAGCACGAGATATCGTAGAGCAAATGTTCGAATAGACGTTGTCGTGTGGCTCGTGGGCATCGCCATTTCTTCGGCTGGACCATGTCGTTCCTGGCTAGGAATCAGCGTGCAACGATGTCGGTCCTGTCTCGCCGAACACGTGTTGTGATCGAATCAGGTCCAGCAAACCGCGGGGTCTGGTAATCGGAGCCGAGGGTGGGCCCGCATGGTCTGAATCAGTGGTTTTGTGAGATTCCTTCCGGGGGCCTCAATTCAGCTGGCACGGGTCATTGCTGAGACCATCGTGTGCGGTACTGCTGCATCAGGCACCTGTTGGTTTAGGCCTGTCTGTCCCGGCATTGGGGTCGAACGCGGACAGTTCCCTGATTGAGTCCTGAACCAACGAATTCAGTTCGTCCAGTACCGGCTGAGAACCTTCAGTGGACCCGGCTGCGCCTTTGTCTTCCAGTGACTTGCTCAGGTGGGCAGGCTGCGGAGCACCGAGCGAGAGCAGCACACCTTTCAGCGTATGTCCGGCTCGGTGAAGAGTCTTGGCATCACCATCGTCCACGGCCCTCTGCACGTTGGCCAGCAACTGCTGCGATTCCTGAAGAAAGGCATCGATGACTGCCCTCAGCAGCTTCCGGTCACCGTCGACGTTGTCCAGAGCATATTCCCAGTCGATCACTGCGGGCTTCTCCACATAAGTTTCGTCTGATGGTTTGATTGCCTGTGGTGCGGCATGCTGTCCACGAACTCCCACAACTCTCGCCAGCATTGCTGCCAACTGTTTTGCCCGAATCGGTTTGGACAGATATTCATCCATTCCGGCTTCGATGCATCGCTCACGATCTCCTTTCATGGCATGAGCTGTCATCGCAATGATCGGAGTCACGTGATCTGACTGCTGCTGCAGTTTTCTGATTTCTGCGGTGGCAGCCAATCCATCCAGTATAGGCATTTGAACGTCCATGAGGACGACATCAAAGCTGCCATCTGTATAAATGTCCACAGCTTCTCTGCCGTTGCAAGCCAGTGTAACCGTGTGTCCCTGGTTTTTCAGCACTCCCGTGGCCAGTGTTTGATTGACCAGATTGTCTTCCGCCAGCAGGACAGCCAATCCCGTGGTCGCCAGAGCTTCATTTTCAGCAACTGCCGAAATGGCTTCTGTGGCCACGTCCGTGACGTCCAATACCGTGACTATCGAGTCAAAAAGCTCAGATTGCTTAACTGGCTTAAGCAAATGGCCATTAACTGCCAGCAGGTCACGTCTCTCAGCATCCCCCGGGCGTCCCGAGGATGTGAGCATGATGATTCTCAGGTCAGAAAAATCGGCATTCGATCGGATCTGCCCACACAGCGTGAAGCCGTCCTCTCCTGGCATGTTGACGTCTGTCAGGACCAGCCTGAAGGGGGGGGCATCTGCCGCTGTCAATTGTCTTAACGCGGAGGCGGCATCGGCGGCGACCGTGGCATTCATGCCCCAGTTGCTGCACATATCGTGAAGAATTCTGCAATTCGTGGCGTTGTCATCGACAATCAGTACGTGAGTATCGGATACAACGCCGGGGTCGCGTTTTTGCCGGGACACATCATGAGCGATGCCCAGTTCCGTGGTGAACGAAAATGTGCTGCCCTTCCCCACTTCACTTTCGCATCGAATGTCACCTCCCATCATGGCCACCAGGCGACTGGAAATTGCCAACCCCAGTCCGGTGCCTCCGTATCTTCGTGTGGTCGATGTGTCCGCCTGTTCGAAAGCCGAAAAGACGTCTTCAATTTTGTCGGCCGCGATTCCGATCCCGGTATCGGTCACAGATACCTTCAGGCTGGCAATGTCGTCCACCGTCTGCTGCAGCGTGACGGTCAGGACGACCTCGCCCGCCGCTGTGAATTTAATCGCGTTGCCAACAAGGTTGACGACAACCTGACGTAACCGTGCCGGATCACCGATCAGAAACTCAGGAACGTCCGACGCCACTGAAAACGCCAGTTCCAGTCCCTGGCGATGCGCACGAGTGCCCAGCAGCTTCATCGCGTCGCCGAGTGATTCGCGCAGGTCGAAAGGGATCGACTCCAGATCCAAACGGCCCGCTTCGATTTTGGAAAAATCGAGAATGTCATTAATCAGTGACAGCAACGATTCGCCGGACGCTTCCACCATCACTAGATATTCACGCTGCATTGGTGTGAGCTGAGTATCCAGCAGCAGTTCCGTCATGCCAATGATGCCGTTCATTGGTGTTCGGATCTCATGACTGACGTTCGCCAGAAAATCACTTTTCGCCTGGTTAGCCGCATTGGCCGCGTCGTGAGCGATTCGAAGCGATTCTTCGTTTCGTTTGCGCTCAATGACCTGCCCCACCTGTTCGCCCACACTTTGAAGAATCCACAGCATCGCTTTGTCTTCCGGGTGTTTCCGGAACGCAAAGAACTCCAGAATCGCCACCAGCTCACCCCGGATGATCACGGGAAATCCCACGGCGCTGCAGATGTTCGCCTTGCGAAATGCATCCGCGCGAGGCGACGGGAATCCATCCTGAACGTCTTCGACCCATAGCGGTTCACCAGTTTCCCAGATCGTTCCTGGCAACCCCTGGCCTCGCTGAATTCGAATACCGTCCGTGACTTCCCGAAAATCGCTGACTTCTGTGCCTTTTTCCGGATACCAAATGGGAGCGGACACCAATTGGTCGTCGTTCGCATCATCAGCGTGCACGTAAACATGGCCAACCGTCCAGCCAGTCAGGATACAGACAATGCTCAGGCATCCGCTGAGAGCTTCTTCCAGCGAGTCCGTTTCACGTGCGAGCGACGTTGCCTGGTACAGCAGGCCGGCTTCCATGGCCTTTCGCGACGCCGCCTGCTGAGCCATTTTCTGTTTGGTAATATCCCTGCCAATGCCAACTAACCCGATCACTTGACCATCGGCATCGCGCAACGGAATCTTGCTGGTCAGCATCCACACCTCATGACCGCGCGGATCAACATTGGATTCTTCCCGGTCGATCAGCGATGTGCCGGAGTTCATGACTCGCTGATCATCGTCAGCGAAATGCTGAGCTACCTCTCGGGGGATGAAGTCAAAGTCGGTCAGGCCCTCGAGTTCCTCAAATTCGCTGCAGCCATAGAGTCTGATCAGTGCCGGATTCGCCATCAGGAACCGGCCGTTGGTGTCTTTGATGAAGATCACGTCCGGTAGGTGACTCATCAGGGTCTGCAGGCGGTCGCGTTCACGAGCCAGCGCTTCTTCCGCGCGAATCAGGCTGGTGATGTCGCGCGACAGACCGAACGTGCCAACGACATTCCCCTCAGCATCGTGCAGCGGCAGTTTTGTCGTTGAGCACCACGTCGCGTCTCGGTCCCGCCATGTGACACGCTCAATTCGTCCAACGATCGATTCGCCGGACCGCATGATGCGAAGTTCGTCTTCGCGAGCCTGGTCGGCGTGTTTTGCGGTAAAGAAGTCCGCGTCTGTCCGGTGGATGGCTTCCGACGCGTTCCTGAGTCCGAACATGGTAGCCATGTTCTCACTGATCCGAATGAAACGGCTGGAAGTATCCTTGAAGTAGATCGCATCGGGAACGTGTTGCAACAGTGCCTGCAGCAGTGCACTTGCTCTCTCTTGAGCTTCCTCGGCCTCAATTCGGTCGGTGACAACCCAGAACAAGACCTGAATACCGACCACGTTCCTGTCCGCATCCAGCTGCGGCCCCTTTAAGCGTTCGACCCAGCAGACAGTGCCGTCGCCGTGGATATGCTGAATGACCCCCTGGAAAACCGTGCCGTGTTGCAGCGTTTCGGCGTCTTCACCGGAAAACTGCTTCCTTTGCTTCTCGTTCAGGACGATCGGCTCACCGTTTTCGATGAGTTCTTCCAGGGTGGTATTGTGAAACTCCAGATATGGTCGATTCGCAAAGATCGGCTTGCCGTCCCTGTCCTTTCTCAGCAGGCACACCGGCAGACTGTCGACGAGCATCTGATAGTCAGCCTGTGTCTGGCGTAGTGCTTCCTCAGGCGTGTCTGACGAAATGTGGTTCATGACGGCTGTACGTTTTTTATCATGGTGACTCGATTACCTCGTTCATTCCAGTGGACCTCGTCCAGAAACAGCCTCATCATCATGATGCCACGGCCGTGCGGCTTCAGAAGATTCTCGGGGTCCGTGGGGTCCGGCAGGCAGGACGGATCGAATCCCGGTCCGTCGTCCGTGATTTCCACCTTGAACTGCATTGGCGATATCGACGCCCGAACGGTCACGCGGCGATCCATCCAGGGTTGCCTGGCAGATCGTTCCAGCGCCATTTCATTGAACTGATCGCCATCACCCTCGCGCAATGCGGAATCCAGTTCCAGATTACCGTGCAGACACGCATTCAATAGTGCTTCTTCCATGGCGATGCCCAGGCGAGGCAGGTCACTGGCGGCACACAGTCCCGTCGACTGTGCAGCCTGGCGAAGAAATCTCGCCGTTGACGCCATTAGACTGCGGTCGTTGTCCAGCTGAAACTCGTAATCGTCCCGACACAGGCTTTTCAACAGCTCTTTGTGCGACTGTATCTCGCCCTGTGACGCCAGCACCCGTTCAATGTTTTCTCTTAGCCACTGCGGGCCGGCCGTCTTGTTCACGTAGTTGGCGGCACCGGCTTTCATCGCCTGCACGGCGATTTCTTCGCTACCCGTCCCGGTCATCAGAACCACCGGGACGTCAGCGTGATGCAGGCGAATGTCGCGGACGAGTTCCAGGCCGTCGACCTCCGGCATCTGCAGGTCTGTCAACACCAGATCAATGGCCGTCGCGGCCACGATGTCCTTCGCTTCGGCACCGCCGGAAGCGGTGATCACTTCGTACCCATCCATGCGCGACAACAGTCCCGCAATTCGAGTGCGATCTGTCGCAGAATCATCAACAACCAGAATCACAACCACGACGTGCTCCGAACGTTAATCGCTTATCGAAATCCAACAACAGGCCAGAATCAAATTGGCGGACCGGCGGGGAGGAAAGGGACGGGCAAATAATCTCGCCACAGCCTCTCCTGTGCAAGGGGTCTGGGTCTGCGGGTTTATTCAGGTGTTTCGGTTTCCCTCTGCTGCTAACGGTCACACATCGATCTTGTCAGGATAATCATGTTCCCGCTTTCATTGAACAAAACTGAGTCCATCGCATGCTGAATCTGACGAAAACCGTTTCCGGCTGGAAATCGTTCATCCGGTGGGCCGGTGAGATCAGCCACAATGGCGTGATTGAATCCCTTGCCCTGGTCGGTAATCCTGAAGGTGATTTCGACAGGATCAAGTTTGACCTCCAGTCTGATACGTCGATCACAATACGGTGGATCGGATTTGTGACTCGCCGCCCGCGCCACGTATTCGTCGCGGGTATGTTCCAGCGGTCGCGAGTTGGCTTCAAGATTCCCGTGAAAGTATGCATTCAACAGGGACTCGCGCACCGCCGTCGTCATCGATTGGATGTCCGGCGGCGTGAATCGCTCAAAACCCGTAAGGCGGTCACGCAGGAAATTGATCAAAGACCGTATCTGATCAAGGTCGTTCTGGATTTCGAATTCGCAGCGATTCTGAACGACGTGTTGCAACACTCTTTGAGTTGCGAGGACTTCCTTTTGGGCAGTGATCACCTCTTCCAGCGCCGGCACCAGGTCTTCGGCCATACGTCGTTTGGGCACGTAGTTAACCGCACCAAGTTCAACACACTCGGCTGCGATTCTGTCGTCTCCCTGTGCGGTGATCAGCACTACAGGAACGCCGGCGAATTCAAGATTGATTTTCCGCAGGAACTCTCGCCCGTCCATGTTCGGCATAACAAGATCGGAAACGACCGCGTCAATATGACGTTCCGCAAGCTCTTCCAGACCGTCTTCTGCACAGGCCGCCTGGATTACGGTCCATTCGGGATGCCGCCCGGCAATGAGCCCGGATCCACGAGTTCTGTCTGTGGCGGAATCATCCACGAACAGAATCGTCGGCCCGGGTGCTTGATCCTGACCTCTCAACACTTGCTCTCCCAATCTGTGCGGCAACAAACCAATCTGACTACTGCTTTGTCATAGCCCCCAAAGTGGGGTTACATCATTCGCTGGAAAAGGGGGTCAGGTACCAAAAATGCGAAGCACCCTTCGGGCCGTTCCGGTTTTTGGTACCTGACCCCGTTTTCCCCGCCGACCCTAAAACGTAGTTCTGACAAAGCACGACCTTGGATGATAACAAGGAGACTCTATACGTTTAACCCGGAAGCACGGACGAGCACAGCTGCTGATGAAATCTTCTGCGTTCGTGAAAACCGTCTTCCGAAGAAACACCGGGATTCTGATGATCCGTTGCTCGGAGCTGAGCGTTTCGCTCCCGATCTGACTATCATATAGTTCGGTGGTTCGTTGTCTTTGGCATTTCATTGCCCGCGGAGTGGTCTCATGGCTGAAGTTGTTCAGTGTTCGAATTGTGGCAAAAGACTAAAAATGAAGACGCCAGTGGCGGGCAGGAAGCTGAGGTGCCCCAGCTGCAAAGAACCGTTTGTAGCCGCCGGAAAGTCCGGCGGCGGCAAAAAGAAACGCCGCCCGCCCGCCGACGATTTTGATGACTACGGTTCCGACGATGACTTTGCTGCCGGAGAGGATGACGATAATTTTGGCGCACCAGCTCGTCCGAAAAAGTCGGGCGGAAAAGGAAGAAAGGGCAAGAAGGCACCTGCGAAAACGAAGTCAAAGACGCCACTGATTGCCGGAATCGCATTACTCGGTCTCGGCTTGGTGGGTGGCCTGGTCTATATGTTTGTGTTTGCGAACGGCGGGGACTCTACCGCCGACAATGGATCACCTGCCGGCGACGAAGTTGCCGACGACGAAGTTGCCGACGACGAGGGTGCGGAAGAAGCGGACACAGAAGCTGCAGACGCCGAGGATCCCGAGGCAGGTTCTTCTGATACGCCGGCCGCGGTCGCCGGCGCATCGTCTGGTTCTCAGACGGGCGGAGTGAATCTGGCGTGGTTGCCTCCTTCGACGGAAGCCGTCGTGCGGATTGACGTTGCCCGACTGCTGGGCGGGCCTCTCGGACAACTGCTTCAGAATCCAATGGTTTCTCAACAGATTGAGCAGTTCAAACAACAGACCGCTTTCGGCCCCGAAGATGTTCAATCAATTACCGTCGGCGTTGGCGGCATTTCTGATGCGATTAGCCGTGGCACGCCACCATCCCCCCAGGATCTGCCGGTCATCGTTGTCGTGCGAGCGAGGACTTCGGTTGACATGGCCAAGCTGCAGTCGGTGATTCCTAACGCGCAAAGTGTGACGGAAGGACAGATGTCGTACCTGCGAATTCCTGAAGATCCTCCTGTCGCAATCTGGTTAGCGGACTCAACCACGGCAGTGGTCGGGGCGGAGGAATTCGTCAAACAGGCTTCTTCGTTCACGACCGCACCGTCCGGAATCGACGCAGAACTTTTTGCCGGTGATTCAGCGATTCAGATCGTCTTCTCACCGTCCAACCCGGACGCCATTTTCAGACATTCGCAGGCCATCATTCCTCCGGTGGGTCCTCCCGCTGCTCTTGAGCTGGCAAGACATTTCCTGGCGACGGCCAAGGGGGCATCGCTGGGATTCGACCTGACAAGCGACCTGGGCTTCAGCATGGCAGCAAGGTGCAGCGATGCCGCTGCCGCACAGCAGATGGTTAAGCTACTACAGGCCTCTACGGAAGAAAGCAAAGCACAGGCGGAGGCTCAGATGTCGCAATTGCCCCCGATGCTGGCACCCCTGATGACGCTGAATAAAACGCTGACGGATTCCCAGAAAATCGAAGCCGACGGTGACATCTGTAAAGTGTCGATGTTGGCCCCTGGCGGCGGCGATCAAATTGCGGCCGTCATCCCAATGCTCCCGATGATGATTGGTCCGATGATGCAACAGGCGCAATCTGCAGCTCAGGCGGCACAGCCGCAGGACAATCTGAAGAACATGGGCCTGGCACTGCACAACTTTCACGACCTCTACGGTCGTTTTCCAAAGTCGACTTCTCGGA
The DNA here is from genome assembly GCA_029941865.1 of Fuerstiella sp. Taxonomy (GTDB): domain Bacteria; phylum Planctomycetota; class Planctomycetia; order Planctomycetales; family Planctomycetaceae; genus Fuerstiella. The sequence continues at coordinate 11,169 of JAPYTO010000022.1, read as the reverse complement.
ACGAGTCCGGTGATGCCCTGCTCAGCTGGCGCGTACACCTGTTGCCGTTCCTGGGACACGAAGATCTTTACGATCAGTTTGCACTGGAAGAGCCGTGGGACAGCACGACAAACCGACCTCTCGCAGAACAAATGCCCGATGTTTTTCGAACGGACAATGCGGGTCTGCAACCTGGTCACACCGTGTATCAGGTACCCGTCGGCCCGGGAGCAGCGTTCGAAGAGGGCAAGGAGCTGCGTATAAGAGACTTCACCGACGGGACCTCCAATACAATCCTGTTAGTCGAGGTGGCCACCGATCGAGCTGTCGTCTGGACTCAGCCAGGCGACTTTGCGTTCGATCCTGACAACCCGGGGGACGGGCTTGGAGGAGATGGATCAGATGGATTTCGAGCGGTTTTTGTCGACGGTTCGGTCCAGACGGTGACTCACACGGCGACTCAGTTGAAGGCGTTGTTTACGCGGAATGGCGGCGAAACGGTCAATCGATAGCTCCATCTCATTCCGGGTGGGCATGGCGGCAGAGTTGCGACTCTCCCTGTGGTTCGGTCGGTTCCTCCTGGGCTTGAACCTGGAGTCGCTCGATGACGCTGTTGTACATGGATGAAAAATTCCTGCTGCATGACACCGGCAATCATCCGGAGTGCGCCGCTCGGCTGGAACACGTACACAGCAAACTGAAGACGTCAGGACTGCTGTCTCACGTGACTCGTGTGCCCATTCAGCGAGCCAACGATCATGACGTACTGCGCGTGCACGCGGCCGAACACCTGGAGTCCGTGCGCCGACTTGCGGACGAGGGCGGAGGTCACATTGGTGCGGATACCGTCGTCAGTCCGGATTCAGCCGATACTGCATGGCTGGCTGCGGGGACCGGTGTCGATGCGGTCACCCGAGTTGTCCGTGACGAAGCTAAGCAGGCGCTGTGTCTTGTTCGACCACCTGGACACCATGCAGTGCCCGATTCGGCCATGGGCTTTTGTTTGTTAAGCAACGTTGCCATTGCGGCTCGCACCGCCGTGCAGCGACTTGGATTGAAGAAAGTCCTGATTGTCGACTGGGACGTTCATCACGGCAATGGAACCCAGGATGTCTTCTACGAAGACGAGCACATCACGTTCTTTTCGGCACACCGTTTTCCGTTTTATCCTGGCTCCGGCCGCAAAAGCGAAACCGGTCGTGGAGCAGGACTGGGCACGGTCTTCAATCTGCCTCTGGAGTTCGGCATTTCCCGAACAGACTACCTGTCCGCCTTCGAAAATACACTGACCGCCGCCGCCGACCGATGCCGACCGGAGCTCGTGCTCATCAGTGCCGGGTTTGACGCACACGCCGAAGATCCCATCGGTTCGCTGGGACTGGAGACCGACGATTTTGCCGAATTAACAAAGCTGGTCATGCAGGTCGCTGCGACTCACGCCGGTGGCCGACTTGTCAGCATGCTGGAAGGCGGATACAACGTCGATCGACTGGCCGACTGTGTGGAACTGCATCTGCAAACGTTGATCGGCTGACGCGGGCGTTGCCGCTGTGGAGATCATAGATGTTGCAGCGCGTTGCCACGTTGCTTCAGCGGGAAGTCAACGGTTTCTCCTCCCTGGCGATGTGATTCAAACACGCCGCAAATCATTTCCACGGTCACTGCTCCGGCATGCACGTCGCACAGTGGTGGGCGGTGGTTGTCACACGCATCAATCAGGTCACGCACGGCGAGCACGTGATTGGCGACCCCATCAATTAGATCCTGCTGCGTCTCTGGTTGACCGACCCCAGCAGTGGTGATGGGAATCCAGGGTCGCGGCTCGCTGGTCGGCTGAAAAGGATTGCCAGGCGTAAAATGTGCAATGGGATCTCGGTCAATGTGAATGGAGATCGTTCCGTTGCTGCCGATCAACTGCAGGCAATAACCTTTTTTCTCCGTGCCGTCATTTGCGATCGAATCGTAATACGCAACGACACCCTTTGTCGTCTCATAGCGGGCATGAACTTCGTTGGCCGCCAGCGGTCCGAGTCCCTCAGCTCCCGGCTTAACGTCGTCAGCCGTGACGCGACGTCCGTCCTGCAGCATGATCGCCGAGCAGGATTTCGGCTCACCCGCAAAATAGTGAATCAGATTCATAATGTGGCTGCCCAGAACCCACAGATCTTCGCCGCCACCACGTCGATCGCCCAGGCCACGACCGCGGATCTCAAGCAGACGGCCGATCTCTCCAGAGGCGATCAGTCTGTCGATCTGGTTTAACGCCGGGTGGTAACGATTGCGGTGAGCCACAGCGATCGTCGCACCGTGCATTTCACACGCGGCGATCAACTCATCCGCCTCGGCCGGTGTGCGACAGAATGGTTTTTCAACGTAGAGTCCTTTTACCCCTGCTTCGATTGACGCCAAAGCCATGTCGTAGTGTTGATCGGCGTGCCGCGGACAAACGGAAACGAATTCCGGCCGCACCTCCATCAGCATCCTACGGTAATCCGTGTAACCCCGGTCGATGTCGAGTTTCTTCAACTCCCTGGCCAAGCCATTCTCGTCGCCGTCAACCACCGCGCAGATTTCCGTTTCCGGAATCTGCTGCCACACGGTGTCGAGACCATGCCCAAAATTGCCACGCCCCGTATGTCCGATGACAGCTACTCTGCGTTTCGGCGAGGCGGCCTGAACAAAGCCTGCGCCGATCGTCACTGAGGAAGCGGCAGCAAGAAAAGAGCGACGTTTCATAGCGACCAGACAGGTTCTGCTGCCTCACGGCATTGGTTCGGATGAGAGTTGTTGGCACAACGTGCAGAGGAGCGGACAATATTATCGCAAGACACCCACCGCTTCTATCCAGATGCATCAAAGGGGTTAGTGGCGATTGATGCTTTGCCAGAAAAGCCACTGCGCTGCCCTGCAGAATACTCTGGATCGTGAGGCGAATCATGATGCCCAACTCTCTCCGACGAAGTCGGAGAGAGTAATGTAGAGATTTCCGCCACACAACGAATTGTCAATCGAGACTGAGGCTTCCGTGCCAGTCACCCACCCTCCAGCCTTGTATCAGCGAGCGTCCTGGTTGAAACTGTCTGGCTGTATTCACCGCTGACTTTTGTGAATGGCGGTGGTAGCCAAACAATTAACGGGACGACGCCGATGCTCACACCAGCCCCGGAAAACGTTGATGGCGACTTCTACGTCGGGGAAGGATGCTGTACATGCTGCGACGTTCCGATGATCGAGGCTCCAGGCTTGTTCACGTATTCCCAACGTGACGAATACGTGCATTGTTATGTGTCGAAACAACCCGACACTGGCAAAGAACTTGACGACATGCTCCGAACCATTTCCTGTGCGGAAACGCGATGCATTCATTACCGCGGAAATGACGCTGTCATTCTGAGGCGATTGGTAAGTCGCGGTGACTCGGATGTTTGCGACTCACTCTATCCGGACCCGACGTCCACGGAAGCTGGCATCCCCGTGCGACGGTGGTGGCAGTTCTGGAAGCACTGAGAATCGCAACAACGCACGGCCGCTGACTCACAACATCCACATCGCTATACCATGCCTTTTCGTTCACGCCGGTAACGGTTGTACGATCATCTGCTCAGGCAACTCCCTGCCAGGGAAAAACGTCTGAAGTCTTATGCTGGCGAGCACCCATGGCCGTCACCTTCCAGCCATGCGATCAATTCCAGGATTCTGCCGCGGCTGGCTTCCCGTTGAAACTTATGGGCGTGGAGTTTGCGGCGTGGGTTGATTCCTTTCTTCCATGAAAAGAGCCGGACCGTCATGCCAGCTGGAATGGGGAAGGTCGTCAGCGTCGGCGACCCAAACCCAATCTGTACCGTGTTGGCCTTACCGGTCAGGTACGCGAGAAAACAGCCATTTGCCATCAGGGTGGTATTCGTCTACCGGATGATTCAGGACGTGTTGTTGGTTGTCCTCGGTGAACTCAATGTCCCACGTGCAGGTGTCGGTCTGCAGGGCGATGCGCATCTGGTTAAAGGTGCTTCTGATGTCGTAGCTCGGCGAGATTTGAGTCGACGGCCAATAGGTTAAGGTCAACCGTCCCTCGTTGATCTGCCACTCACCGAAAAACTGTTCGTCCGATGTTGAGAATGTGCGATCCGGCGAAAAGATACGTGTGTACTCATGGGGATGCGAGGACCACTCGCCGAACAATCGAGACTCAAGTGGCGACAATGACGAATGATTGCCGCTGAACATAAATAGTGCGAGTGAAAGGACGAGTAAGCCGACAAAGAACAGACGGCGCCGACGGCATGCAACGGAGGGTTTCGAATCATCGGACTTACTTGCCACGCCTCAGTTTCCGTTTAGATTGTGTGCTTCAGTCAGCGTGCACCAGGCAGGGGCTTGATGCCGCGAAGACGCAGAGTCTCCTTCAGGAATGAGCGACTGGCGAACCGAATTTGTGTATGAATTTGCAGCGTCGCGAATTGTGCCGATGTGGCGGCAGCCATGCCGAATCCATCCAACACAATGGACCTATTGCCACCGGTCAGGGCATGGAGCGCCAAAACCGTTGCGGCCGGATAACAACCGTACCTGCGAACTCCGGGAAGATCATCGCGTAAGACGAATTCCTGAAGCGCCTCCGCTTCCGGTTTTCCACTATACACCTACCGAGCGGTCCAGCCACCGTCGACGGTGACCATGCTGCCATTCATGAAGCTTGCGGCCGGACTGCTGAGCAGAATTGCGGCGCCCTGGATTTCTTCCAGTTCGCCCCAACGCTCCTGAGCAACGGCGCCGATGATGAACTTTTTTGCTTCTTCCGTATCGGCGATGGGGACGTTCATCGGCGTTAGAAACGGTCCCGGACAGATGGCGTTGCATGCGATCCCGAATGTTGCCAGTTCAAGTCCCAGAGCTCGAGTCATCTGAACGACAGCACCTTTGCTGGATGTGTACGGTGTTCGATTAGCCAAACCGACAAGCCCCAGCGTGCTGGCCATATTTACGATGCGGCCATAGCCGGCCGACTTCATATGTGGAGTGACCGCTTTACAACACAGCCACGTTCCGTCCACATTCGTTTTTTGCACCTGCTGAAACTGATCATAGGTGAGATCATCGATGCTGCCCCGAATATTGATGCCAGCGCTGTTGATGAGAATGTCGATTTTTTCGAAGTCAGCGATCACCTGCGACACCATGGCCGCGACGTCGGACTGTTGGGTGACGTCGCAGGCAATCCCAATCGTCTTAGTGCCGAAACCATCAGAAATCTCCGCAGCAGCGGCTGTGGCTTCCGCCAGGTTTCGACTCACCAGCACAATGGACGCACCGGCTGACGCCAGTCCCGCCGCCATCGCCGCGCCCAGGCCCTTTGATCCGCCGGTCACGACAGCGACCTGGTCCTTCATGTCAAACAGTTTGATACCAGCCAGGGACTTAAGATCAGGAGCGGACATTTGTTATGACTCAGAAATGGTGTGATAGTTGGGATACGGAATTCTGCTGATGATTGTGCCGGAACGCAAGTGGTGCGTCTTACCGAATAAGCGCTTGCAGTCACGGATTGTAGTTTTTAACTGGTGGGTGGCCTGGACTGAGCTTGTGAAGGAAGCCCCGGGGTTTCACTCGTACGTCGCTCGAACCCCGACCAGACTGTCCAGCTTTCCAATCATTCACGACTACACACGCGGCAGCAGCCATGTCATCTGGTCAACGATGTCAGGAACACAGCAAACCGGCCGACTGGAATGGCGAGTACCGACTCGCGCCCACGGCGGGCGATGTTGACGCCGACCCACTGCCCCTGGCTGTTGACGAGGGGGCCGCCCATTTGCGACGGTGACAGATTCACATCGTGTTGCATAACACCACTGAAGCCCGTGCGGCGACGACTTAGCTCTCCCGCGCGACCATCCAGAAAGTTTTCTCGTTGCAGCAGGCTGTCCGCTGGAAATGTTAATCGACCAATTCGTCGGTGCTTCTGCTCGTCTCGTTCGACGTCAAAAACAACGAGGTCGCCAGGTTGATAACTCGAAAGCACGTCGGCGACATCATCGAGGTCTTCAAGATCCGTGCCAGCAAGTTTCACGAGACGGTCACCAGGCACAAGTTCCGCGTCGCTCGCCGCGCCGAGCGGGTTGACCTTTTCGACAATGATGCTTCCCGATTGAAACAGCAGCTCAACACCTAAACGCGGGGTCACGGCCGTTTCTCGATGGTCCGTTCGGGCGACGATGCCGATCGATGCCTCGGGGCCACCGTAGACGACACCTCCGATGGAAAGGGCCGCTGAATCCGACACGCCGCTCGGCGGCACTGATGGAATGTTGGAGACGTTCGTCGACTCATGCAGTTTGACGAATACGAGATCCAGCTGCCGGTCGACAGTGACCTGCGAAAACCCGACGGCCGTATTGCGTGAGCGACCGCACGTCAGCATCTCGATCTCCGTCGGCAGTTCGCTGAGCTTCGTTGTCACTAGTGACGCAGTGAGCCAGGTGCCAGTCAGGATCGGCTCCACTTCGCCGGACGAATAGAAGTATGCGGTTCTAGCTCGCAACTCGCGCAACACCTGATCAGACGGCGTGAGGTTATCCTGGGCCGACGATAACGCTGCGCCATCCAGTTCCGTCAGGTTGACACGTCGGGCGACTGCAGTGAGAACCACGCTGACCGGTATGTGCACGTTGACCTGACGTCCGAGTCCGATGCGTCGATGCAGTCCGATCAACTGTCCGGCAGGATTCACCAGCGGTCCCCCGGAATCGCCTGCTGTCAGTACGCACGACGTGCGAATAGCCGTTCTGTCCTGAGCTTCAATCCGGCCCATGCGCAACACGGGAGACTGTCCGCTGGATTCACGAGCCGGAAAACCACACGCGAAAACAAACGGCCTCGGTGCGTGGACCGATGGCCCTTGCGTGTCCCCCTGCAGTGTGATCGGATCCGGAAGTCTGATTTGCGAGCCCGCTGCAATCTGTATCGCGGCGACGTCCAATTCGGTGTTGCGAAAGCGCACCGTGCCCTTGAAGGATCGTCCGTCGTACAGATACACAGTCACCGCTCGATCCGTGGCAGTCACACCATGCGCTACCGACAGAATCAGTCCGTTTGATGAGACAAGGACCCCTGAGCAAAGATCGGTCGAAGTCTCAATTCTGACCGTCGCGGCCCGCAACCTTTCCACAAGTTTCCGCGTGCCGAGACCAGAGTCAGAATCCTGAGAGACACACTGCTGGAATGGAACGATTAACGCGAACGTCAGGGCTGTGAGCGATGCCCAACGTGAAACGAAGCGGCATTTGTTGAGTCGCGGCAGCAGTCGAAACCATGAAATGCAGCAGCGAGCAGAGCAGGGAATTAGGGCGGTCATGTCGTCATGATGCGTGTTTTGGACGCGAATGGAAACGCTGCCCCGGCAATTTGTGGGCCCGAGCGGGGCGACGGGCTGTCCAGCGAGACTTTGTGGAGCGCGAGGGTCAGGATTTATGTGATTCGGATGAATCTCCGTCAGTCCGGGGTCGATCGTACCCAAACCGCTACGTACACTTTGCGCTGAATTGCGACAAACGGCGGAACACAGTCGATAATGCTCGCCCCGGACGCCTTTTACCCCTGAAAAGGCTGATTTTCGCGAGGCGCGTTGCAAACACTCAAAATACCACTCCGGGCTTGTGCAGGCGGCGAGTACCAGGCGGCGCCCCGTAACTTGAACAGCGTTTCTAAGGTGACTGAATTGTCCACGACTGAATCTGAAACAGAAAACTCCGTCGAAACCATTACCGGCTCAGAGATCCTGGTGGAAATGCTCATTCGGCAGAAGACTGAGATCATTTTTGCCTATCCGGGCGGCTGCAGCATGCCGCTGCATCAGGCTCTACGAGCACAACGCGACCGAATTCGCACGATTCTGCCACGGCATGAGCAGGGCGGTACGTTCGCGGCTCAGGGCGTGGCCCGGACGACGGGGCGGGCCGGCGTGTGCATGGCGACCAGTGGACCTGGGGCGACGAACCTGGTGACGGGGATCGCAGATGCGAAGCTGGACAGCATTCCAATGGTGGCGATTACCGGACAGGTGCCTCAGAAGTTCATTGGAACGGATGCATTTCAGGAAACGCCGATGGTGGAGGTCTGCCGGGCGATCACCAAACACCACTACCTGATCACCGACATCAAAGACGTGGCTCGGATCGTGAAAGAGGCATTTTATCTTGCGGAAACAGGTCGGCCGGGCCCGGTCTTGATCGATTTCCCAAAAGACGTTCAGCAGGCCACGTTGCCGCTGGACGACGTTGACTTCGATGCTCCGTTCTGTTTGCCTGGATATCATCCTGAGATTCGCAAAGCGGCTCCCGAGCAGATCAGCCAGGTAGTCGCGGCCATCCGTCGCTCAAAGCGACCGGTGCTGTACGTTGGTGGCGGCTGCATTCTGAGTAATGCGTCCGAAGAGTTGCGAGAATTCGCTCTCCGCACGGGCATTCCCGTGACGATGACGGTGATGGGGCTGGGCGCCTTCCCCGGCGACCACGAACAGTCTCTGCACATGCTCGGCATGCACGGCACAGCCTATGCCAATTATGCCGTTGACGAATCCGATCTGCTGCTGGCGTTCGGCGTTCGATTCGATGATCGTGTGACCGGCAAGCTGGAAGCATTTGCCAGGCATGGGAAGATCGTTCATATCGATATTGATCCATCAGAGATTCACAAGAACAAAGAGGCACACATTCCGATCAACGCAGATCTGAAGGAAGCATTAATCGCTCTGAACGCGGCTTTGACGGACGACGACATTCCTGAAATTTCGGAGTGGACGACAAAGATTGCAGGCTGGAAGAAGAAACATCCGCTAAGTTATCGCGACTCCGGAGACGAGATTCTGCAGCAATGGGCGATCGAGGAACTGTATCGCCAGACCAAAGAACTGGATCCGTTCATCTCGGTTGGTGTGGGCCAGCACCAGATGTGGACGTCGCAATTCTATAAGTTCAACAAGCCTCGCCGCTGGCTCAGCAGTTCCGGTCTGGGCACCATGGGCTTCGGGTTGCCTGCGGCTATGGGCATGCAGGCGGCAAATCCGGATGCCTTGTGCATCGACATCGACGGCGATGGCTCGTTTCAGATGAATATCCAGGAACTGGCAACGCTGTACTGTGAAAAACTGCCCGTCAAAGTGTTGTTGCTGAACAATCAGCATCTGGGCATGGTGACCCAATGGGAAGATCGTTTCATGGAAGGTCGGCGGGCCCACACCTATCTGGGACCGGTGGATCATCCGGAAGCTCTGGGAGACGGTGATGGCGTGCAACTGGAAGAGACGTATCCGAATTTCGTGCAGATTTCGGAAGGCTATGGCGTCAAAGCCAGGCAGGTCCGCAGCAAAAAGGACTTTCCAGCTGCACTGAAGGAAATGCTTGAATATGACGGGCCGTTCCTGCTGGACGTCATCTGTGCTTATCAGGAACATGTACTGCCCATGATTCCATCTGGCGGAACTGCACAAAATATGATTCTGGAATAACATGACGGTTCCGCAAACGCTCTATCAGGAACTGCTGTCGCGCGTAAGTAAAGCCGCCCTGCTGGGATCCTGCGGTGCCGTTCTCAGTTGGGACCGCGAGACCTACATGCCGGTCGGCGGCAACGAGCACCGAGCCAACCAGCTCAGCCTGCTGGCGGGAGTCGGCCACCAGTGGTCGACGGATCCCAGGATCGGCGAGTTACTTGATCAGCTGGCAGACAGCGAACTGGCGGACGCTCCCGACGCCGACTCGACTGTCAACATTCGTGAGATTCGTCGCACTTACGACCGATCCAAAAAACTGCCGCAGCGCTTGGTTGAAGAACTGTCGCGAGTCACGGCATTGGCGCAGCACCACTGGGCGGAATCCCGCGGCACGGGCGACTTTGACAGCTTTGCGCCGTGGCTGTCGCAAATCATTGATCTGAAGAAGGAAGAAGCGGTGGCCGTCGGGTTCAGCGATGACGGCGAGCCCTACGACGCGCTGCTGGACGAATACGAACCCGGTGTCAGCAGTGCCGACATCGCCAGCGTCTTTGCGGCGCTGCGGCAGGAAGTTGTGCCTCTGCTGGACGCAATTCGCGGTGCCGAACGTCAGCCCGACACGTCGTTGCTGGCCAGGCCATACCCGGTCGCACAGCAGGCGGAACTCGGGCGCCGCGCCGCCGAGGCCATCGGCTTTGACTTTCAGAGGGGACGACTGGACGTCACCACACATCCGTTCTGCAGCGGCTTTGGCCCCGGTGACTGTCGCCTGACAACGCGTTACGACGAATCCTTCTTTCCATCTGCCTTTTTCGGCACGCTGCACGAATCGGGGCACGGCATGTACGAGCAGGGACTGCCCGCGGACGCATATGGCACGCCCATGGGAAGCTCCGTCTCTCTGGGAATCCACGAATCACAATCGCGGCTGTGGGAGAACCTGGTCGGTCGCAGCAGGTCGTTCTGGGAACATTTCTACCCGCCAGCGCAGCGCGCATTCCCCGATGCTCTGGGCAATACGTCGCTCGACGATTTTCACTTCGCCATCAACGCCGTGAATCCGTCGTTCATTCGTGTCGAAGCCGATGAGGTGACGTACAACCTGCACATCATGTTGCGATTTGATCTGGAGCGGGATCTGATTTCCGGAAAATTGAAGCCCCTCGACGTTCCGGAGGCGTGGAACGCGCGGTTTACGTCGGACTTTGGCATTACTCCGACAACTCATGCGGAAGGATGTCTGCAGGACGTGCACTGGAGTGCAGGATTGCTGGGCTACTTCCCCACGTACGCCCTCGGCAACATGTACGCGGCTCAGTTCTTTGCCGCGGCCGAAGAACAGATCGGTGATCTGCAGCGACTGTTCGCAGTCGGCGACTTTGCCCCACTGTTGGAATGGCTGCGGCAGAACATTCATCAGCACGGTCAGCGATTCTCAGCAAATCGGCTGGTCGAAGTCGTGACCGGCACGCCGTTATCCAACCGACCGCTGATCGAGCAACTCAGCAGCCGATTTCGGCCACTGTATGGCGTTTAAAGCAGTTGGTTTTTTCTGGTGAACCGTCTGGCTCGTGGGGGCAGCCGTTCTGCTGTCAAGACGCGTGAACCGCGGCCATGAGTCAGCGAAATTCGCTGTAAAGCAGTTGGGTTTTTCTGGTGAACCGTTCCGGCTCGTGGGCAGGCCCGTTTCTCGGGCCGAAACC
>JAPYTO010000021.1 GCA_029941865.1 Fuerstiella sp. | reverse complement strand
AACCACGGTAGCCATGCCAACAAAATCATTCAGGCACGCTTGCCGGAAGGACACCAATTGTGGTACTCAACCCGTACCGGTCCGTTCGGCTGGAGGGGATTCGGCTGTTTGAGTCGCGTCCGGGGTGGGTAGCTATGGAGCTTCCGCCGGAAGACGAGTGGAGCGAACAACTGCAGCAGTTAACGGCGGAACAGCAGGAACGCGTCAGCTCGCCCGATTTTTGCGAACAACTTCGCACCGTGCTGGGGCGGAAGTTTCTGCGCCTGTGCCCTACATGAGATCTGTCGGCGGCGCAGAGAATTCGATAGGCCATTGGGTGGCGCGGTGAGTTTTGTGAGACCTGCGGTCGGTTGGAGGACGAGGTCAGGAGACCTGCGCCCAGCGCGGATGAGTAGTGCGAAAGCCCGGGAACCACCCCGACAAGCGAGGTGGCGGTGGAGCCGCACCTGAGCCGCGTCCATCTTAGTTCCAGAATTTGTCGCCGTGCCAGTTGACCGGTGGATTGGTTTCTACCTCAACATCGCCGTGTACTTTGGTCTGACAGGCCAGTCGCACATCCTTTTCCGGATTGCTGAGCAGTTTCAGGCCGAGCAGGGGGTTGATCCACTTGTTGATCTTTTCCAGGATTCCTTTAGGGCTGCAGTTTTCCGTTCCGTCCTTGACGACAATGTTGCAGCTGCAGCACGCTCCAAAGCCCATACAGTTCACAACTTTGTGCGGACCGGAATACAGCTGGACGCCATTCCTGCGAGCAACCGACCGGATGTCTTCGCCCTCCCGGGCTTCAACGGTGACCTTCTCGTTCACGAATTTGATTGTTGGCACGCCCCCTGAAGTCTGTCTGCGCTCTGACAGACGGCCACTGTCCTGCGTCTGACCGGGCCTTGGCATCACGGCACTTTCTTGCGCCCACCACACAATCAGAACGAGACCACCAATCAGTGGGATAAACACAAGAAGCTGCCACCAACCGCTGCGGCCAGTGTCCTGAAGCCGCCGTGTTCCTACGGCAAGACTGGGAGTGAGTACAGCCAGACTGAATAGCAATCCGATTACCCCGGGACTACCAGCACGACTCTCGACGAACCCAATCGCGGTGACGATAATCAGGTTAAGAAGATGGAATATCCAGAATTCCGACCTACTTGCCCGGCCGCTGAACTCCGCGTATTTCGTCCAGACTTCGAGATACGAATTCATATTCTTCACTTCGTTAATGCTGAGTTGGGTGCCCGACTGTGGAGAAGTTCTACGAGCAAATAGTAGCTTCGCCCAGCCACGTTTTCCAGAGTCGTTGTGCTGTCCCCGTGACTGAGAACCGGCGGCCCGCTGACGGATAAATCCCTGCAATTGTGACCGTTGCGGCTGGTTGAGGGCCCGATCAGAAGCCCCGCCGCTGCTACCAGGACGCTGTCTGAGTACCTGCTACGCCCTGAGTATTACCGAGGGGAATTGTTAAATGCGTTGCCGTTGTGTGTGCATTTCCACGGGATCATCGATCGCATCCGTTTTGGTCAGGCTGTTGATGGAGTTCAGGGATCGGACGGACATGTCGTGAGTGGGCGCCGGACCAAGCGTGGCAGTTTCCTGCTTCACCGCTGAACGGGCTTCCGAAAACCACCTGGTCTATTCCCTGCTGGATGTCTCAGCCGAGACGGACCTGTCACTGACTACATCGAAATTCGTGCCGACGCGTATCGAGACAGGCTCCTAAGCTGGAACTAAGGGCCGTCGGTCTTTAGATCTCGCCACCCTTTCAGCGTGACTTCCACGACCTCCTGATCGGGTTTCGGAGTTTCAACGGGGAGCTTCTGGTTGTCGCGTAGCGGAATATTGAGTTGTCGGAACAGGCGGTTTTGCAATACCGCCCTTCGGAAATCGCGGACAACGGTCACATAAACAACGTCGCCTGGACGGTATTCCTTCAACCGTTCCACAAGATCGTCAAAGTCCCGCAAATTGTGTGCTGCGCCCGAAGCGTTTTCTTTCGGAGTTTTCAAAGGTGTCGCCGTCAGCCCCAGAATCAGATCACCGGCTGCCAAGTCTGCACTGGCAGCCGTACTTCCCCTGGAAACTGTTCGAATCAACACACCAGATCCCGGATTCGCAGAATCCGGAGTAATGCCCAAGGCGACCCGGGAGCGTTCTACAACCCGATTTTGTCCCACGAACTCAGTAAGTTCCGCGTGTTGTCGATCACTGAGCGGATGGCCATCCAGCAGATACACGGACACACCGCCTCTGGCACCGATTGGTCCGACCAGTGCCGACAAGCGTCGGAATACTCTCAATGCATCGGGACCGCCCTGCCAGCTCTCATCAATGATGATGTTCACTATGCCGATGGAACTTCTTTGTCCCCAACCAATGCCCGGATTCTGTGTGAAAGCGCCATTCTTGACAGCAGCGCCGTTTTCCTTGAGTTCTTTGATTGCCAGATCTATACGCGTCTGCCAGTGCCTACGCAGGCTTTCATTGGCGTTTTCTGCCAGGACAATACGAGTTGTCTCCGACAACGATTCGAGCGCTTGCGAGGCGGCACGAACCGTCTCCGGGTCATCGGATGCATAGCGGGCATCCACTTCCGCCAGCAATCGGATGATGACTTCTGCACTCGGGTGCTCAACCGACAACGACGCCAGCGTCTTGATGTCGTCTACCGCCAGCTGCTTCAGTTGTTTCGATGCGGCGGCTCGACGTGCAAAATCAGCTGCCCCCAGTTCCTCAATCAGGAACGGCAGCCCGCCGGCCTCGGTCTGGTCAGTCGCCGTCGACGACTCCTGGCAGATGACCGGCGGCGACAACAGCACTGTGATCACAATCAGGGCGATGCCTCTGAAAAACACTGCTGCGGCAATTGTTTTCATCAGGGTCACTAGCGGGGCGTGCGAGGATCGAGTCATACCTGCATTGTCGAAGGTAGCGTCGTCTATTGCAAGATGGACCCGACGACACAGGGGCAGGGGCAGGATCCCTTAAGAAAAGACGGGGTTTGACCTGGTCCTGCCTCCGGTGAAGCAGACGTCCGGCACGTTCGCCAACAACCCACCAGAACATGACACTATCTGCGGACCGGTGTCACGAGATACCCGCTGACGTGTATTTTCAGCTTGCCGATGCAGCGCGTTCCCTGAGGCACGTTGACCTTTAGAAAGAACTGCCCACTCTTCTTTGGCGTATGCTCCAGTTCGGCCTTAACGGGAAACGGTTTGCCGGGCTTACCTTCGCTGACAATGACTCCCAGCAGACAGCCCAGAGGCGCATCTGCCAGATGTTCTTTTGAGTCCTTGTCTTCCTTCAGCCCATTTACGGTTACTGTCGCTGAATAGGTCAGCTTGTATTCACCGGCTGCCTGGATTCGAAACGGCCTCCCTTCAGTCACATCACCGACCAGTTCCCACGTTTTTCGAGTGTCGATTTCGAGGTCAGCAGCGTTTTCCTGCATCAGTTCTTCACTGATTGCGCCGATTCTTTCTTTCAACCCGTCCATCTGGGGGCTGAGCTGACGCAGGCGTCTGAGCATCTCCATCGACTTTTCCTTGTCACCCTGCTTATAGAACTCGATGGCGACGTCCTTGTATTCGTTGACCAGCGCCTCCTCGGCTTTCTCCAGCCGCACTTCCAGAGCCTTGGCGGATGGATTGTCGTCATCGCGTTTTCGGTCTCGCGACGACTGGGCATTCGCCGCGGTCTGTATCAATGCGCAACAGCCGCACACGACGATGGTGGCCCGAAGAATGTCGAATGAGAGTCTCATAGCTTTGCTCCGGTACTGGCTGACATTAATTCCTGCGAGTTGAATCTAACGACGAGTCGCTGCCGGTGGAATGGCATTATCAGGATGCAGCCGACCACCGAATTTCCATGCACACTTGAGCCGATTCTGTATCCTCGTGAATGGTTCTGGCCGAAGGAACTGTCGTTTGATCAGGCTGGAACACGCCGTGCCTGGGCACGAATCATCGCAATACGCAGTACATGGGACGGAGGGCACAGGCCTGAACCAGTAGTGGAACGTATTTTGGGCCAGGAATAACGGCGTTCCATCGCGGAATTCCAGGGATTTTGTACAAAATCTGATTTCGTGACTGCAACTGTTTTTGTGGCAGTGCCTTTCAGAACGATGTGCAGCATCAGGGCGGACAGAGCGAAATCGTCTTGCGCGCCAATGGAACCAACTGCCAAACGCCGATTTCCACCTGCAGGCGAGAGGACGAACGGACAGAACAGCTGTGTTCCGTGCCATCGGCCTGTCACCGTCAGCTCATTCCATCTGCGGGACGGATCAACCTCAAGCAGAAATCAGACAATCGTCGGCCAAACGTCCGCAACTACACGTTGTCCAGAATTTCTCCAATATTGGAGAACACAACGAAGTCGTCATCGGTCGGCGCCAGGAACACCGTGGCGCCGAGGCTTGACTGGTCTCCGGCGGCCTCAATATCGACAGTCAGCTGCGTGTCCGATGCGATCGACGTAACAAATACGGTTGCGCCGCCGATCTGCAGCGCGTCACCAATCTGAACTTCCGAAGTGAACAGCGTGCCGCTGCCGTTAAGGACATTACTGTCGGTCGTCGTTGACACGGAGCCGGATAGTGTCGTAAACGGCGATGTGACCAGTGGCGTCTGACCTAACGCCCCCACGTTGAGAGCATCAGCTAGATCAAAGATGGGAAGCAGATTGATCGCATCCACGATCTGCATTCCGCTCCCGATGACTTCACCGAATACAGTATGCTGTGCAGCGTCCAGATTCGCCGAGTTGTCCACGACGTTAACGAACCATTGGCTGGTGCCGCTATTGGGCTGACCACCCAGTTGAGCCATCGACAGTGTGCCTCGGACGTTGCGGTTCGCCGAATCGAATTCGTTAGTGATGGGGGCTCGCGTGACGACGCTGGAAACCGCGCCGTTGTTGACGGTGAAACCGCCTCCCTGGATCACGAACGCCGGTGGTGACCGATGCACAATGACGCCGTCATAACTGGTGTCCGTAGTGTACTGCAGAAAGTTGGCGACTGTTGTCGGGGCATCGGAGTCCAGCAGTTCGACATCGTAAAAATCGTTGACCTGGTCGTTATTCAGATCCTGATTGGTTTCAAACCGCACCACGGTACCAACAGCAAGATGAACGTTTATGACGTCAGATGTGGTGTCGACACCTTCGGCCGGGATTACAGAGCGCAGCTGTACCGCGTTCAGGCCGTTGTTGACGCTGTCGTGAAGCAGGGTGGCATCGACGACATAACTGCCATCCGGCGCTGCGATTGTGGATGCCTCGGTAAACGAACCGTCTCCGTCTGTGTCAACCTGAACGGTGGCGCCCGGAGCTGTAAATCCGGTGATCGTAAATGTTTCGTTTTTTGTAATCAGGGCCCCGACGGATTCGGCAGTGGTATTTGTGGACACGTCGGTCGACAGGGTGAGAACTTCGTCGTTGACGATCGTAATAGACGCGGCAACGTCGGCATGCCCGGATCCGCTGGCGGTGATCATCACGTTATCATTGGCAGCAAACTGAGCGTTGTCGATGACGGAAAACGCAACAGTTTTCGATTGTTCACCGGCCGCAAACACGACCACTGGCGGCCCGGTCAGAAGAGCGACGTTCGAATAGGAAAGGGTGATTGTTTCGGCACTGGACGTGTCGCCTCGCTGAATCGCGAGCGTTATTGCATCTGCGCCGGCGTTTTCGGCCACGCTGAGGTTTGACGGCGAAATCGTGATTGTCGCCACATCATCGTCGTTCACCGTGATTGCCGCTGAGTCGCCCGTAAATCCGTCCGCCGAGGCCGACACCGTCGTTACGCCATTCGCCGGCTGATCAACCATGTTGTTGTCGATCGTATCGAAGGTGACGCTCACCTGCGTCTGACCAGCCGGGATCGTGACGGTCGGTGGGGCTACAACTCGCGTGTCACCGCTCGTCGTCAGGGTGACGGTCAGATCCGTCGATATGTTCAACGCATCCCGCGTCAAGGTTGCGTTGATCGAGGCAACACCTGCGTCCTCCAGAATCACATCATCGATAACATTCAGGACCAGCGTCTGCGTGTCGTCATCCAGCACGAAAATTGTGCCTGAGGCGCTGGTGAATCCTGTCGCCGAGGCGGTCACGGCAACTGACACGTCGCCGTCGTCGGTCGTTTCCTGAACTCCGCTCACTGTGACCGTGGTGGAGATTTGTCCCGCGGGAATTGTCACATCGACAGTTGTCTGTCCGTTGACCGTCAGGCTGCTGCCGTCGCCGGAAGTGACGTTGACTGTCAGGGCGTTCGTAGTGTCAGTATTGCGAGTGACGGTCAGCGATGCGATCGCGTTTGTTCCGGCCTCAGTCACGGAAGTGGCGCTGAATTCCATCGACAATCGTGGGTTGTCGTTGTCAAGAATAACGACACTGGCCTGAGTTGATTGGAACCCGGCAGCAGACGCCGTGACAACGACAGTGGCGTCGGATTCAACGACAAGGTCGGCAATCGTGTTGGCGCTGAACTGAAATGTGTTGCTGCCGGCCGGGATCGTCACCTGAGAGGGCACGTCAACAACGCCGGCAACAGAAGTGTTCAGCAGGACAGTCAGAGCCTGGTCCGTGGAACCGCTCCGCGTCAGAACATACGTTACTGGATTTGCCACACCGACTGAGGATGGGCTGCCCGTGTCTTCAAGTACCTGGTTCTCAAGAGCCGTGAGCGTCAGCGACTCACTGTCATCATTGGTGACCGTCACGTCCACCGTGCGATCGGCGAAACCAGCGCCAGTGGCCGTGATGGTCACGACGGCGTCGGCGTCATTCGTATCGTTGTTCTGAGCGTTCAGCAGCACAACCGCAGTCGTCTGCCCCACAGGAATCGTAACCGTTGTCTGCTGCAGAATTAGTTTCGCCGTGTTCGATGACGTTAAGTTGACCGTGAGGTCGGTGGCGGTGTTTGTGTTTCGGGAGATTGTCAGAGTCACGGCCCCGTCACCCGCACCTTCGGAAACAGTCGTGCTGCTCACCGACAGTGTCAGCTGAGAGTCAGACAGACCGACAGCCTGGTCCGCTATCCCCAGAGCTCCGGTTGCCGGATCCGTGATGCGGGATGCGATGATGGCCGCATCGGCTGTCCTGCCGGCAAAGCTTCGATTTTTCATTTTTCCAAAGACAACACCTGCAGTTGTCTCCAGCGTGTCAGAACCTCCCCCACCAAGAATTCGCGACCTGCCAGCCAGGCGACTGGTACCCTGAACGACAATGGTGTCCGCGCCTCCGTTACCAACGATGCGGGACCGGTTTCCGATCGTTGAAGAATCAATCATCACAACATCGTTGCCCCGGTTGCCCCGGATTAACAGGTTCCTGGACAGCGTTGAATCACGAACAACAATGTCATCGTCGCCTCGTCGTCCGACAATATGCGTATTGCCAGCGACCGTGGAATCGTCAATGACGATATCGTCATTACCGCTGCCTCCGGAGACCACCAGACGATTCCCCACCGCGGCACCAGACAGCACAATCGTGTCCGCACCGTCCCCGCCTGCAATTCGAGCAGTCCTGGTAATCGTCGAATTCTGAAGACTTAACGTGTCAGCACCGGCGCTGCCGTTCAGTGTCACATTGCCGTTGATCGTGACACCGTCGACGACCAAGCGGTCGTTACCGTTACCGAGCGAGGCGATGATATCACCCATTGTCGTTGAACCGGCCGTGAAAACCAGGTCGGCCGTGGCTCCGTTGATCGTGGTGTTATTCAGACCCCGAAGAATGACGTTGCCGTTGTCGACAAGAACCTCCACGGAGTTGTCAGCGCTATCGCCTGTGAGGAAGGCACTCTGGCCCACCAGTTGAGCGGTCACATTTCCAGCCAGCAAAGCCCGTTGTTCGAGCCGTTCGGAACGCATGGAAGCAGCTCCCGACCATCCATTACGCATCTGTCGATAGCGGGATCGGCGGCTATTGTCACTGCGACCAAACAGGGCTCTGAAGTTCATAAATCTGTCGTTTCTGGAATTACGTTGTGAAAACCAAGGCCATCGAGATTATCTGACGAGGACGATCGGCAGCATTTGCCAATTCTTCTGCCATCTTCGACGAGGCCGGATGTGAAATCTAACCTTGTCTGCGGTCGTGGCGAAATTTTAGGGTTGCGTAGTATGGATAGGATAGGACTTCCTGTGATGCCACCTGTAGCGTTTGCGCAATTTGGAGCAGTTTGCACAAATCGATTGGCGTTTCCGCACAAAGCATGCTCGTCCGAAAGTCCGGGCTTTGGATTCACGACGACCGCTGAACGCGGGAATTGCGCAACTCAAAGCAAGGTCCGTGGCGAGGGCCGCGCCGTGTCACGTTGCTTCGCGAAACCACGGTTGCCCCTGCCCGATCTTCCCCGCGGCTCGCTCAGGGATTTCACCTACATGCGTGAGCGACATGCGTCGCCGTGTGACTTAGCGATCTCTAAATTGCGTCGATCCAGTCGCGGAAATCTTCCCAGACGGATGTCGAACTGTCATTCGTCAGCGTATTGGCAGCCGGCGAGGTGGACACGGCCGCAGCATCCTGTCCACTGTCGGAGAATAGATCTGTGTCACCATCGCTGTCTGCAGGACTGGCCATCACGGCAGCTTCAGAGCCTTGCGACACAACTGAACTTGTGGCGACACCGCCCCCGAGACTATTGACGTTGTCTCGAATCTGTGCGGCGGAAAGCGTGCTGGTGCCCTTGGACTGATCAATCTGTGCGTTGGTCCCGGACAGCTTCACCAGCTGAATCAGAAACGAATCATTCGCATCAAAGTCGGAATCTCCGTCGACGTCTCCAGGTGAGGCCAACTGGTTGACGTTCGCACGGATCTGCGTCGCCGTCAGGGTGCTGGTGCCTTTCGACTGATCAATCTGTGTGTTGGTGCCGGACAACTTGACCAGCTGGATGAGAAACGAATCATTCGCATCAAAGTCGGAATCTCCGTCGACATCGCCGGGGAATGTCGGGATGGTGTCATTGTCGATAATCGTACCATCGGCCAAAGAGTTCGAGATAGCAGCCCCGATGGCCTCGGAGAGAGTGACATGGAACGTTTCCGATGTCTCTCCAAGCGCATCGTCAATTGTCGAAACGGAAATCGTTTTTTCTGTCTCGCCAGCGGCAAAGGTCAACGTTTGGTTGGTCTGCCCGACAAAGTCGGCACCGGCTCGGGCACCTGTTGGGCCGGTACCATCGAAGGTCGAATAGGTCACCGTCAGCGCACTTGAGGCTGGCTTGCTGAGAGTCACCTCAAAGACAGCAGCGTTGCCTTCCGTTATTGCGGGTGCGTTCGCAATGGAGAACGCGGGCAGATCGCTGTCGTTGTCACTTATTGTTCCCTTCGCCCGTCCATTCGCGATTGTCGCGCCGGTCGCGTTATTGAGTATCACTTCAAATTCTTCGGCGGATTCAGGGACCAGGTCGTCGATCGTGGCCACTGTAATTGTCTTCTGAGTCTCACCGGCGGCAAACGTCAGCACCTGGTTCGTCTGTGCCGTAAGATCGACACCGTTTACGGCGCCTGTCGGACCGTTGCCATCAGCCGTGGAATAAGTGATTGTGACCGGACCGGACACGGTGCGGTTGAGCGTGACATTAAAAGTGGCATTCCCGCCTTCCACGACCGATGGAGCATTCGCGATGGACACGGTCGGCAGCGCAACGTCGTTGTCGTTGATGAATCCCATCGCCTGCGCTGTACCGAGCGTCACGCCACCGGGACCGGGGCTGAACAGCGATACACGAAACGCCTCCTGCGGCTCCACGAACGGATCATCGGTCGTGGCAATCGTGATCGTCTTCTGCGTTTCGCCAGGATTAAATGTCAATGTCTGATTCGTCTGTGCGGTGTAGTCCTCGGCGCTACTGGCACCGGTCGGACCGTTGCCGTCTTCCGTTGAATACTGGACCGTTACAGCCGTCGTCTGCGCTGAACTCAGAGAGACGTTGAAGACCGAGTCACCGCCTTCCGTCACTGCCGGTGCGTCTGCGATCGACAGTGTCGTGCCTGCGGGAGCCTGTAGAACCACAGGAAATGACTCAAACGTGAAATCTGAAGACTGACCAATCACAGATCCCGTCTGGTTGGCTGAAAATTTGATCGTCGACCCGGAAAAGACCGATTTGGCGGTGAATCTGGCGACATACAACGTCTGTCCGTTGACATTCGGATTGGCTGGCCAGCCCGCGGCGGAGGCGTAGCTGGACAGGAGAACGGTTTCGGTGGCATTGTCCAGGTCGTCGCCAACGACAATTGCGTCAGTTTCCGCCAGAGTCTTGTTCGGAGTATCCTGAATGCCTTCTGTGAACACGCTGCTGGTTGATACCCACGTCAACACGTCAGCGTCAAAGTGAAGATTGAAGCTGAACTGATCCGATTTTAGAGCCGCGGGAGCGCCGTTGTCGTTCAGGGTCTGGTAAACGATGGGAACGTTTATGGTTTCTCCCGGAGCCACCACAATTGCCGGGGCATTGGACAGAATCAGGTGTGCCGCCAGCAGGGTCCTGGTTTCAAGAACCTCAGAGGACCGGCCGCTGTGTTGAGCGATATGTGCAAAAGTCGCCGGGGAACGCCTCCAGCTTCTACGGCGGGACATTACATTTTGCGTTGAGGAGAGAAGGGAATTCAGAAGGTCGTGCATGTAATTCTTCCCATTACGGGACATCAAGAAGCCCGATTTGACGCTGCACACTGTGGATACACAGAAATCCATACGAAATGCAGTCCGTTTTCAGAACAAGACGTCCAGACGGCGATTTTCTATCAAAGCATCCCTACCGGTAGCAGGGTGAGTCAAACGTTGTGTTTGAGAAACGGATTCCCGAGCGGACATCCGCCTGTTTAAGCCGTAAATGCGTCAAAACAGACGCGGAAACCATGCTTGAGTGAAGGACTCAAGCACTGTGAATGCAGGCGTCAATGCAAACGCTGAGAATCGTGGAATTCTAAATTCAGTAGTGAACCGATAAAATCAATCATGCCTGGGACAGTGAGGCAAAGCAGCGTAAGCACCTTCAGTCAGCCCGGGAGAACAGTGAATCCCAGTGGCCCAGGGGCAAAGTCGTCTGCGTCAGATCAGTATTCGTAGGTCCTGAGTCCTGCGGGACCAGGATTAATGGTTCCGGATCTCGTTGGTCGTCCGCACCCCTGCTTGACCGCCACGAACCGATACGCGAACTTGTATGGAAACCTCGCCATCCTGGGCACCAGCATGGTAACGGAACGCCCACGTTGTGCCACTGGGGCAACGATTGGCGGGTCTGACCTTTGCACAATCACTACCTGCGGCCGTGGCCGCAGTGAACATTTTTGGGACACAGTCATCGATAGTTCTGCACTAATTCAACTTCGCAATCGCCTGACCACTTTCGGCAACAGGCTTGTCGATCAACACGCTGCTCATGTTATCGTTGAGCCGCAGGACCGTACATCGGGTTTCTGGTTCGGCGGCGGCAATATGGTGGAAGGGGCCGACGGTTCGCTGTACGTCGTGGGGCGTTATCGCAACGCTGGTGACTCGCGGATCGGTGTCGCGGCCGGTACCCGCGGCCTGGAGCTGGCGATTTTTCAGTCAATGGACAAGGGGGCAACATTCGAGAAAATTCTGTCCTGGGGAAAGGCCGCGCTGAATAGTCCGTCCGGGGACGTGCTTTCTATCGAAGGATCCTGTCTGCGTTTCGTGGATGGTGGAGTAGAACTCTTCGTTTCCACGGAAAAAACAGGCGTTTCCTATCCGGACGCAGTCCGCGACTTTCTGAAACCGGGTGCCGGAGTCTGGACAATCGATGTGCTGCGGGCGGCGTCGATGGAAGGTCTGAAAACCACGACGGTCGAGGCTGCCTTCAGCAGTGATTGTCCGGAACATCTGCATGTCAAGGATCCCTTTTACTGGCACTCAGCGCAGGGTGATCGGCTTGGCTACTGCAGTCATCCGTTCGGTTGGTCCAGTTCGAATACGGGCGTCGTTGATATCCCGGCGACCGGTGGTCTGGCCACGTTGCCGCAGCACTCCGTGTTTCCACGGGGATCCACGTGGGACGTAGCGATGACACGTGGCACCTGTATTCTGCCCGTGCCGAAAGTTGGAGTGTTTGCCGCCGACGATTACAGTCTGCTGTTTTACTGTGGTGGTGAGTGCCTGCGGCCTATCGACGAGCACGCTACCGCCGTTAAGAGACCTCGCGGCTACAGCTGCGAAGAAATCGGTGGAGCGGCGTTCTTCGTGAATGACGACGTCGCAGCGGCAGAACGGCTTTCCAATCTTTTGCCCATGTTCATCAGCCCGTGGGGCACAGGTTGCAGCCGCTATGTCGATGTACTCGCTACGGCTGACGGTTTTTATGTGACATGGCAACAGTCGCAGGATGACCTGTCACAGCCGCTGGTGCTGAACTTCGTTTCCAGCGAACAGGCCCTAAGCATTCTGGCTGACCAGGCTGGAACCTGACCGCGCGTCGCCGAACGTGCGTTGCCTGGGACCGCACTGTAGGTCAGGACCTGTCCTGACAATGATGGGCAGGACAGCGATGGGCGCGGCAATGATGGCCAACGGGGGCTGTCAGGACAACAGGTCCTGACCTACGATGACATGTTCGAACGCAGCACTTATTGCTGCGGCAGTGAGAATTCCACGTCAACCACTCCAGCATTGTTTTGACGACTGGCACTGCTGTCGTTCACCTGCAACCAGACAGACACATCGTGCGAGGCTGTGACCGTGGTGCCCGTGCCGACAGAGATTCGATTCGAAATAGATTCTCCGTCGCTTCTAACCAGCGTGGCGACGACCTGGCCAAGCGGCAGACCGCGGAAATAATCGATGCTGATGCCCTGCGGTTCCGACATCCACAACTGCGGACGATCGTTCACCGAAAATCGTCCGAAGCAATTCACGTTCACGGATTCGCCCGCACTCAGCCGCAGTCCGCTGTCCTGCCAGTCCAACGCTGCCTGTAATTCGAACGTCGCCACCGCGGTTTTTAGCTCATTGGCTGCGACCGTCGTCTCGGCATGCACGGGAAAACTGCGATCGACATCAAAGTTTTCACGAAGCGACTCGACAAACAGCAACCAGTCAATGTTGATCCCTGGCTGCAATCGTTTGCGAAGCTGTCTGACGGTGGTCGTAATTTCCGCTCTGGTTCTTAGCTTTGCCAGTGGACGGAAAACATCGCCATAGTCCGGATGAGACTGCAGAAACCAACACAATGCCCACGACGTGGCATATTGCGAATACCGAGTAAAGTCCTGTGGGTCATCGGGCATCACTTCATCGAATGTCGGTATCGTCAGTTGCTCGGTGTCCGACGCATTCGGGCTGCCGCGTTTCTGAAAAGCTCGTCGAATCTCAGAAATTCGCCCCCACCCTTCGAATCCCTCAAACGCTGCCGGAAGCAGCCCAAATGTCGCTTCTGGGCTGGCTTCTGTGTTCTTCGCCACCTGATGAGTCGCGAAGTATTCAGCCATGCCTTCCATGTACCAACTGGCCGGCAGCCTGGACATGCCGCACTCGCAGGTCATAAAGCAGTGAGTGAATTCGTGCAACAGCAGGTGACGTCGGTAGTATTCGTCGTCCGTATTGAACATCCAGAATTGGTAATTCCAGTGGCGCCCGTGGTCGAATGTAAACGTTGCCGACGGCATCAGGCCGGCCGCACGAAATGTCTGCTCATCGTCAATCAGATGTCCGGTCACCTGAAAGTCAGAATCATCCAGTGACGGAGGCAACGTGCCGAAGTGAAGCTCCAGACGATCAAACAGTTGATCCGCCAACGCCGGCAGGTGAGCGACGGTGTCTTCCGGCAGATCCGAAAGCAGAATCAGTCGCCGACTTTCATACCGGCGGATGCCGGCTTGAGCCAGTCGGGTATCATTGAGGTCCGGCCGGTCATCGGTCAGACGGACTTTCAGGGAAGCGGGTTCGTCGCTGCTGGCGGTCTCAGCCGCCACAACATTCCGGCTGACCTCAGCCTGTTGATCCTCGTGCGTTGAAGATGACGTCCGCAGCGGCGCGAACTCTTCGTTCTGTGGCAACGAGGCGTCACCGGCGGTTGTACTTTTTTCGACTGTTTGGGACGCTGAGTTCGCTGACGAAGTTGGCGTTTGCTTCGCCTCTTCACCGCAGCCGATTGTCAGCGACCACAAGACACAGAGCAACAGTGTTCGCAGTACGCAACATCCCTGCGTCATGCGATGACGGCAATGTTTACGCCGAACGATCACGTGCCGTCCCCTCATCACGGTTTGGTCTGGCGAAACAGCCATGGCACAAGTCCGTCGTTATCTGAATAAGACGGCGTCCACGAATTGTGTCCAACTCCTGGAAACTCCACGTAAACCGCGTCGCCACCGCCTTCACGAAACGCAGCCAGCGCAAGACGACTGCGCTGAACAGGAACAACGGTATCGGCGTCTCCGTGAGCGATCCACATCGGGACATGCTTAAGCCCTGCCACAGTGGAATTATCCGCACCGCCGCAGATTGTGGCGACGGCGGCGAACAGGTCGGAACGACGAACGGCAATATCCCAGCTGCCAAAACCACCCATCGACAATCCTGTCAGATAAATGCGGCGTTTGTCGATGGACTCTTCGGCCAGCGTCTTTTCAAGCATTTGCAGCACAACTTTGATCTGGTCGTCCGGTTCTTCGGGAGCAGCATGAGTTTCCGGCAGTCCCCAGTCGACCTCAACCCATCGCTGTCCCGACCGACACTGCGGAGCCAGAATGAAACAGGGAAATCTGTCGCGCCAGCGCGGCTGAGCCATTTGTTCGGGAAAGTACAACAGCTGAAGAGCATTGTCGGTTCCCCGCTCGCCGGCTCCGTGCAGAAATAAAACGAGTGGGTACTCTTTGCCTTCTTCAACATTCGGCGGGGGCATCAGTCGGTAGTGGAAAGTCTCGTCCTGATACTGGCCGCCAGTGAATTTGAAAGTACGGTCCTCGAACACGTCGACGGCCGCGACCGGAACTTCGTCTCTCGGTCGTTTCAGATTCGCGACCGTGTGATCTCGCCACAGCCAGCGAAGCGCATCCGGCAGAACTGCGCCACCGTGCTTCTGGCTGTGGCTGCCCTGTCCAGCCACGAACTTGTAGTCGTAACTCATAAACTTCAGGGCCGCGGCCATCTCCAGATTCGCCAGCCACCAGTTGCCATGTTGATTATCAAGGTCGTTTTCTCCATCCTGCAGATAGACTCGAATTGGTTTTCGTTCCGTCTTGCGAATCAATGCCGGGTACGCGTGCCCGCCCCGAATATTGGTGAAACTGCCGATATGGCTGAGCACTTTGCCGAACCATTCCGGATGTGTCCACGCGGCGGTAAACGCACAAATGCCGCCGGACGATGCCCCGCAGATGGCTCGGTCAGCGGGATCGGTCGAGAGGTTCAGCTTCTGGTCGCTGGCGATATGCGGCAGCAGTTCTTCGACAACAAACGTGGCGTACTGATCGCTCAGGGTGTCGTATTCAAAGCTGCGATTGTTTGCTCGCCAACGGTTTTCAGGCTGTTCGTCGCCCTTATGACCGGGATTGATGAAGACGCCGACAGTCACAGGCAGATCGCCGGCATGAATCAGATTGTCGAATACGACAGGGGCCCTGACCGAGCCATCTTCTGAGACGTACGAATGAGCATCCTGAAACACCATGACGCAGGCCGGCTGCGTTCCGTCATACTGTTTCGGAACGTAGACGTAGTATTCGCGAATCGTGCCTTCGAAAACCGTGCTGTTCCAGACATGCATCGTCACGTCGCCCTGCGGCACACCTTCGTGCCGTTGAGATTCCTGACCCGGTTTGTACATCGCGTCCGGATTTTCGTCTGCACGGATAGCTGACGGTAACGGCATCATGATGACCGAAAACACAGGAATGATAAGATTCAGAAACGGACTGCGATACATCTGGGGGCTTTCGTGGGAATTAACTCGCCGTGTCAAAGACGACCTCGGCAACCAGTCGCTTCACGGTGATTGTAACAACGTCAGACGGAATGTCTCCGTCGACCCTTGTCATTGAACAGTTCATGAAGTACCCGATGACTGAAGGCTGCATGTGACGATCAGCGACGTTGGTCCGGAAAATTCAAAATCGCATTGCCTGTTTCGGTGCAGACGAAATCTGCATCAAATTCATGCTCTCATCTCACCGAAACGCGTGCCTCGGAATTTTGGCGCATTTTCGGTACGATAGATCGTGGCGTTACGCGGCAACATCTTCCGTCCTGACGACGATCGTCCGGCAATGACTTCGGCGTCGTTGAGCGAGTGCAACTATATTCGGCAGGGAACGAACCTGGTGATGGTCGATGGCAGTCTGCGGAATATTCTGAAACGACTTTCAGACAAATCTTCACTCGAGAGAGATCTTATGGGGGAACAACCGTTTCACATCTGTCGTTGTCACCACACAACACTGGGGGGACCATCGTGAGTGAAAGCGTGCTGCAACAGATCCGCGCGAACGTCGAGTCAGCGGTTCTTGGAAAAGAAGAAACCGTTCGCATTGCGGTCGTGGCTCTGGTCGCCGGTGGGCATGTCCTGCTGGAAGATGCCCCCGGACTCGGGAAGACATCGCTGGCCCGGGCGCTGGCAAAAACTCTGGGGTGCCAGTTTACTCGCGTGCAGTTCACGCCCGACCTGTTACCCAGCGATATTCTGGGAGCCAACGTTTACCGGCCCAATACCGGGGACTTCGAATTTCGACCGGGCCCCGTGTTTACCAACGTTTTGCTGGCTGACGAAATCAATCGCACAACTCCACGAACACAGAGCGCGCTGCTGGAGGCGATGAGCGAGCAGCAGGTCACCATCGAGGGAGACACGATGCCACTACGGAATCCTTTCGTCGTGATCGCTACGCAAAACCCATTTGAGTTTGAAGGAACGTACCCGCTGCCCGAAAATCAGCTAGACCGATTCATGGTTTGTCTTGAGGTTGGGTACCCGGATCGCGAAACGGAACGCAACGTCTTTCGGCAACATCGAAATGGAGAGCCCACCGATGGGCTGCAGGCAGTGACAGACACAGAGCAGGTGATCGCCCTGCAGAATCAGGTGAACGATGTTCGCGTCGATGATTCGATGTCGGACTACATGCTCGATATTGTGGAAGCGACACGCAGTCACCAGGAACTGTCCTTGGGCGTCAGCACGCGTGGTGCTCTGACGCTGTATCGAGCAGCTCAGGCCATGGCGATGGTGGAG
Source organism: Fuerstiella sp. (assembly GCA_029941865.1). GTDB lineage: Bacteria > Planctomycetota > Planctomycetia > Planctomycetales > Planctomycetaceae > Fuerstiella. The sequence goes on along the minus strand of JAPYTO010000021.1, from coordinate 31,422 downwards.
GGCCGCGATTTCGTGATTCCGGACGATGTGAAACAGTTGTGCCTGCCGGTGCTCGCTCACCGAATCGTGTGCCGTGGTGCGGTCCGCGATGGCCATCGCCAGCGAGCCGGACAGATTCTGAATTCGATTATGGACAGCCTGGCCGTGCCGGTGTAGCGTCCGATTTCAATGCATCAGCCCAGGCAGTGACCGTTGATCGGCGAGTTTCTTTGCCGGGCGTTTGTGACACTCATTCTCCGGCGATGGGTTGAACGAGAGTAATTTCCCGTATGTCCGCTTCGAATTCACACGTATCATCTCAGCAACTTCGAGACTGGGACAACGCACACGTATGGCATCCGTTTACGTCCATGAGTGCCTACGTCGACGAGCACGCTCCGATTATCGCCGACGCCGACGGTTTTGACCTGATCGACGTGGACGGGCGCAGGTATCTGGACGGGATTTCGTCGCTGTGGTGTAACGTGCATGGCCATCGAGTCCCGGAGATTGATGATGCCGTGCGTGCTCAACTGGATCGGGTAGGGCACTCAACCATGCTGGGGCTGTCCAGTGAGGTCTCCATTCGACTGGCCAAAGCGATTGTCGATATCACTCCAGTCAATCTCACAAAGGTTTTCTATTCCGACAGCGGCGCAACCGCCGTCGAAGTAGCGCTGAAGCTGGCGTATCAATACCACCAGCAGAAGTCGAATCCTGAGACTGCCCGCGACACATTTATCAGTGTCGGCAATGCCTATCACGGTGATACACTGGGATCCGTCAGCGTCGGCAGCATGGATGTGTTCCATCGCGTCTACAAACACCTGCTGTTTCCAACGGTTTCCGTTCCATCGCCGGTTGTCACGCGTGTGCCCGACGGATATGACCGTGCCTCGTGGTTGCAGTTTTGCTTTGATCGGGCGACGGAATTGATCAAAGAGAATCATCATCGAGCTGCTGGTTTTGTCATCGAACCTCTGGTTCAGGGAGCGGCGGGAATTCTTGTCCATCCCCCCGGCTACTTACAGCACATACGCACGCTGTGTACAGAATACAGTATTCCACTGATCGCGGATGAGGTCGCCGTGGGCTTTGGCCGCACCGGAACAATGTTCGCGTGTGAACAGGAAGCCGTTCTGCCCGACCTGATGTGCGTTGCCAAGGGAATCACCGGTGGCTATCTGCCGCTGGCAGCAACGCTGGCCACGGAAGAAATCTATGAAGCGTTTCTGGGATCACCTGATGCCGGACGTACGTTCTTTCACGGCCATACCTACACCGGCAATCCTCTGGGCTGCGCCGCTGCACTGGCGTCGTTGCAGCGTTTTCAGCAACACAACCTGCTGGACAATGTGTCCGTAGCATCAGAGTTGATCAACGAGCGACTGCATGAACTCGCAAAGCACCCTCACGTTGGCGAAATTCGTCAAAAGGGAATCATGGTGGGCATTGAACTGGTCCGCGACAAACAGTCGATGGACCCGTTCGCGTCGGCCCTGCGAGTCGGACATCAGGTGACCGTGGCCGCCCGGAAACGCGGCGTGATTATTCGTCCGCTTGGCGATGTCATTGTACTGATGCCGGCTCCGGCTATGCCGCTCTCACTTATCGAACGACTGTGTGACACAACGATCGAAGCCATTGAGGAAGTCGTGAGTCAGCTGGACTGAAGATGATTGACCCGTTCGCGGATATGCTGGCCAAGCAGCGATGAAATGGCGGTCGAGGTGTCCGGTGAATACTCGGACAACGGGCCCACGAGTGGATGATCGGAAAGAACCCGACGTCGTTGCTCCGGAGAGATCGAGCGGACGTCAAGTTTTGTGCCGGCGTCGCTGGCTTCATTCGCAAGTCGGTTTAGCAGAAAAACAGCCACGTTACGGCGCGAACGCCACTGCCACCGTTCGGAATTCGGACTGTCCGATAGCCGGCGATCAATCTCCTCAACGCATATCAACAGGTCGGCAACTTCCTGCTGGATCGAACGGACCGGTGGCGGCATGTTGGCAGCAGTCGGAGCGTCTTGCGACCTGGTTTTCATCACCTCGATACTCACGAATGTTGAAAGTGTCCTGCGAATCCCGGTCCCAAGCACGTTTTGCGACCGCATATCCTCTAAGCTCGGGTGCAACCGCGGAATGTTGTGAAACCGGGAGGGTGGTTGGAGCGAGGAACGAGTGAAACCCCGGGGCTTCCTTCGCAAGCTCAGTCCAGCCTCCGGCCACCCAGACGTTTGCGTATGACAGTCACCATGTGTTTCGGCGAAACAGAGTTGCGATCGCGCCGAATCAACGCCCAACCGCGATCCCATTCTTTGATGCAATAGTTGTTGTTGCCAACGGCATTTATTGTCTTTCTTTTCGGTGGTTCCGCAAAGATCCTTTCCCCCGTTTGACTTCAGATTCACCGGAACATCGCGGCAAACATACTAAACTCCTCAATTTCAGCGGTCCTGGCGGTCAGAGGCATCGCCAGAAACAGCTGGGCTGTTATGTTCCGCCCAACGATGGCCCACTGTCAGTACGTGCTGGCAGGATGGCCGATCTGTTTGTCGCCTTCCCTGTCACCACAGAATGTCTATGAACGTTGTTGGAATCATTCCGGCGCGACTGCAATCGTCGCGACTGCCGGAGAAACTGCTGCTGCAGGAAACAGGCAAGCCGCTGCTGCAATATGTGTGGGAGGTGGCCATGGCCTCGTCCACATTGGACGATGTGATTATCGCGACAGACAGCGAACGGATTTTTGACACCGTACACAGCTTCGGTGGTCACGCTGAAATGACGGCGGATCACCCCAGCGGTACCGACCGCGTGGCCGAGATTGCAAGACGTTGCTGTGCGGACGCCGAGGTTATCGTGAATCTGCAGGGCGACGAGCCGGAACTGGAAGCCGATACGATCGAAGCGCTGGTCGCAGCCATTCACCATGGCAACACTGAGATGGCGACCGTCGCGGCGCCGATTCGTGACGCCTCTGTTGTCAGCGACCCGGACTGCGTTAAGGTCGTCGTAGACAACAACGGACAGGCGCTGTACTTCAGTCGCTCACCGATTCCGTTTTCACGCGACGCGTCGATTGCAGAGTTGTTGTCTTCGGAACGCCCATCGCCGTGGTTGCTGCACGTCGGGCTGTACGCGTATCGGCGTGAATTCCTGCTGTCACTGACATCAATGCCACCCTCATCGCTGGAGCGACTTGAAAAGCTGGAACAACTTCGTGCGCTGCAGTCGGGTGCTCGCATCGCGGTGGCCGTTGTGCCACAGGCGGCTGTGGGCATCGACACGGCTGAGGACTACACGGCGTTTGTTCAGCGACAGTCGGCTTCGGATACTCGTTAATCGCTGTGCTTCGCGGCCCCTGCCGCAGAATGCGAAGACAAGCCCTGGCGCTGCAAATTGACAACGCATTGAAGATTGCATCATGTTTGGCGTTCTGAATCTCAATAAGCCCGCGGGCGTGACTTCCCGAGACGTGGTGAACGTCGTTCAGCGACTGGTAAAGCCCGCGAAGGCTGGACACGCCGGGACGCTGGACCCGATGGCGACGGGCGTACTTCTTGTTTGCGTGGGCGCGGCGACCCGGCTGATTTCGTTGTTGCAGCGATCGTCGAAGACATATGTCGCAGGGTTCCGATTCGGACAACGATCTGACACGGATGATTGCAGCGGCATTGTCACCGACGTCCCCATTGACGGCGATGTTCCCTCAGAACAACAGGTTCGCGACGTCCTGCGAACGTTCATTGGCACCATCGAACAGGTTCCTCCCGCGTTTTCGGCCGTCAAGGTCAACGGCCAGCGAGCGTATGCGAAGGCGCGCCGGGGCGAGAGCGTTGAGCTGAAATCGAAATCGGTGCACGTCTTCGCCATTGACGTCATCGAATACGCGTGGCCGAATCTGACGCTGCAGATTGAATGCGGATCAGGCACGTACATTCGCTCCATCGCCCGTGATCTGGGAGAATCTCTGGGCTGCGGGGGATTAATGACGTCACTGGAACGCACAGCGATTGGAGAATTCCCTGTGGCTGCGGCGATTGCTCCGGAATCACTTTCTGCAGAATCGATCGTCACCATGATGACTGACCCGATTCGGGTTGTGGCGGACATGCCGACGTATCAATGCAACAGTGACGACGAAGAACTCGTACGAATCGGACGACAGCTGTCAATCAGCAAATCAAAGCTGCACATTCCGGACGGCACCGACGCAGCACAGGTCAGTGAGATTGCCGTTGTTTCAGCAGACGGCACACGGTTGCTCGCACTTGGTGAGCTTAATCTGCAGAATGAGGTCGTCCAGCCGCGGACCGTGTTCATTCGATAGTTGGTACAGGAAACATTTATGAAACATCTTGCGATAGCGTTGGTCGGATTTTTCCTGGTGCCGTATTTCGAACTGGCCGCCAATGAAGACGTGACGACAGAATCACACCATCACAGTCTGTCGGTCGCAACACCTGAATCCGTGGGTATGGATTCCCGACGATTGAACGTGATCGATCAGATTGTCGCGGAGGGTCTTTCACGCGGGAAGATGCCTGGATGTGTCGTGCTGGTCGGGTACCGCGGACACACGGTTTTTCACAAGGCATACGGTCATCGACAGCTGCAACCTGATAAGGCAGCGATGTTGCCGGACACCGTCTTTGACCTTGCGTCGCTGACAAAACCGATCGCCACAGCGACCAGCGTGATGTCGTTGATCGAACAGGGAAAACTGACGCTGGACGATGCGGTGGGCCAGCATATCCCTGAATTTGCCACCAACGGCAAAGCAGAGATCACCATTCGACAACTGTTGACCCACATGGGCGGACTGATCCCTGACAACAGCATGCGCGACTACCAGGATGGACCGTCAGAAGCCATGCGTCGAGTCTTCGCGCTGAAGCCAACTGCTGCGCCTGGCGAGAAGTTTATGTATTCCGACGTTGGTTTTATCGTGCTGGCGGAGTTAGTGAATCGCATGACCGGCGAAGATGTGAACGAATACTCGCGGCGAGTCATCTTTGGCCCACTGCGAATGACCGAAACCGGCTTTCTTCCCGGCGCCAAACTGGCAGCGCGGGCGGCCGTGACGGAGCAACGGGACGGTCACTGGATGCAGGGCGAGGTGCATGACCCGCGCTCGTTTGCTCTGGGCGGAGTCGCCGGTCACGCGGGGTTATTTTCCACCGCAAAGGATCTTGCCAGATATGCTCAGGCAATGATTAACGGCGGCATTCTGGACGGAGTCCGGGTGCTGAAGCCGGAAACTGTCGCACTGATGCGCAGCCCGGTGCAGGTTTCGTCCGGACTGCGGACGCCCGGATGGGATATGAAGTCACCGTATTCATCCAATCGAGGTGACTTGCTGTCGGCGTCGGCGTTCGGTCACGGCGGGTTTACGGGCACCGCTCTGTGGATTGATCCGGAACAGCAATTGTTCGTGGTGTTTCTCAGCAACCGAGTACACCCGGATGGCAAGGGATCCGTGAATTTACTGGCCGGCCGCATTTGTACTGTGGCGGCAGCGGCTGTCGGCCACACCGCGGTGAAATAGTCATCAGACACAAATGGAATTATGCCTGCAATTTACGTTCATACACATCTCGTAACCGCCGAAGAAACTGACTGGCAGGGTCACGCCAACAACGTTTCGTACTTTCATTGGCTGCAGGATGCGGCGGTGGATCATTCGTCGGCTCAGGGATGGAATGCGGCACGATACAAAGAGGCGGGGATCGCCTGGGTTGCCAGATCGCACTACATCGAATACCGCTCACCGTGCCGAGCCGGAGAAACAATCGCCGTGCGGACGTGGTGTGCCAGTTTCCGCCGAGCCACTTCGGTACGTCGATATCGCATTGTGCGTCCGAATGACAATGTGTGCATCGCCGTTGCCGAAACCAAGTGGGCGTTCGTCGACTGGCAGACCGGAAAACCATGTCGCATCCGCGACGAAGTGTCATCGGCATTCGATATCGTCGAAGCCGAAATGCACGACGAAGTTTAGTACGGCCGTTGCACCAGAGACAGAGCGGTCAGGGAGTGAGACCGCCAGTGTCCGTTGCTGATATTCGTAGCTGCCGGAACTCAGACGGGCGTCGTGCCGACAACTCGTCCACCGGGTGGCCCTGTTGCTTGCAACAAGAGGTCCCTGTCTGCGGCATCAATTGCTGTAAGATCGTTTTCTGACAGCCTCCAGTGCCTGCGGCACCCAAAGGTTGCTAGCAACCTGGGCTACCCACGACCCACCGCGTGCATCTGTGTTCGTTCACAGTCGGCGGGCAGGCAGGTCGTGCTCCGGACGCACAGTCATGCGACCGGAAATGTGCGGCAGACGCTGGACGGCGAACTGCAGAATCTTTGAAGCTGTCGGGGCAGCAACCGTGCCGCCGTAGTGCAGACCCGCGGCTGTTGGTTCGTCGACCATCACCAGCACCAGCACTTGCGGGTTTTCGGCCGGCGCGCCGCACACGAAGGAACAGAAGTGTTTGGTGTCGGAGTAGCCACCGACTTCCGGGTCTGGCTTTTGTGCCGTGCCTGTCTTACCGAAAATGCTGAGATCGTCGACACGAGCCGACTTGCCCGTACCTCGTTCGACGACGCCCTTCATGGGATGACGCACAATCCAGTCGGCAATTTCCGGACGCACAATCTGCGACTCCAGCGTGGGCGTGGCGGCAACGGTTTCCACCCCGGACAGCGGAGACGGCAATGTCTGATCGGACGAAGATCCCAACAGCAGATGGGGGCGGACCAGACGTCCCCCGTTGGCCAGCGCCGCATGGGCGGTGATCAGTTGCAGCGGAGTCACCGCCAGTTCCTGACCCATCGGAATGGAACCAATGGAATACTCGTCCCAGTCCGCTTTCGGGCGAACGAGACCGTCAATTTCGCCTGGAAGTTCGATCCCCGTGTGGGTCCCGAATCCGAATGCTGCAGTCGCCCGGTGCAGTCCCTGAACTCCCAGTCGTTCACCGATTCTGGCCATGCCGATGTTGCTGGACTTGACCAGAACGTCCTCGACGCTGAGCTGTGAATAGGCATGATGGTCGTGCAGAATCCGCCGCCCCATGCGATAGGCTCCGTTAAAACACGAGATAACATCGTTCGATTTCAGGAGACCATGCTCCATGGCCCACGCTACGACGAACGGTTTGAAGGTTGAACCCGGTTCGAATACGGCGGACACAGCAAGATTTCGCCATGCGTCCGCGGGAACCTCAGAAGGCACGTTGGGGTTGAAGCCGGGACGCGATGCCATGGCCAGCACTTCGCCGGTGTGCGGTTCCATCACGATGACACAGGCCCCAAGCGGCTGCCAGCGTTGCACCAGCTGGTCCAGCTGTCGTTCGGCCTGGATCTGTGTCAGGATATCGAGCGTCGAAATGACCGTCTGGCCGTGCTGCGGTGTTTCCGAACGCGCTGCCTGGACTTCGACGACGATCCCCCGAGCGTCCCGCGTCATCACTCGCGTGCCGTCCTGACCGCGAATCAGGTCGTCCATGCTTTGTTCAAGTCCACCGTGACCGAGGTTGTCGATGTCGCGCAGTCCGAGAATGTGGGCGGCGTACGCCCCCTGTGGATATTGCCGCAGATACTCTCGGCGAAAGCCCCACGTGCGTTCCGGAAGTTTGAGCTGACGAACGCGTTTGGCGTCTTCGTCGGAAAGTCTGCGCTGTACCCAGACAAACTGCCGCTTCGAATGTTTGACCAGCCGTTCGTAGAGCTGGTCTGCATTCACGTTCAGTACAGAACATATCTGCCAGACAAAAGTCGCCGGGTCTTCGATTTCCGCCGGCACGACGTATAGACTTTCGCGCGTCACGGTCATCGCCAGCACGTGTCCGTTGCGGTCCAGAATTTCACCCGGCCGCGCTGGCACAATTTCGGTGAATGAGCTCTGCCGGGTGACTCGAGTATTCAGCAACTGCCGCTGCGTCCCCTGAAGATGGATCAGGCGGCCGATCATGATGGCCCAGCCCAACAGCATGCACGCCGACAACAGCTTCGACCGCCACAGAAATGGCAGGCCGGTGGGTGAGCGTTGGTTCAGGTTGTCGTGAGAATGCTTCAAGTGGACGTTTCGTCAGTTTGAGGAACGTGCCGGATGTTGCCACCGCAGCAAAGGCAGCGGTGGAAGCGAAGGTGTGGCCGGCCCCCATCTTTCGGAGTCGATGGACGGTCGGTGAGGCGTTATCAGCGGCGGCATTGTGTGGTCAATCTTTGCCAGCTGCGAAGGTGCCGTCAGAGTCTGAATTTCCAGACGCAGATGGGCGTGCATTTCCAGCAGCAGATCCTTTTGAAAATACTGCCCACTGACGGCGCGCCGCATCTCAAGCGTTTGTTTCTCCAGATCAATGCCGACCATGGAAACAATCACGACCAGAATCAACCCGGCTGCGAAACGAAAGAACACAGGACACCTTTACAATATTCGCCTGGCCTAATTGGACAGCGACACTTGCACCTTCATGTTAACCCGAAGCGTGAATTTTGAAGTTGCATTTTTGGGTCCCCTCACCCCAACCCTCTCCCCCAAAACATTGAAGTTTAGTGTCTATCCGACGGACGCCTGTTTCACATCAATGTTTTCGGGGAGAGGGGGCAAGAAAAATCGCAACGTCAAAATGCGTAAGCGAAGAGACAAGTCGCGTCGAGCGCCTCGCCTACGCTTCGGGTTACAAAGAAAGGACTCAACAAGTGGCGCCGCTCAACTAACGCATATTCAAAAACGAATGTTCGACCGCTCTTGTCCGGCCTGCGGCCAACGCCACGGGCGCAATATTTCGTGGCACACAACGGCGCACAGAAAGGCCCCGTGATGGGATGTCAACGGGGCTGAGGACAGAAGTTGTATCGGCGATAGCGGCGTCAGGGGGCCAGATGAACGTCGGTGGCGTCATCGGGAAGAACAATCACCGTCCCGAGTTTCAGTCTGTTCGGATCTTTCAGGATTTGCTGATTCAAACGATAGATCTGAATCCACCGGGATGCCCGGCCCAGATGCTTCTGAGAAATCTCGGACAGCGTCTCTCGGTCTCCCACGCGATAGGCTGGTGTGCCATCGGGTTTGAGAAAGTATCCCGTCGCTTGTGCTGGCTTTCGTTGCTGATCCCTGAAGAACTCCGGGTACCGTTCTTCCAGAACACTCGGATCGGGGATCAACACCTTCATGCCCGGTCGCAACTTCCTGGGGTCGGAGATTCGGTGCTTATTGTAAAGAGCGAGCGAAGAAAAATAGCGGGCTGTTCCGTACGTTCGTTTTGAGATGGTCCAGTAGTTGTCATTCGGTTTGACTTCGCAGATTTCGCACGGCTCGGACGTGCCTGCCACCTGTTGAATCTGTCGAGGATTGTGAAAACGTGCCACGCCAATTTCGACCTCTCCGGTTGCCGGAGCGACTGTCGCAGTCTGGGGTGAGGGAGCTGGCGAAGCGGTTGCGAGTTCCGATTGGCGGGCAGTCTGAAGATCACCGCCCCCAAAGGGATTGGCAGGGTCTTCTTTGAGGTTCGCATCGACAGCACTGGAATCGTCGAACAGTGCCGGAGCGGGTTTTGTCACCGGTCGATCATCCAGAAGTGGATCCACCTCCGGTTGCGGCTCCAGCATCGCGATGAGCTGTCGGCTGGAGTCGTCAACGGGACGCAGAGGGCGAGTGCCTTCGCTGGTCACAGTTCCCTGATCAAACGACGGCGTGTCAATGGGTGATACCGGAGGAAGGTCCTGGCCTTGTGACGCGTCTGCCGTGTCGCTGGCTGAATCGAAAACGGGAAACGCCGGCGGTAGCGGACGAGACTTTGGCGTGGAAGTCGATAAAGCTGCGGTTGATGTCCTGGAGGCCCCGAACGTATCAGATTCCGGGTCAACAAACGCAGGATCCGTCAGCGTTTCGGTTGGCTGTGAATTGGACACGATGTTGACTGGAGTCAGGTTGGCAGTTTGTGGCAACGAGCCTGGCTCGATCGCGGAACCTGGTGATTCTGCAGCATTTCCGGGGTCTCCGAATGCCGGGAACTCAGGTGCGACCGTTGTTGCGAGACCGGTTGACGATGGTGGACCGTCCGCTGATGGTGCGTTGGCAAACAGCCGTCGGGGCTCCGGTGCTGGTGTGGGAATGGCTGCAAACGGATCATCGGTAGACGTTCGGGGGGCCTCCGTTTTCCGTGCCAGTCTGGCAGCGTTCTGAGCAGCCAGGGCGGCAAACGGATCCGTCGAAGGACTCTGTGACGTAGCCGCGTCAGCACCCGGGATCATCTCCAATTTGCTCTCGGCGGGCTCAGTGCCGTTGAACGCCGGGCGGGTTTCTGTAGCGGCCAATGGGGTGCGACCTACCTCATTGGCGAAGCCGTCGGCAGCCGCTACAAAGGACTCAGAGTCAGGAATGTCAGCAGTAGATTGTGAAGACTGAAAAGCGGTGATACCGGTCGGGGTTTGTGAGTCAGCCGCGGTCTTTGAGCCGGCCGCGACAGAGTCCTGTGTGCCGGGATCAGATTGTTTGCCCCGCAGGCTGGCCTGCAGCAGTGCCCGTTGCCTCAAGTCAAACTTGTGGTACACAAGGAAGCCGAATGCACACACCAGAATGATGACGATGCCCATTCCCATTTTTGTTTCGACAGCCATACCGGCTTTCGCCTGCTCAAAGCCCGCGACCTGCTCTTTCAGGGACTTCGGCGCAGCGCTGCTCGAAGTTTGGCCGAGCGACTTCGGGGATTCAGACGAGTCTCCGCCGGTGTCGCTTCGATGGGTGTTTTTGTCAGGACCTGCCATGACTTCTGTCCTTTGAACGCGGATTTAACAATGCGATCTTCAAGTGAGTGAAAAGTAAGAATCACGGCGATGCCGTCCGGCTTGAGAATTTCCGGCAACACCGTAGTCATCATTCGTTGTACATGTTCAAGTTCATCGTTGACGGCAATTCGCAGTGCCTGAAACACGCGAGTGGCCGGGTTTTTCCCTTTGACCGCTCCCCGCGGGATTGCCGCGCGAACACAGGATTCCAGGTCTTCCGTTGTTTGAATGGGGTTCCGGGATCGTTGCTGGCACATCTCCGCTGCGATCTGCCTCGCAAATTTTTCTTCGCCGAATTCTTTCAGGATTGATTCCAGCTCCTGCCGATCAGCGGTTCTCAATAGTTCAGCCGCAGAACGTCCTCGTGATGTGTCAAAACGCATGTCCAGCGGTCCACCGGCATCAAACCCGAAACCGCGCTCTCGATCAGCCAGCTGGTCCGACGAAAGACCAAGGTCCAGCAGTACGCGGTCAACACCATTGATGGCTGCGTTCGCAAAGACCTCCGGTGCGTCAGCGTAACTCGAATGAAATAGTTGAATATTTGTTTGGTCGGATGTTTGAGTGATCTTCTGCCTGGCGTGATCCAGCATCATCGGATCCCTGTCGAAACCGAACAGCTGTCCGCTGCTGCCGATTTGTTCGAGAATCTTCTGACTATGTCCGGCTGCACCGACCGTTCCGTCCATCACGCTAAGTCCCTCAGACAGCTGCAGATAATGCAGCACCTCGCGGAACATGACCGGAAGATGAACAGACGGAGAACCCATTTCAGAAACTTGTGGTCACGGAGAAACGCGACCGCAACAGACGAGAAGATGACAGAAAAAAGAAAGGCAATTCACGAGTGGAGAGATGTGGGAATGGAGTAGAGCTGTGGCAGCTCGGCAGGATTTGTGAAGGGATCCAGATCCTAATGGCGATCCGTTGTGGCGCGAAGAGCAATCGCGGTTCGCTGCGAGTGTTGATTCGAAGCCCGCCCCCTGCCCGCCGCCGGAGCCAATGCCCACGGCTGCGTCAACCGGCAGGATCTGCTGGTGCAGAGGCTTTCGACAGCCGGTCGGTTATTGACGGTGCGTCCGCGAGTTTATGGTGACATGGTGTTGCCGCCTTGAATGACTGATTTTGTGGGAATGTCGTTGGTGATTTACTCTCCGGGTAGCATACGCATCGACACAAATCTGGCCGACAACTTCACCCTCCCCGCTCGTTCCTCGCGACCCTCCCGTAAAGACGGGAGGGTAAAGTTGCGTAGTTACCTATGACCGCGAGACGACTTATTTACATTCGAATGCACTTGCAACTTCCTCCAGTCACCGAATGCGCCCCGTTGTTGTTCGCCCCACGTCAGACGCTCGGCAGCACGTACGGATCGCGGTAAGTCTTGGTCAGAAGTTCGTTCGCTTCGTCACAGTCCGTGAAGCGTTCCGTGACGGGATCAAAATCAAGGCGGCCCTTCGTGCGAAAAGCGATTTCGCCAAGATGAACCAGTGCACACGATCGGTGAGCAACTTCCGGCCGTGCTTTCGTCCTGACGTTTCGAGTGCGCACGGCGTTCAGGAATTCAGCCATGTGTTCGGCGTAGCCTCGCTGGCCGCGAACATCGCCTTCCGTCGGTCCGGGTTTGCCTTTCGGCCCCAGAAAGACGCTGAATGCGCCTCGACGTGAAAAGACCATGTAGCCCTCTGTTCCGTAAAACACGTTACCGTTGTCGAAACCGTGGATCCCGTACGATGTGAACGGATAGTTTTCGTAGACGACTAATCGTCCATCCGGAAACTGCCACGTCACGTTCATATTGTCCGGGTACTCGCTGGCGTGTCCGTGCAGCATCATGCGACTGCCGCGAGCGGTGATTTGGTTCGGGGCCGAGTCCACACCCAGCCCCCAGCAGGCCATATCGATATCGTGAATGCCGTCGTCACCGATTTCTCCGTTGGCATAGTCTCGGTACATCCGCCACGTGCTGTGGAAGCGATGTTTGTTGAACGGCCGGCTGGGCGCGGGCCCCAGCCAGCGGTCGTAGTCGGCATTCGGTGGCGGCGTTGAATCAGGCACGGGCTTGACCGTGTGCCGCATCTCGGCCGTCCATGCTTTGGCAATTTTGATTTCGCCAATCGCACCGTCCGCCAGCAGTTTTTCTGCACGAGCTGTTACCGGGCTGTTTCGCATCTGACTGCCCTGTTGCACCACTCGTCCATACTTCTTTGCGGCGCGAATGATGGCGTGGCCTTCGTCGTAGACGTGTGAGATGGGTTTTTCGAGGTAGACGTCTTTGCCCTCGGCCATCGCGTTGATGGCGATCGGAGCATGCCAGTGATGCGGTGTCGCCACGATGACGGCATCGACGTTCGGATCTGCCAGGACATCCTCGAACTTCGAAGTCCGGTTGGCAGCTTTTGACTGGAATCCCTGCATGTTGGTCGCGATGCGATCGATCTGTGCCGGATCCACATCACACAACCAGGAAATTGAGACCGCCTCCTTTCGACTGACCAGACCCTTCAGGTGGTGCGTCATGATGCCGCCACAGCCGATCAGAGCAATGTTTACGGTTTCCGACTGAGAGGATTCCGCTGCAAAGACTCCCGGAATCGCCTGCGCTGCGGCAAGAGTGGCGGCGGTGTGAGACGCAGTCTGCAGAAAGTGTCGTCGGTTCAGGTCGGAAGTCATGGGACGTCTCCGGTGTGTCGTGAGTCAATCAGGTCGGGCATTTTGGCTCTGGTCAATTCTGCCATAGAACTGCCATGCCACCAGTCCGGTAATCAGCGTAGCTGCAGCACCTGTCAGATGCCACCATCCGACGTGTTGACCGTCCTTTTCGTGAGTGCACACCAGCAGAATGACGGATCCAAACGTTGCCAGGACGTAAATCAGACTGGCACAGTTCTGGAAAGCCGTTGGCCGCACGGCGTGCTGACGGCGCACCGAGGGCAGAAACAATGTGGCGACACAGGACGCGGACGACAACGATAATGTCGTGCCCAGATAGATCAGGAAACCAAGCAGGGAACTTCGCAACACGCCCACGTCCACAAGAATTCGCTGCAGAACGATCAGAGCGACGGCGATTCCTGTTTGCAGGGCCACTGACTTTGCAATTCCACCACGAGTTACGCTGAGCGTCTTCGGAAAGACTCCATCGTCGGCCATTTTTGAATAGACTCGTGGTCCGCTCATGATCATTGCAGAAACAGAAGACAAAAGCCCCAGTGCGACAGCACTGCGAATCAACAGTTCCAGGCCATCGCCACCAATGGCCTGAGCTGCGATGGCGGCGACGGCTTCCTGCCACACCAGCCGGTCCGGTGTTGTCGACGTAACAAAGATGAGATTCAGAACCAGATACAGCAGAGTGACGCCGGCGGTCCCCAGTAACAGTGCTTTCGGCACAGAGCGACTGGCCTGTCTGGATTCCGACGCCACGTAGACGGCCGCGTTGAATCCTGCGTAACTCAGAGAGATCCAAACCAGTGACGTGGCGATCGCCGTGATCATATCCCACGGCCGTTCCGGGCCATCGCCGGTGGCTGCGAACTGCCACGGATGGGAAAACATCTTCAGGCTGACAATTCCCAGAAAGGTGGCCAGTGCCACCAGCTTGAGACACACGACGGCATTCTGAAACCGTTTGCCGGCTAGTGCCTTCAAGCCATGCGTTAATCCACAGATGACAACCACAATCACCGCGCAGGCATCCTGAGGCAACCATGACGGGCGAATTGCGACGGGCACCGCGTATTGTTCGAAGGCCACAGCGGCTGTCGCGATGGCTCCGCTGAATCCAGCCGTCAGCGAAATCCAGCCGGCCAGAAAACCGGCCATCGGATGAACGTTGCGACTGAGATACAGGTACTCGCCGCCGGACAGTGGCATCAGCCGAGCCAATTGTCCGTACGCAACCGCGCCGCACATCGCAATGCCGCCGGCAATGATCCAGCACACCATCACCATCAGCGGTGACCCGACCGTACCGAGTGTGAAACCGGAGGTCGTAAAGACTCCAGCGCCCACCATGCTGGCCACGACCAGCATGGTCAATGACGGCCCATCGTATGTTGCCGCAGAACAGGAATCAGTACCGTCGGCAGGCATTGTCATTCTCCTGCTCGTCCCAGCCATTCGTCCAGCCACGGGATATTGCGATCGATGACACTGTCCTGGCAGACGCGAGCAAACTCGGTGGCGCGACGTTCCTGGCCTGGCGTCACCTGGTCGATTCTCAGGTCCATAATGTTGGCCGCAACTTCACGAGCCGTCTCTTCGGCAGTTTCCAGTTCGGCATCCGACCATTTGGCGATGCTGGCCCCGACGCTGGACAGATCGCCGGGTAGATGCACGTAGCCCAGCTGTATTTCGCCGTCGATTCCCAGAGACTGAACCAGCAACCGGTACAGCGGCAACTGCAGATCAATCCACTCGCCCTTCTTCATATGCGTGGCTTCCGGCTTTTCCGCACGTTCACTCGTTTTGTAGTCCAGCACGCGCCACTGTTCGGTTGTCTGATGTTGATCAACACGATCGACGCGCCCCGCCAGCACGACGCCGCGACGGTGTTTATCCTTGAAGTCAGTAAACTTCAGGTCTTCTTCTGTATAGTGAATCCGCCATCCTTCGGCGGCTGTTTGTGCCTGCCATCGCGCGAATGCCGAAAGACGATCCTGCATCATCTGCAGCTGCACGGCGATGGTGGCGCTGCGATTACGACCGAAGCGTTTGTTCGAAAGTCCCTGCAACGTCTTTAGCAGAAACGTCTCGATCGGTTCGGGATGGGTGGCGTGTGCGTAGTCAGACTGCCCGAACTCGTTCAGCACGTCATGCATCAGACTGCCGAACGCCTGAGCTTCCAGTTCCAGCGTTTCGTCCTCGATGGACTTCAGTTTCAGTTCGCGTTTCAGAAAGTAGCGATAGGGGCAGTACAGATATTCCCGAAACGCCGTGACGGGAATCTCGGCCGGGACGTCCGGAATCATGGACGGCCGCGGCAACGTAAAACCGCTCAGTCGTGCCGTCTCATCGATACCTGCCGGCGTTTCAGCAAACTCGGCGACGGCCTCACTGTCGTGGTCGGCACTGGTCGCGGGTGTGGAATCGTAGAACCGCTGCACTCGGGCCGGCAAACTGTCGGGGTCGGCGGCAAACCACAGCCGACTGGGAGTGAGTGGATTGCCTTTGGCATCCGTCCGTCCCGCAATGTAGACGATCTGCTCCCGACTGTGAGTCAGTGCCGTCAACGCATACGCATCACGAGCATAGCGACGATGATTATCTCGCAGACCAAGTTGAGTGCGAAAACTGTTGGGCAGAAAGACGTCGGATGTGATGGATTCCGGCAGGAACCCTTCGTTGAACCCGGTCAGAATCAGCACGGGACTGTCGTCCATCGGCAACTCAAGCCAGCGTAGTAAATCGACCGCCTGATCATCGGATTCCGGCGGAATGGGTGATTCCGCAATCTGCTTCAGCAGCAGCTGGATGGCTTGTGCCGCAGTACACTTCGGCATGACGGCCGCGGGAATGTTTCTGAGAAACTCTGAGGCATCGGTCAGGGCGTCAAAGCATTCCGAAATTCCCCGGTCGCGTACGTTGTCGGGCTGAAGTTCGTGTTCGCCGTACAACGCTGCCGTCAGTTGAATGATTCCTCGTGCCCAGAAATCGACCGGCTTCTTCACGGCGAGCTGTGACTGCAACGACTGAGAAACGACGGCGATCTGGTCGTCAAATAAAGATTGCTGCTGCTGGTGTGTTTTTCTGCGACCACCGCCGGAGGGCGTGTTCTGGCCAACGAAATCGGGGCACAGCAGTCCCAGTAATTGTTCGACAGCAGAGATAATGGCTCCCACTATCACCTGCCGATCTCGCTTTCCCAGCAATACACCGGGGCAGGACTGCAGATGAACAGCGATGTATCTGTCCAACTCAGACAGCCAGTCAACCGGATCAGTCTGTTTGCCGGAAACAGCCTTGCGCACAAATCGATCCACCCAACGGTGCACATCGGGGTGACGCACAAGGTCGCTGAGGGTCGCGAAATCAGGTGGCTGGCCGTCGCGTGCCGAGGACAGGTGATCGGTGATTCCCGTGAGAGCTCGATAAGGACGTGTGTCTTTCAACTGCAGGCCAACTGGCCAACGACCGGAAATCCCAGCATCCGCGAACCGCTGCAACACCGCCGCAACTAACGATTCATCAGCGATGCCAACCGCAATCTCGTCGGCCCGGCGAGTGCCGTCGAGTGCCGCAATTTCGCCCACCGCCAGCACGGCCTGTCCCTCGGGATCCTCGGCGATGCGCGTGGCGTCCACCGGAATATCGAGCCTGCGCTCCGTCCATGCCGCAGGCACAAGGCAACCATACTCGTCGAAGGACTCTGACTCAGACGCCGGAGCGTGTACAACCGCGGTCACGCGGCTGGCGACCTGGTCCAGCATCTGCTTTACCACGCGATTTATGTCGACCGTGCCCACCAGCATGATGTCCGCATCCGTGTGGCATTCCTGCTTCTGAACGGCGACCAGACGCGCGGCTTCGCGGTCCCACTGGCCGAGTCCGTCCATCTGCACAAGGTATTCTGACTGAATCCGCCGCAGTGCCTTCCAGCGTGCTGCCTCGGAATGGTTGCCCATGTGCAACAGCGCCGCGGCCACTTCGTCAAATTCCATGCCCTCTTCGGCCAGTTCGTTGTGTTGAGATCGCAGCGATTCACACAGCGACATCCAGGACGGCACGGCTTCATCGCTCGGTATCGCTGGTAGTGCAGCCGTCAGTTCCGCTGCGGGAATGGCACTCAGAGCCTTCTTCCAGACCAGCAATTGAGTCAGCTCGTCGGCCAGCTTCTGTTGCTGAGGATACAACAGCTCCGGAAATCGTTGAAAGGTAACCATTCGCGGCGGCATAAACGCGGGCCAGCGAGTAGACGCCTTTTCCAGCAGCAATTCCAGCATTCGCCTGGCAGCGCGGCTGCCGGTAAAGACCATCACCAGATTTCGCAGATCCAGCTGGTCAGCAGTGGCATAGCGATCGATCAACAGATCGGCGACAGCGGGCAGAACGGGCTGATTCCAGTCGATAAAGTGTCTTTGAATAGGCATAAGGTACGTCGGAGCATCCGTTCACAAGTGACATTATTCGCTGAGCACTGTGCCTCAGACCATGCGAGTTGCCGCTTGAACCCCGGGATTTTCTCCGGTCCGACACAGAAGTCAATTCGACAGCAACGACAGCGGGTCTTCACACGGAAGCCGCTTGCCGCAGCACACGTGAAGATGGCTGCGCCGTACCGGCCCACTGATCGCATGCTGTTGATTGTAGTGCTGTCGACCACGAATATAGAACGTTCACAGACATACTGTTTTGAAAATGCCGCTCTGATCGGTAGAACCTTGGCAGATTGCTTTCGATCATGCAGCAAAGGAGACGTTATGGTCATTCTCAACAGGATCTACACCCGCACGGGCGACAGCGGCGAAACGGGAATCGGTGATGGGTCACGTGTGTCCAAGCTGGACGCCCGGATTGTCGCTGGCGGCAGCGTGGACGAAACGAACAGTCATCTGGGAATTGCCATCACTCTGTGTCCGAATCCCACTGCGAAGACTGCACTGCAGCAAATTCAGCAACGTCTGTTTGACCTGGGAGCAGACATCAGTTGTCCATGGGATCCCCGGACGAAGCAGGACAGATGTCTGCGAATGACCGCAACACATGTTGCTGAACTGGAAGCAGAACTCGACCGCGTGACGGAGCGCCTGTCGCCATTAAAGAGCTTCGTTTTGCCTGGCGGAACGCCCCTGGCGGCCGTCCTGCATGTCGCTCGAAGTGTTTGCCGCCGTGCTGAACTTGACGTATTGACGCTTCTGCAGACGACGGACGTTAACCCGCAAGCGGCGATTTATCTGAACCGACTGTCGGACCTGATGTTTGTGCTGGCTCGTGCCGCCAACAATGATGGAGTCGATGATGTCCTGTGGGTTCCCGGGACCTGAGCTGCGTTAAAGACCCCCTGCGAAAACACGACTTGAGATCCCCGCCATTCGGGCTTGCCCCGGTGGTCTTCAGGCTTCTGCACTACGGCAGCGCAGCGCCAGAGACCCGGTCTTTTGGAAAGACCGGGGCTCTTTGGTGGCTTCACAACCAACGTCAGTCGTTCAGCAATTCCAACATTGCTTCACCAAGCGCGTCGCCTACCAGGAAGTAGCTTTCGGCGTTGCCGAACCAGTGGTGCCCATGACCGCGATTGGGGCTCAGCTGTGCGGAACGGGCGAAGGAGTGCGTCACTACAAACTTCGCATTGGTGATCTGCTGTGAACCGCGTTGCTGCGCTTCCCGGAACTTCTGCATCCTGCTGCCATCCTTTGCGGGGCCGCCGTTGCCGAGTTCACCGATGACGAACGGCAGGTTCAGTGACTTGAATTCGGACCGCAGATCCTTGGCAAGGTTCACCAGGTTTTCATCGTATTCCGCTGTCGCGGGCTTCGACACCATGTCGTTCCAGCCCTGCATCCACACGAAACCGGCGAGTTCGTAAGGCCGCTCTTCCAGTGCCGCCAATGCTTCATGAATCTCTGCGATCATCTGCGTGTAGTACGGTCCGGTCTGGCCCGATGAACTGGGCGGCCGAAAATCAACGTGCAGACTCTTGCCGCCCCACGCGGTCTTGATCAGCAGCACGGGCTCATCAAAACGGTTGCCCACGACGTGGCCAAACTGCAGCTCCGGTCCGATGTGACTGCTGCCGCCATAACCGGTGTAGCCGACCGTCAATTGTCCCTGGCGAACCTTGTCCCGAAACCTGTAGCGAATCTGCACGTCGTCACGCACAACCCATTTGCCGTTCGCGCTACGCAGATGCTGCATCTGGTCCTTGCTGGCCGAGTGTTTCATGGACCATACCAGGTTGCCCTTGCCGCCGTTGTAATTCTTTGGGTCATCCATCTGCACGACGCCCTGTCCCTGCATGTTGGATTGACCAGCCAGCAGGAACACCTTGGTGGGCGGCTGTTGCGCGGGACAATTCTCGGCGGGCAGCATTGACAGCAGCGCAAACAGTGTGATGAAGAACGACCGATTCATAATGGGGCTCATGTGTTGTGGCTCATATCCGGTGTCACTGGTATGCCGCGTCGGCAAAGGTCAGAATAATGTACACGATCTGTCCCTGTCTGCGTGAAGGCTATTACATGAACGTCCGTCATCTTCTTCAAATTCCACAGTGGCACTTAGTCACCGTTACATTCTGTCTGACTGTATTCGGGTTTCTGTTTTCCGCTCCATTACTCGCTGCAGAAAAAATCGCTGACGAGTGGCGTTACACACTTCGCAGACCGGCCGGCGAATGGTGGCAGGCGGCCTTTGACGATGCGGCGTGGAAAGAGAGTTTCGGCGGGTTTGGAATGCGAGACACCCCCGGTGCGCGAGTTGGCACGATCTGGTCTACGCAGAATATCTGGCTGCGAAAACGGTTCACGCTGGAAACCGTTCCGGCGAATCCGGCGTTGCTGCTGCACCACGATGAAGACGTGGAAGTCTACATCAACGGGCGAAGAGTCCTTGCATTGAAAGGATATTCAACGAAATACGAAGTTGTGCCCATTGACGCAGAAGGCCGCAAACAGCTGCGACAAGGCAAAAACCTGATGGCGGTGCATTGTCGTCAGACCGGTGGAGGGCAATTCATCGACGTGCATCTGATTGATGCCCACAACATCCCTGAACTTCCGCCAGCGAAACGCATCACGAAACCGTTTCAGTCGGAACTCATCACCAGATGGGGGGCGGAGGTCACTGACGAAAACGCATGGACGGAATACCCCCGTCCTCAACTGGCCCGAGACGACTGGCAGAATCTGAATGGGGACTGGGACTACGCGATCACGCCGCGTGAGCAAAAAGAAGTACCGAGCGACTGGGCTGGGAAAATTCTGGTGCCGTACTGTCTGGAATCGAAACTTGGAGGCGTCGGACGACTGCTCGATGCAACCGAAGCGCTGTGGTATCGCCGAACGTTTCGGACATCACCGGCCAACGGGCGGAAAACGATGTTGAACTTCGAGGCTGTGGATTATCGCTGCGATGTCTTCGTCAACGGTACGTCGGTGGGCAGCCACCAGGGAGGACACACGCCGTTCTCGTTCGACGTCTCGGCAGTCATTCGTGATGGAGACAACGACGTGGTTGTCCGTGTCGAGGATGCAACGGAAGGCTGGCAGCTTCGAGGCAAACAGGTCTTGAACGCTCGAGGCATCTGGTACACGCAGGTTTCGGGGATCTGGCAAACCGTCTGGCTGGAACACGTGGCTGCCAGTTACATCGAAGACCTCACGATCACCACGGACGCCGAGCGTGGAACAATCACGGTTAAGCCGGATATCGTCGGCAGTAAATCGCGAGGGAATGTGCTAGTCGTTGTGAAAGACGGTGATCAAGCGGTTGGCGAAGCCAGAGGGCAGGGCGAGCTCACGATCGCGATCAGGGATGCCAGGCTATGGTCACCCACTTCGCCTCATCTGTACAACCTTGAGGTGACTCTGCTGGATGCAGACGGCGCAGTCGTTGATCAGGTCCGTTCGTACGCCGGAATTCGTTCTGTCGGCAAGAAACGCGACAGGGACGGTCATCTTCGGTTCACGCTCAATGGCGAAGAGATCTTTCATTGGGGGCCACTTGATCAGGGCTGGTGGCCCGACGGGCTGCTGACTCCACCATCCGACGAAGCCATGGCATTCGACATTCAATGGCTGAAGAAGGCCGGCTTCAACATGATCCGCAAACACATCAAGGTGGAACCGCGTCGCTATTATTACCACTGTGACCGACTGGGGATGATGGTCTGGCAGGATCAGGTCAGCGCCGGAAACAATCCCCCATGGACTCGACTGAAGCTGAACCCTGAAGACGCCAATTGGCCCGATACAGAACACGATCAGTTCATGCTGGAACTTGAGCGTATGATCGACACTCTGGAGAGTCATCCGTCGATCGTCGTGTGGGTACCGTTCAACGAAGCGTGGGGACAACACCGAACCGTCAAAGTCGGCAAGTGGACGGTTGAACGTGATCCACGTCGTCTGGTTAATGTCGCCAGCGGCGGTAACTTCTGGCCCGTCGGTGACGTCGTTGACCACCACAGCTATCCGCACCCTGAATTTCCATTCGATCAGGATCGTTACGGTGCCTTCATTAAAGTCATGGGGGAATTCGGCGGGCACGGCTATCCGGTGAAGGATCACCTTTGGGACGCCGACCGACGCAACTGGGGTTACGGAGGCTTGCCACAGAACAAAGCGGAATACAAACAGCGATACGTCACGTCACTGCAGAAACTGAAGGAACTGCGAGCGCAGGGAATCGCAGCAGGTATCTATACTCAGACGACCGATGTCGAAGGAGAGGTCAACGGATTGATGACCTACGACCGAAAAGTGATCAAAATCCCCGCCGAAGAACTCGCAAAGCTGCACGAAACGCTGGGTGGCACTGCGAAGTCACAGTAAGCGAGCACGGTCAGAGTTGCACAACAGCCTGCGAATTTTCGTGATCTGAACAACAGCATGCCGCGGTTGTTGTGCAACGTTCGCGATGTGATCACGGCCGGGTGCAGTCACGGAATGTTGTGAAATCGCGAGGGTGGCCGGTGGTTGGAGCGAGGGACGAGTGAAACCCCGGGGCTTCCTTCGCAGGCTCAGTCCAGCCGCCGGCCACCCACCCGTCCAATACCAAAATCCGTTACTGCACCCTCACGGCCCGGCACCATTATTGGCCCTTGCCGGTGGGTGCTTGAAACAGGATAATCTCACGATGGTCGTGGCCACCTGTGTCAGGGTTCATTTCCAATGTCGAATTCATACGTGAAGCGAACTCAATGAGTATCTCCAGAAGAAAATTCCTGAAGGCCAAAGGGGCCATCCTGACATTGCCATTCCTGCATTCGATTGCGGGCGCAATGGATGCCCGCCCGACAGGGATTAAGCCCAGTAAGAAACTGGTGATGATGTATGTCCCCAATGGCCTTGTTCGCCGCTGTTTCTTTCCTGGTGAAGAAGACGGAACGTTGCCAGGTTTTGTCGGCGGATTCAATGCTGACAAGACCAAGGCCGAACAGAGGCATAACAACAGCCCCGGCATTTATCCGCTCGAACTCACCTCGACGATGCAGCCGCTGTCCGAACACAGCAAAGACATCACACTGGTGACGGGGTTGGACCGTACTTTCAAGAATGGCCAGGACGTCCATGCTCAGGGCGCATCATGTTATCTGACCAGCCTGTCACCTGTTCAGGCCGAAGAGCAAGGCATTCGACACCCCAACGGAAGGAGCCTGGATCAGGTGATTGGCGACCATGTTGGCCAGTCAACCGTCTTCAGGACTCTGGAGATCAGCTGCAACGGCTTCACGGCGGGGAAAGAGTCCATCTACTTCAACAATATCTCATGGTATGGGCCGGATAAAATTGCCCCGTCCATCAAGGACCCCAGGAAGCTGTACGACCGGCTGTTTATGGCGGATAGTTACCGGAATCACGTGACGGATGTCACAGACCTGGTGCTCGCTGATGCCAAAACCCTGTCCCGGAAACTGGGTCGTGATGATCGCCGGACGCTGGGCGAATTCATGCAGATGATTCGTGACATCGAAACCAGAATCGCGAAACTGCAAAAGCTGGTTGCCAGCGCTGACATCAAAGAACCTAAAAACGAAGTCCTGCCCAGAGGCGAGTATATTCAGTTGCAGGCCGATTTGATGCTGCTGGCTCTGCAGATGGGTATCACGAACGTCTGCACGTTTATGGTCGGTCCCGAACGGTGGGACGCGTCGTTGCGTTACGAGGGCGTTTTTGACAAACCGGTGCAGCACCACAACATGACGCATAATCAAAAAGGTGACGGCTACAAAGAACTTCAGAAAATCGACATCTTTCACATGCAGCAATACAGCTACATCCTGTCCCGTATGAAGACCATCAAGGAGTCCGATGGCAGTTCGCTGCTGGACAACTCCATCGTGACCTATGGAGCGGGCCTGGGAGATGGGGCCACTCATCAATATTTTGACCTGCCGCTGATCGTTGCCGGGAATGGCCAGGGCCAGCTAAAACAAGGTCGCTTCATCCAGTGCAAAAGCGGCACACTGAACTCCAATATGTGGCTGACCCTGGCTCAACTGATGGGGCTGAAAATCGATGAGTACGCAGACAGTACAGGTGTTGTCTCTGATCTGTGGACCTGAGCAGCACCGTCACAACCAGATTCACACGACCGCTCGCAAAACCGTTATACCCACCCGTTGTTTCCCCGTCATCCCCGTTTGGTCGCCGCTAAGGTGCGTGCAACACGCATTAAAGTGTCCGAGGTTATTGTTCATGCCTGAGAATAAGTTCATTTGTCGAATTTGCCTGCTGCTGTGGCTCAGCACCGTCGTGCCGGAGAGTGCGGCCAGCGACTTCGATCAGTTCCTCAAGCCGCTTCTTGCTGAAAAATGTGCAAAGTGTCACAGTGACAAAAAAGTGAATGGCGAGGTCAACTTTCAGCAGATCACGACGGCGAATCAATTTCTTAAGCAGCCTGAGCTGATCGAAAAAATGATCGAGACCATTGGTGCCAACAATATGCCGCCCGAAGGTGAACAGGAACTTGGCGAAGCGGTGCGCACCAGGCTTCTGGCAGATTTGAAGACGATGCTGCGGGAGTCTGTGTCGGGCAGCGAAGTGAAACAGCTGCAGGTACGGCGGTTGAATCGGTTTCAATACAACAATTCGGTCAAAGATCTGTTTCAGTTGAAGCTTGATGTGTTCCCGCTGCCCGAAAAGCTGATGACCCGGCGTGGGGATTACCTGAGTTCCGGATCTCACAAAATGCCGGACAAAGTCAACGTGGTGTCCCTGTCGCTGAGCCCCGCAGCGGGCTTCAGAGAGGTGAACGCCTTTCCTAAAGATCTGCGAGCGTCGCATGGTTTCGACAACCAGGCAAACCAGCTGACACTTTCTCCATTATTGCTGGATGCGTTCCTGCGGCTTAGCGTGTCCATTCTGGAAAGCCCGGACTTCAACCAACAGAACGTTGGTGTCTGGGACGACTTCTTCAAAGAGCGGATGGACGATCATGACGTTCAGAACGAGATCCGAACCAGACTTGATCAGTTTCTCAGAGTCGCCTTTCGCTGTCCGGTCGATGGCGAAACACTCGACCGCTACACGGCCTATGCTTTGGCGAAAATCGATCAGGGAGTGTCGTTTACCGACACCATGAAAAAAGTTGCATCCGCAGCACTGTCCTCACCCCTGTTTCTTTATCGATCCGGGGCCGAAGATGGCAAAGACAATCAATTCGAACTCGCTTCCGACCTGTCGTTTTTTCTGTGGGGTAGCGGCCCGGACCTGGAAATTCTGCGACTGGCCGAAAGTGGTGAACTCTCCCAGCCTGAGAATCTCAGCAGGACGATCACCAGGATGTTGGCCGACTCCAGGATCGAACGGTTTCTGGACACCTTCCCTTCTCAGTGGATGCAGCTGGAAAACATTCTGGCTGCGACTCCCGATCCTCAAAAGAACAAATTCTTCAGCCTGAATAAGAACAGCCCGGCCGGTCTGCAAATGGTGCTTGAACCGCTGCTGCTGTTTGATGCCGTCTTCATCGAAGATCGGCCGATCGTGGAACTCATTTCACCGAGCTTCAGCTATCAGAGTGAGTTTCTTAAGACCTGGTACACGTCAGACCTGAAACCGCCGGAAGTGGATGCCGTCAGGATCGCCGCAGAGAATCGGATCAATGACGAGCGACGCACAGCGCTGGACGCGGCCATTCGGACAACCGAGGCTGAACTGGAGGCACTGATCGAACCGGTGAGATCGCGACTGCTGGCTGCACTGGAAAAAAATCCCGGCGCAACAAAGCCTGTTGACCTTAAGCCCTATGCGGCATGGGAGTTCAATGGTGACCTGAAAGATTCCGCTAATTCGCTGGACCTGACTGCTCACGGCGAAATCCAATTCAAGGATGGCATGGTCGTGCTCAACAAATCCTATCTGCAAAGCAATGAACTGCTCATCGACCTGGCGGCGAAGACTCTGGAGGTGTGGTGCCGCGTTCCTGATCTGAATCAGCGTGGCGGTGGCGTGATGGGCATTCAGGGCCCCGGCGACTTCTTTGACACGATCGTGCTGGGTGAACGAAAGCCCCAACACTGGATTTCCGGCAGTAACGGATTCAGCCGCACGGAAGATTTCCCGGACTCCATCCCGGAGAGCACTACCGATGAAGTTCTGCACCTGGCAATGGTCTACACAGAAGACGGAACGACCACGCTGTACCGCAATGGAATTCCATACGGCAAGCCTTATCGCAAGGGTGCGGCCACGTTTCCGAAGAACAAAACGTCCGTCCTGTTTGGTTTGCGCCATTTGCCGGCGGGTGGCAATAGATACCTGACTGTAACTCTGGACAAGGCCCGCCTGTACAATCGTGCATTGACTGCCACGGAAGTCGCTTCATCAGCCAGTGGGGATAATCTTTACATCTCGAACCAGGAATTAGTGCAGGCATTAACCCCCGACCAGAAGGCGAAAAAGGAAGCTTTGAGTTTGTCGCTTGAGCAATCCGATGCCGCTCTGAAAAACGTCCCTGCACCACAGGATCCCGAACAGCTGCGGAAGAGTGCGGAAAAGAGATTCGAAGACGAGATGCGCAGAAAAATGCGT
The DNA here is from genome assembly GCA_029941865.1 of Fuerstiella sp. Lineage (GTDB taxonomy): Bacteria > Planctomycetota > Planctomycetia > Planctomycetales > Planctomycetaceae > Fuerstiella. Next base: position 4,967 of record JAPYTO010000021.1, on the reverse strand, counting down.
TCGCAGACTTTTGAGCGTGTGGCCGCGTCGGATCCACGCTATGGCGGAGTCATAACCAATGCCGCAATGTTGAGCATGACCTCGGGCCCGAAACGAACTCATCCCATCGCCCGCGGTGCGTGGATCATCGAAGTGATTCTTAACGACCCTCCGGCTCCTCCGCCAAATGATGTTCCTCCGTTGAATGAGGATCAGAGCTCAGAGCAGCTGACCATCCGAGAGAAGTTTGCGCAGCACCGCGAAAGCCCGGATTGCGCCAGTTGTCATTCACGGCTGGACCCGCTGGGTTTTGCCCTTGAGAACTTTGATATCACAGGACGTTGGCGAGACAAATACGAAAATGGCAGAGACGTTGACGCCAGCGGGACATTGATGAAGAAATATGACTTCGATGGCATTGTCCGTTTCAAGGAGTCGCTGGTCCAGGAAAACAGGCGTTTTGCCAAAGCCTTCACCTCACATTTGCTGCGATTCGCACTCTCCAGAGAGCTCAATCCTTTGGATTCGCTGACGATCGACACGATTGTCAACAAGACTGCGGCTGAGAATTTCAGACTGCAGGCGTTGATCCGCGAGACCGTCCTGAGCGACAGTTTTCGTCAATCGAACTGACGCGACCGATCCCAGGGCGACGGATTGTTTGCGCGTACGTAAGCAATTGCCCTTCAAGCTCGACAGTTTGAAAAACTGATATGCCGTGGCTCCGACGCCTGAGCCACGTGTTCCGCACGGCTGGGCCGAAACTTCGCGATTTCTGTGGGAAGCACAATTTCGCGATTCGTGAGCAATTGTTCCGGTTTTGTTGACCCATTCCGCCCGTGGAAGTGCTTTACTCAAGAGGGGTTGATCTGACGGTACGGACTCACCAGGCCTGCTGTAATGCCTGTGCGTAATAACAGTATCGTCTGGTCGTTTCCTGCGCACGGCCGATTTTTCGTGGGCCGACAGCCGGTTACGGCACGGCGGGGCACGAATACGAAAATCAGACATGCGGTAGCCATTCGTAAACTCAGACCATTCTGTGGTTGTGTCAGAGTAAGGAGCATAAATATGCGGCAATTCGTCATCGCAAGCATTCTGTTGACGGCATTCTTTCCCAACGCCGCATTTGCGGATCGGACGTTTCTGGAACGGTTTGCTCTGGCCAAAGATCGGGACACGGTTCTCAAGGACCTGATTCCCGGTACGCAGGAGTACTACTATTTTCACTGTCTGCACTATCAGAATACTCAGACTTATGCCCAAGCTGCGGGATCAATCGGTATTTGTCAATACGTGGCTACAGCGTCTGGCCCCCGACAATGACGTGAATGTTGCTCAGAATGCCGCCGAAAAAGACGCTCATCTGAACCGGATGTGGGAATTCGTCAAAGCACTTTCGCCCTCGCAAAACTCACTGAAAGCGCACGTTCTGTATCAGCGGCTGGACTTCAACCGCTCGCGCAACAGCTACGACAAGGGTCTGTTTCTGCAATACATCAAACTGCCGCGAACGGCGCCGTACATGAGCGGCGACTACATGAAGCAGCCTATGTCTCAACGTTACCCAGCCAACCTGGCCGCCGACTTCAATTCGTTCACTCGCTGTCCGGTGATTGGAAACGATGAACCGCTGATTCGTGACTACCTGCACAGACTGCTGGTCAAGGCAGACAACACCCGCGAGTTTGAACCGTACCTCAACGACAGGTATCTGACGCAGCGACTGGCGGAAACAAAAATCGTCAACGGTCTGGGGAATCCGGAACAATGGTATTCGCTGTTGCCGCCAGCTGACTATCAAACGCTGCGGGATCGTGTTGATATAGATTTCGCGGCGACCAACAGGACTCATTTCGCAGCCGATGAAGCGGTCAGTCTGGATGTTTACATCAAGAACGCGCCGACTCTGATCGTGAAGGTTTTTCAGATCAACACCGCCAACTTCTATCGCGACTTTGGCCGCGAGGTGAACACGGACATTGATCTGGACGGCCTTGTGGCCAACTCAGAAGAAACCGTGAAGTACGCCGAACCTCCGCTGCGGCGCGTGCGACGTCACTTTGAGTTTCCGCAACTCGCGAAACGCGGGACTTACGTGATTGACTTTATTGGCAACGGACACAGTAGCCGGGCCTTGATTCGCAAGGGACAGCTGAGGTTTGTCGTGTCGACAACCCCAGTCGGACAGCAATTCCAGGTGTTCGACGAAAACGGCAAGGCCGCCGAATCGCCGACCGTGACACTGGGCGGTCAGCAATATAAAGCGGACAAGGACGGAACTGCGATTGTTCCGTTTTCGACAAGTCCCGGACGCCGGACCGTCGTCGTTTCGTCGGACGGCTTTTCCACGCTGGGGGAATTTCCGCATCAGTCAGAAAACTACGAGCTGCGTGCAGGGATTCTTGTCGACCGGCAGTCACTGGTGCGACTGAGGAAAGCCAAAGTCATCGTCCGGCCTCAGTTGTTGCTGAACGGCACGCCCGTGTCGTTGGACCTGCTGAAGAACGTCCGGTTAGACGTCGCGTCCATGAACCACGACGAAGTGTCCACGACGTCCACCGTCACGGACTTTGTACTGGCGGAAGATCGTGAATCGGAGCACGAGTTTCTGGTGCCGGATCGTCTGTCCTCGATTACGTTCACACTAACGGCTGAAGTCAGAAAACAGAGTCAATCTAAGGACATGACTCTGTCTATTGGCGACTCGTTTGTTGTCAATGCCGTTGATCGAACAGAAAAGATTGAGGTCGCTCATCTGCTGAAGGTGGACAATCGGTACATCGTTGAAGTGCGTGGTCGCACGGGCGAACGGAAGAAGCTTCGCCCCGTTCAGTTTACCGTCAATCACCGTGACTTCAGCCGGGCCGTGAATGTTTCGCTGCGATCGAACGCGGACGGTCAAGTCGACCTCGGTCGGCTGACCGACATCACGTCCATCACGGCAAAGCTGACGAACGGTGTGCAGCGGACGTGGCAGATCGGCACCGATCAGATCGATCACAACCGAGTCGTGCATGCCGAGGCACGGTCGACCGTTAAAATTCCGTGTCTGTTGCCGGACGGCAAGCCGTCACGAACAGATGTCTCGCTGTGCGAACTGCGAGGTGGCCAGTATTTCGCGGACCGGTTTGACGCGGTCCGCGTGAAAAGCGGCTTCGTAGAGATCAAGGGACTGCCGGCCGGTGACTACAGCTTTCTGCTGCGTGATGCGGGCACCCGGATTCTGATTCGGCTGACTACGGGCCGTAAACTCGGCCACCACCGAATCGGAAATTCACGAGTTCTGGAACAGCGACGGCTGGCTCCGCTGCATGTCAGTTCTGTGCAGAAAGAAAAAGATCATCTGAAAATCAAAGTCGCAAACGCCACCAAATTTGCACGTGTGCACATTTTTGCCAACAACTTCGTGCCAGCCGTTTCGCACTTCGCAAAACTCAGCCGTACACTGAATCCAGGTGTTGTGGTTCAGCAGCATTTCGATCCGCTGTCTGTGTATGCACAGGGCCGCAAAATCGGTGACGAGTATCGTTATATTCTGGATCGACGGCTGTCCGAAAAATATCCTGGCAACATGAATGCCCGTCCGGAGATTCTGCTGAACCCGTGGGCGGTGCGGTCGACACAGACGGAACGCAAGGATGCTGAAGCTGGCGATGTCTTTGCACCGGCAGCGGCAGCTCCCAAATCGTCCGCGGCGAAGGACAAGGAAGCTAAACAGAAAGCCGGGCCGCAGGGCGACTTCGCCAATCTTGATTTTATGGCTCAGCACGCCATGCTGGCCACGAATCTGATTATCGATGAAGACGGTTTCGTGACGTTGGATCTGGATGCTCTGGGCACGCATCAGCATGTGCATATTGTGGCGGTTGACCCCCTGAATACGGTGTATCGCAGTTATTCACTTCCCGACCGGTCGCCGCAGGTCATTGATCAACGGCTGGCCGAAGCGTTTCCTGTTGACGAACATTTTTCGCAACAGAAACAGATTGATGTCGTTCCGGCGAAAGGCGAGTTCCGCATTCCGGACATCACGACTTCCCGTTATCAGATCTACGATGACCTGGCCGGTGTCTACCAGCTGTATCAGTCGCTGTTGCAGGACGCAAAGCTGGCGGAGTTTCGATTCATCCTGACGTGGCCGGAACTGAAGCAGGAACGAAAGCAGGAATTGTATTCTCAGTTCGCCTGTCACGAATTGAACTTCTTCATTGCACGCCGCGACCCGAAGTTCTTTAACGACATTGTCAAACCGTATCTGGCCAACAAACTGGACAGAACATTCCTTGACCAATGGCTGCTTGAAGAGGACCTCCGCGAATACCTGACACCATGGCGTTATCAGCGCCTGAACACGGTGGAAAAAGCATTGTTGGGACGACGGATCGCCGCCGAGCGTCAAATCGCTGCTCGGTACATTCGCGAACAGCTGGACATGTTGGCTCCGGACACGACCCGTACGGAGCTGTTGTTCGGCACAGCATTGAACTCACAGGTCATGGGCTGGGGCCTTCAAGTGTTGGACGTTGACGCCAAGGACGCCGGTGTCAGATTCGGTCGCCTTTCCGGGCCCAAAGGCGCCGCTGATAGTTTGAATTTCAGTCGTCTGCTGCTGAGGGACCTGGAAGCCGAGGAAACGCCGGAACTGATGTTTCGGAAGAAGCAGCTGAGCGACGGGCTAAGACGCAAATCGGCGGAATTGCTTAGCGAACGATTCTTCGACGACAGCATTGCCGGGAAGAGACTCAGTGTCCTGTTCCGTCAGACCGAAAAGACTCAGGAATGGGCAGAAAACAACTACTACAAGACAGCAATGACAGCTCAGAATGCCGGCCTTGTGACGGTGAATTCCTTCTGGGCTGACTATGCATCTCACAAAGGGGACCGTCCGTTCTTCTCATCACATCTGCCGGAAGCCTCCAGGAATTTCACCGAAGTGATGTTCGCTTTGTCGCTGCTGGATCTTCCGTTCAAGGCCGGTGAACACC
>JAPYTO010000020.1 GCA_029941865.1 Fuerstiella sp. | reverse complement strand
CGACGTGAAATACGGGACATATGGCTCACCAGAGTCTCTCAGTTCCGTCGCTTGATTTCACCTCTCGGCACCGGAAACTGATCGATTTTGGCGCCGAACATGCCCTTCCTGCTCACACCATGGCACATCCTGCTCGCTGCACTCTGCGGGCTCGTCAATGAGCGTCAGCAGCAGATCATTGAGTTCCAGAACGCACAGATCGAGGCCGTAGGGTCAACGTTGATCGGCTGCGAGCAGACCGATCGCAAAGCGTTCCTGATGGAACTCGATCCGCCCTATTGCGATGTCATTATCGAGAGGTGGCAGAAGTTCACAGGCAAGAAGGCCGAACGGATTTCGGCGACGCAGGCGGCGAGCATTCAATGAGCATGCGAACGGAAGAAGTCGGCAGCATCATCCTTGGCCGCATTGCCGGTTGCTGTGCGAAGAGTGATGTCAACCAGGCCTTGTTCGTCACCATCGATTTCGATGTCGTTCATCGCGAGAAACACGATCGCCGATGCGGCGCCGGTTCGCTTGTTGCCATCAAGAAACGGGTGGTTCTGCACGATGTGGAACAGGTACGCCGCAGCCATCTCGAACGGGAACGCATGCAGATAGCTTCCGCCGAACGTCGCTTCCGGTTGCGAAACGGCCGACTGAAGCAGTCGAACGTCACGAATGCCGTCGGTGCCGCCGTAATGTTCGATCAAGCTGTGATGCAAACGCATCACCCGGTTCAAGTCCAGAAAAATCGGATCGGCCACAACTTACTCCGCGAGCTTCTTCATGGCGTTGCCAAATCGCTCGTGGACCGTCGCGATTGCTTTTTCGAACTTCTTTTCTTCCTTGGGATCGCGCACTGGTGTCAGCACCAGCGAACGTCCGTCGGAAATGATCTCAAAGGGCGTCTCCGGGGTCGCTTGAAGCAACTCCAGAATCGGCCTGTCGATCACCAGAGCATAGCTGTTGCCGTGTTTGGTCAATGTTTTGATCACGCAAATCGCCTCCCGGTCAAAGAAACCCAACTTCCCATTCCATATACAAAGTATATCCAATGTGTCACCGACTGTCAATCGGAGTTTGTGTTGCGGACAGCAGTGAATGCTGCCTACGACAGGGGTAAGTCAAGCTCTCTTTACCAACACAGCGCACTGGTAAAGAGTTCTTTCACAAAGATCAGGCGTAGACAGAAGTCGTCCGTGGATGGTTCGGTATGTTGAACGATTTCAGCACTCGAAGTGCTGGGAGAGGTCAACGTGTCCAACCAGCTCTCAATGGCAGCCGTCAAATCCATCGCAACACTGCACCGTTCCGGCCATTCGGACAGGGAAATCGCTCGTTTATTGGGCGTGGACCGTGGTGCGGTCAACAAGTATGTGAATCGCCTGAAGGCCGAAACAGACGCTCACCGACGAGACGTGGATCGCTATTGAAACGGCGCTGCAGCGAGGCACTCGCGGCCTTCCGGGTGGCTCATCGTTGGACGGGCCAGCCGAAGGTGATAGTTCCGCGCACATATACACTTTCGCCGACGAAGCTTTTGCACCACCGCCGGATCTCGAACGTCGACTCATGGGAGTTTTTATGCGATGTCAATCGTCGTTCGGTGCGTACCGATACGACGAGGATTACGGCGCCGTTGCGCTGGATTCCAGGCGACGACTTTCCGGAGCGCAGGCATCGCAGAATTGTTTTTGTTGGGTTCATTTTACCCGCCGTGTCGTTTCTCGTAGCATTGTCGGTGTGCCGGAACGTGATTCCGGTCGAGGTGAATGCTTAATCTCCGGGAGAAAACGCGATGCCCACGAATCTGAGTCGACGCAACTTTCTGGCAGATAGTCTTGTGTCCGGTGCAGCGCTGGCCACGGCATGGCATGTGAATCCAGCCGTAACCGCAGCCTCAAATTCGTCACTGGAAAAACTCAACATTGCCGCCATTGGCACAGGAAATCGAGCGGCCGCGGATATCGCAGGTTGTGCCAGTCAGAATATCGTCGCGCTGGCGGACATTGATTCGAATTTTCTGGATGCCGCATCCGGAAAATACAAAGGGGCACGCCGGTACACAGACTTCCGCGTTCTGCTGGAAACCGAAGGCGACAAGCTGGATGCCGTCATCGTGGGGACGCCCGATCACACACATGCTCCGGCCGCCGCCATGGCGATGCGCATGGGAAAGCATACCTATTGCGAGAAACCCCTGACGCATACGGTCTATGAAGCCCGCAAGCTGGCCGAACTGGCTGCGGAAAATGACGTGGTCACACAAATGGGCACACAAATCCATGCGGGCGACAATTATCGACGTGTGGTGGAGGCCATCCAGAGTGGAACGATTGGGCCGGTGCGTGAAGTGCATGTGTGGGTCGGAGTGGACTACTCGGGTGGCAAGCTGCTCAAGACATCGCCTCCACGCGGTGTCGACTGGGACCTGTGGCTGGGGCCTGCTCAAAAGCGGGAATACGTCGAGAGCACGATCAACGGAAAACTCGAAACCGTTCACCCGTTTCACTGGCGCTGGTTCTGGGATTACGGCAGCGGCGGACTGGGAGACTTCGGCTGCCACTACATGGATCTCGCGCACTGGGCTCTGAAGCTGAAGCATCCGACTTCCATTTCTGCAACCGGACCGCAACAAGACGACGAAGCCACGACCTCCGGTATTGTCGTTGAATACGAATACCCAAAACGCGGCGACCTGCCTCCGGTCAAGTTGAAATGGTACGACGGCGGTAAGAAACCCGATGTCCTGTCCAGGTATAAGGACCAGAATGGCAAGCCCCTGAACTGGGGCGGCGGACAGCTGTTTGTCGGTGACCGCGGCGCCATCATCTCCAATTACAGTTCAAATCTGTTGCTGCCACAGAGTAACGGAGATCAACTGCAGCGTCCGGAACCTTACATCCCGAAATCCATCGGTCACCACAACGAGTGGATTGAAGCCATCAAAACCGGCGGCAGCACCACCTGCAACTTCGACTACTCCGGAGCATTGACCGAAGCGGTGTTGCTGGGCGTTGTTTCCTACCGCAGCGGTGAGACCCTGGAGTGGGATGCGAAGAACCTTGAGGTGACAAATTCAAAGAAAGCCCAGGACATGATCCACAAAGAATACCGCAACGGCTGGACGCTGTAAGACGATCGAGAAAAATATCTGCGAATTGTTCCGCTTCAATTGCCGATATCCCGTGTCTCAGAAACAGATCACAGAATCGTTTGGCAGGCGTTCCGGGACTTGCGTCCGTCCGGCATAGAGATCTTCAGCAACACGATTATAATAGCGCGGAGTCATGGGCGGTCTTCGTCAGAAGAAAGGACTTCGCCGGCGATTTTCTTTGTTGCTCACCTTTGCAGATGTCACGACAACGGATGGTGTGACCGAGGCGATTCGTCGGTTGTCTTTCACGCTATCAATGCTCATCAATATTGGTAATGAGATGGGAACTGTGCGAACAAGGTTAACCAGGCGATTATCAACAGGTACGAACACACGGGGCCATAGCTCAATTGGTTAGAGCCGCGAACTCATAATTTATCAAGAGTTACTCCTGAGTACCGCGAACCAAGTGTTTTTACTGCTGGATTCAATTGGCCACTTAGCCCCGTTTGGCCTATTTAGCCCCGCTGCGGGTGTCGCGACACCCGGTCATTCGCTCTGAAGGCCAGCCACGGTCAGGCCGTTGATGCCAACGAATGATTCATTGGTGTCCCCTGGGGCCACGAGCGCCCACCGCCCAATCCCTACGCACCACCACAATTCCAGCCCGCTGAACACCCACCATCAACCGAAAGCGTCACACGTCTTCATGGTGGCTCTGGTGGTTCTTTGTGAAGGCATGTTGATCGTCACGGCAGGAATGAACCGGAAGGGCTCACGATCGACTCATGCGGGCTGAGAAGGTGCTGAGGGATGTGGGTGATGGTGCCCGGTGTTCGCTGCGCGTCATGCATCGAGATGTTCGCTGTCGAGGTATGCTCGAAGGTGCGGGCGCGTATAGCGAACAATGACTTGCATAGTGCCAAGTGCGTAGATCGTTATACAGGATACCCATACCGACACGGCACCGATTATGAACGCCGATGAATAGTTCAGGTCGAACAACCAACTGACAAAAAGGGTCGTGGTCTTGGTGTTCGTTGCAACAAGGCTGGCCACGAGAATTCCTATGGCGAACCAGGATTGCCAATGAGTAAACGCCTTCCTGCGACATGCCCTCCACGCTGACTTTTGCTCCGCACGGGACAAGCCAGTGAGTTCGGGAATCACGTGAATACTCCAGTAGATTATCGGTGACGTTTCGGGCTTCGATTCCGGCACCCTGTACGGATCATCACTCATCAGCCACCGCCTTCTCCCGCTTCCGATACACCCACTTCAGCACGCCGTAGAACAGGGCGAAAAGGGAGACGACGAGCCAGTGGGGGAAAGTGACCACGATACCGGCGGGCGGACAACGCACAGTCCGTGAAAAGCCAGATCGAAAGGACCGCGCCACGTCCAATTCGTCTCCCCAGGAAACCACTTTCCTAATCGGACACCGGTTAAAGCATCTTTGTGGACCCGCCAATATGGCGACCACTCGCGATAGATAAAGACCACCCAGCCTGGGCGGCACAGCCCAAAGCTGCCCACTGGGGACTCGCAACGGACAGCAGATCTGTCGGCAACAGCCCACGCCCCAACACTAAGCACGAACCCAACCCTCGCCGCGATAAACAACGTCGGTCGAATCAGACTTCGCATGGCTTGCCCTCCGGACGTTTGCGGTAGATGAAATGGAGGGCGATATTGACGGCGATGAAGACGGAGACGACGAGCCAGTGGCGGATGAAGACAATGCCATTCTGTCGATGAAAAACGTTGACCCCAAAATTCCACTCCCTCTTCTGCGTGTAGACGCCATGTGTCGCATCATTTATGTTGACCGATCTGTGGGCAACTTTAAAACCAGCTTGCTCTGCCCACTTCACGTAGTTGTAGATGTAGTGCTGCACCATCCAGTTGTCCTGATGTAGTGTCGCGTTCACGCCATGGTATTTTGCGTTTGCGGAGGTGGAAGCCAGTGGCACAGACATAGAAATGTTCCACCACTGCCCCACGATCCACGCCGCTACAGCCAGGCACAACCCGGCTCGGGCGATGATCTGCAGCGACATGCGGAGAAGGTTTTTCACGTTGCGTTTCGTTCTGGTGATGGTGCCCCGGTACTCGCTGTGTCGAGCTATCCCGCTGTATTGGGTTGGTTTTCATTTCCCTGCCTGGTGTAATGTTCCAGTCATGTGCGGTTGTGGTGTAGTGGTAATGGGCTTCATGGCAACTCACTCAGACGCACCCGGTTTTACCGTCACGGGATACAACTGACATTTTGTGCCGCAATCTATATCGTCAGCCCCTTAGTGCCCCCTTAGTGCCATACGGGCTGACGAGGAATCATCGGCATTCGCATCAGCAAAGACCGCGTGAAGTTCATCGATCGTCGCTTGCTCAGCCTTCGACACTTTGTGAAATCCGATAAATCCGCCGGCCGCCCTGGCGACTCTTTGAGCTCGTTTGATCACGCCTTCGTGCAATTCCCGAAATCCTCTCACAGACAGTGCCGGACGAAGAGCACGCACATAGTCTACCCATGCTAGGAATAGCTCTGTTGAAGGCTTCGTGCTGAGCCATAATTTCAGCAACTCGTATGCGTCAGACTCCGGGATTACACCCAGATGCTTTGCTGATCTGAGGACAGCCTCTCGTTCAGCTGTTTCGACGTGCCCGTCTGCCCACGCAACGTAGATCGCCGGGAACAATGAAAATGCCATCAGTGTCCTGGATGTGATTTGCACGTCAAGGAGTTCATCAAGAACGTGTCTGTCCGCGATGCCGGTGGCGATTGTCAGAGCATCTTCGTCCACTTCACGATCATGTCGCTCTCGCAATCTCTCGATCAGCTTTTGATCCACCTGGTGAAAGAATTCGTCTTCGAGTGCGCTCGCTCGTTTATGAAATGCGTTACGAGGCATAATTGTGCTCCTTAGCAGTAAAGTGTGGCATTCCAGGGTCAGTGGGCCAGACGCCTGTTATGAAGTCTCTATCAGTGCCTTTTCTGTGTGTTGTTTTCCAGCTAGGAATTGTGGGGCCGGTGGCAAAACTACTCTCGGCGTGAAGTGATAGCCCCGTGGGATGACGACCACGCCGTTGTCGGAAATTGTGAACCTGTCCGCGTCAATGGTGGGGTCAATACCGACCGTCTCATGCTGCGGAACGTGAACCCCCTTGTCGATGATGCAGTTTCTTACCTGCGCACCCTGTTCGATGTGCACGTCGTCGAACAGAACGCTGTCCTCCACCGTGGCGCCACTGCTGACCCTGACTTTCGATCCCAGGATTGAACGGCTGACGGTTCCGCCGGATACCACAACTCCGCTACTCAGCATTGAATCAGTCACGATACCGGGGGTCCCCATCCTGTCTCGATCGATCTTTACCGGAGGAGCCGGGCGTTCATACTTTCGAATTGGCCAGTGATCCGAGTGCAAATCCAGTGGTGGCTGCTCCTTTATCAGATCCATGTTTGCCTGATAGTACGCATCGATGGTGCCGACATCCCGCCAATAGGATTCCATGGAATTGCAGATGTCGGGATCACCGAAGCGATAGCCGAAGACTCGGTGCTCGTGAATCAATCGAGGCAGTATGTCTTTCCCGAAGTCGTGACTTGAGGCTCTGATCGGGCTGTCCCCTTCGAGTTTGCGGCAAAGTAGATCGATTCCGAAGACATAGATGCCCATCGAGGCCAGAGCTCGCTGTGGATTGTCCGGTGTTGCCTGAGGCTGACGCGGTTTTTCTTCAAAGCTGCGGATGCGCTGCTGCGAATCGACCGTCATGACACCGAACGCCCCCGCCTCCTTCAGGCAAACTTCCATGCAGCCCACTGAAACGTCCGCGCCTGACTTTCGATGAGCGTCCAGCATTGCCGAGTAGTCCATGCGGTAGACATGATCTCCGGAAAGGATCATGACATACTTCGCACCGCTTCGCCTGAGCATGTACAGGTTTTGAAAGATTGCGTCGGCCGTACCGCTGTACCAGGAATCGCCCGTTCGCTGCTGCGGCGGTACATCGGTGATGTATTCGTCCAACTCAGAATTGAAGATCGACCACGCATCCCGCAGGTGCCTGTGCAACGAATGCGACTTGTATTGGGTCAGAACGAGAATCCGCCGCAGGCCGGAGTGCAGACAGTTGGAAAGCGTAAAGTCGATGATGCGATACTGCCCTCCAAAGGGCACCGCCGGCTTTGCTCTGTCGACAGTCAACGGAGCCAATCGCGAGCCGACTCCGCCGGCAAGCACGATACTGAGAGTGTCAGAAATAGCGGGCATCGGAACTGTTCCTTGTTCGATGGGCAACAAAACCGGGATGTGGAGACCATCATCGGGTGGCCTGGTGGTTTGATCAAAGCCACCCGTGACAGTTCAGCCGTGTTTATTTGGGGCAATCCATGTGCCGGAAGGTCCCTGCTCTGTAACGCTTTGGCTAAATATTCCGTTCAGCAGGTGTTTTTGTTGATTCCACGACAAGTTCTCCACAGGCGTATTCATGACGAGGCGGTCCTGTGCGGCCAAAGTGTGTCAGGACCGCCCGAGCCGTCGCGCGCCGCTGTGCGTGCCGGAGCGCGCAGTTGTGTGACGCTCTGGCACACTGCCGTCACGCATGTACAGACCTGCACGCCTTTCTGAAAGATGGTAAGCGCTGCGTTTCCTCGTCGTGCTTTTCAATGTTTTCCGGGCAGCGAAACGAAGCTCAACCAATCCCGCAGATTGGCACACATGATGCTTTGCGAATGGGGTATCTCTGAACCTCCGCGAAACGGCGGAGCAACAACACACTCAGGAAAGCATTTGCAAATGTTTTCTGCGACAACTGGTTCCCGGATTCGCGTTACGTACCATCATCGAACTCTTCTGCTGTCAGCACTCGCAATGCTGACGATTGCCGGCTGTGGCGGAGAAAAGGCTCCGAGTTCATCGTCTTCTCCAGACACGTCGACACCGACGAAGAACGATTCATCTGCGATAGAAACGACGGAAACGGAAACCGCTGAAGCTCCGGCGAAGACAGAATCTTCAGAAACGGTCGTCGCAGATGCGGCGGCTGCCATCGTCGACGCGAAGCCGGCGGAGCCGAAGAAGCCTGTCGATCCTAACGCGACTGGTAGCTTTTTCGGCGCCATTGTGCTGGACGGCGACGCTCCCGAACTGGCTCCGCTCGTCAGCAAAGATGACGAAAATGTGAAGGACAGAGAAGTCTGTGGTGCCGCTGATGTGCCGGATGAGACGCTGGTCGTCGGTGAGGGAAATGGAATCGCAAACGTGTTTGTCTATCTGCGTCGCGCTCCCAAAGGTTACAAGAGCGACATCCCATCGGATGGCCGTGCACCTGTACCCTCGACCGCGCGACTACACCAGAGGAACGTTTAAATTCACGTCAACGCCCTACGGAAACAAACCTCGCCGCGAGGATCTGATTGCCACAGTGCGGCGAGGTGTCACCGGAACGTCGATGCCACGATTCAATCGCATCAGTGACAAGGAAGTCTCTGCGGTCGTTGACTACGTGATGGTTCTGGCACAGCGGGGTGAACTGGAATTCCAGCTGGCCATGGAAGCCGATGCATCGGAGGAGCTTGATCCCGAGTACGTACCCGAATTTGTGGAGGACGTCGTCAATCGCTGGGATTCGGCAAAGTCGAGTCTCACACAGCCGATGACGCCTCAGCCGGAACTCACAGCAGAGCGAGCAAAGCTGGGGCGCATCGCGTTCCTGAGCAAGGGCTGCAACAAATGCCACGGCGATGACGGGCGAGGCCACACGAAGGATAACATCGGCAAGGACTCATGGGGCTTCACCACGCGTGCGGCGGACCTGACATCGGGAATGCTGCACGGTGGTCAGGACCCGGTGGACATTTATCGCCGCATCATGAACGGCATCAATGGAACGCCGATGCCGGGTTTCAAAAACGCGTTGCAGAAGGAGCCGGAAACGATTTGGGATCTGGTTGCCTACGTGCTGGAGGTTTCGAACCGACGGCGATTCGGTGAAAAGATACCGGCGGGATTAATGAAGCCATATGACACAGCGGCGAATGCGGCAGTGGACCAGACCGACGGAGAGTGACCAGCGGACGTGCAACTGAGTCGCCAGGCCGGAGTCTGGCTCCGAAGAGACACGCGAAGACGTGGCTGCGAACGGAACCGAACCGAGACAACCCATGACAACAGACATCGAACACAAACAGCGTGAGCTTGCTGAACTTAAGCAGCAGGTGGCGGCACTGGAATCCGAAGTGTCCAACGCCACGGAGGCGGACCAGTGGAATCATGACAACTTCTACGGCACGTATTATGGCACCGTGGGATTTGTTTACGGCGGGATCGCCGCCATGGTCAGCCTGCTGCTGAACGTTATTGGTGCCACAGTGGCCGGCAAGCATTCCCTGGAAATTATTCGCGTCTACATGACGTTTCCGCTGGGAAAAAAGGCCATGGCCCTGTCCTCCGGCGAAGGCAGCAGGATGGTGATCGATGACGGCATGATTCTGGCCCTGGGATGTTGTCTGTACATCGGCACGGGCATGGTGCTCGGCGTGCTGTTCCACCGGGTGATCTGCCGCTTCGCGCTGAGCAAACCGCTGCTCACCAGGCTGATCCTGGGCACGGTTCTGGCTGTCGCTGTCTGGGTCGTCAACTTTTACGGAATTCTTGCCTGGCTGCAGCCGGCACTGTTCGGCGGCAGCTGGATTACCGACGGAAGCATCCTGCCATGGTGGGTGGCCCTGTCGACACATCTTGTGTTCGGCTGGACGATGGCGCTGATGGCTCCACTGGGAGCGTTTGAATATTACAGGCGACCCACCGAAGCAACCTCATGAATTTTCCTGCTCCCTGAAAAAAGTGAGCGGGGACGAAACAACGACAGACAGCGTCACCGACGTTGGAAGGAATAAGACAACACTCATGTCCGAAGCAGCACTGACTCTGACCGCCGACAACGATCCGCCGCTGGACACTTCCGATGAACTCGTCGACGAGCGAATCGTGAAGCTGTACTTCATGACTGCGCTCACGTTTCTCACCATTATGCTGGCGGGCCTGCTGATGGCTATGCAGCTGATTCGGCACAATCCGCTGCGTGGCATCGAATTGTTCTCGCCAGGCCGATGGCGCATGCTGCACACGAATGCCATCGCCTACGGCTTTCTGGCGAACGGGTTTATTGGATCGCTGCATTGAATTGTGCCGCGACTGACCCTGCAGCCGGTGCTCAGTAAGAAGCTGTCGTGGGTCGTCTATTTTGCATGGCAGGGCGTTGTTACGGCGACTGCTGTCGGTCTGCTGCTGGGAGAAGCTCAGGGGTTGGAATGGGGAGAGACTCCGGTCTGGGTTGACCCGTTCGCTTTACTGGGGCTGCTGTTGCTGGCGGTGAATTTCATGCCGCCCATCGCTCGGATGAAGGGACCCATCTACGTCACGCTGTGGTATTTCATGGCGATGTTTGTGTGGACGTTTCTGACCTATGCGATGGGCAATTTCGTTCCTGAATACTTCGTGACGGGAACCGCCGCAGGTGCCGTCGGAGGTCTGTTTATTCACGATCTTGTGGGGCTGTTTGTGACTCCGCTGGGTTGGGGAATGATGTACTACTTCGTGCCGATCCTGTTGAAGAAGCCCATCTGGAGCCACGGTCTTTCGCTGGTTGGCTTCTGGGGGCTGGCCTTCTTTTATCCACTGCAAGGCATCCATCACTTTCTGTACACGCCGATTCCCATGTTCCTGCAGTATGGAGCCATTGTGTCCACGATCGCCGTGGAACTGGTGGTGACGACAGTAATCATCAACTTCTTCGGAACGATTTGGGGCTCCGGTCACGTTGTGAAAACCAACTTGCCGATTCGCTGGTTTTACACGGGCATGATCTTTTACTTCCTGACGTGTCTGCAGTGTGCGTTTCAGGTCACGCTGACCTTCCAGAAGATTATCCACTTCACAGACTGGGTTGTCGGCCATGCTCACATGGTGATGTTCGGCGTGTTCACGATGTGGATCATGGGAGCGATGACCTATCTGCTTCCACGGTTACTAAATCGCCCATGGTACAGCCTGAAAGCTTTGGAGTGGCACTACTGGCTGTCGACGATCGGCATTGCGGTGATGTCGGCCGACCTGTTCCTGTTGGGTCTGTTCCAGGGTTGGTCGTGGGCCGCTTTGGAGCCGTGGGACGCGTCGGTTGATATTTCGTTTCCGTTCTGGGTCCTGCGAACCATCGCCGGTCTGTCCATGTTCGGCGGTTTGCTGACATTCATCTGGAATATTTTCAAGACGTGGACCTCGGTCCCGCAGCAGTCAGCAGTTGTGGAACCCACTTCGGCGGCATGATTCAAAAAATTCGTGTTTACTTCCTGTTCTCAGGCATCACCTCGGGAATCAGGGCCAAATTCAAACCCTTTTAACTTCCGAGCGGCAGCTCGAGTAAACCACCGGAGGTGGATATGTTCGAAAGCAAGGCAGGCATCCTGTACATCGCCGGCATCGGATTTTTCGCACTGGCGTTTGTGTCCAACGCGCTGGTGCCGGCACTGATGTACGACGACATTCCGGAACAGACGGTTGCTGAACTGGTCAACAGCAATCTGCGTTACCAGTTCGAAGACCTGGCACGGCGCTATCCGGAATCCTTTGTCAACGCCTACGGCGACGCGCCGGGCGGAGCAGCGGAGCATGATCAGTGGTGGGACGAAAAGTGCGCTGAAGCGCTGCGTTATGGGCACAAACTTTACGTGGGTGAAGGCTGCTGGCACTGCCACAGTCAGTTCATTCGACCGGTGTCCAATGAAGAAGAACGCTGGGGACCGGTCTCACGGTCCTGGGAATATCAAAACGAACTCAACCGTCCGGTAATGTTCGGGACTCGGCGTGTGGGCCCGGACCTGTGTCGTGAAGGTGGACGTCGCAGCAACGACTGGCACGCGGTTCACTTCTATCGTCCACTGGATCTGTCCGAAGGATCTCCGATGCCGGAGTATCCATGGTTCTTTGACGGTTCCCCCGACAAACCGAACGCCAGGGGGCTTGCCATCATGACCTACGTTCAGTGGCTCGGATCATGGCAGGAAAGTTATCCGCACTACGAAGACTACGTGCCGTCGATGGAACGCCCGGACGAGGATGGTGACGCAGAGGAGAATGAAGAATGAACGACTCAATTTCAACACGGTCATTTGCTTCCGAAGCAGATTCCACACCACGCCGTCGGGGCATCGCGTGGATCGTGACCATTATCTTTGCCGTTTTGATTCTGATTCCCAGCATGCTGGGTTTCGTGATGAAGTTCATGGAGCTGATCCACCTGACTCAGGGAGAAGCGGACGGCGGATTCGCCATCACGCCGGTGGTGAACTATCTACTGGCCAGTGCCGGATTCTTCTTCCTGCTGCTGTGGGCCGCGATTAACGGCATGTTCAACGACATTGAGAAACCAAAATACCTGATGCTTGAGAATGAAACGCGACTGGACGCACACCAGTCAGAAAGTCGGCAGCACCATCATGATTGAAGTTACCAACAGCGACTCGGTTGAACAGCCGTCTCCGGAGCAGGAACACTGCTATCACCACTATCGCGGCAACGTGATTCCATGGTACGTGCGGGCCATCTGGATCGGTTTCTGGATCTTCGCGGTCTATTACATCATTACATATTTGTTTCCGGCGATGCGGATTGAATTAATCTCGCCTCCGTAACGGGGAAAACGATGTTATCCAGCCACGCATGACAGCAGCCAATTCTCAATCGGACACTGCTGATCGACCGTCAGACAAAGTGGCGGAGACCTGTCGCTGTACGTACTGCGGTCTGCCAATGGCAGTGGAACCTCAACAGCCGATGGGCGGCGGGCAGGAAGGATCTGCGGCCGCTGAGCTACGGTCAATGGTGCAGCCTTCAGTTCAGCTTGCTGGCGTTTCTTGGTCTGGGCGTCCTGTTGCATGTCATGCTGCATTGGACATGGGTGTGCAGTGTGCTCAGCAAACGCGTTTTGGGTCGACGCGAAGTTCCTGACAATGGCACCCGCACAATTTACGGAGTCAGCATGTTCATCGGCCTGTTGCTTATGGGTGCTGCCGCCGTCGGGCTGGCTCAATGGATGATCATAGTGCCCGACTGAGACGTTCTTCACAACGTGCACTCAAATCGATTTGTGTCCATGTCGCACGCTTCGTGCGGGCTCGCACACATGGCCAAATGCTGTTCCGGCGGAATAAAAAGCGAGCTGCGGAATTCAACGTTCAGAAACACTGACGGACAGGGCCATGTCTCTCTGCTGAATCACTTTGGTCCCGTGTTTGCGTAGCGTGCTGTCGGTCACCGCAGCGGATGCGTTTCAGCGTCTGTTTCAGGTCGGTCGCCAGGGGCCATGTCAAAGTTTGCCGAATCACCAATCCCAGTTCTTCAGGAAACCAGAATGTTTTGTAATCAGTGTGAACAAACCCAGAACGGAACCGGCTGTACGGACATCGGAGTCTGTGGCAAGGATCCGGACATGCAGTCGCTGCAGGAAATTCTTCTGTACGGACTGAAGGGGATGGCAGCCTATGCCAATCACGCTCGTCGGCTGGGAAAGACAGATGAGAATGTCAGCGCGTTCATCGAGGAAGCTCTGTTTGCAACAGTCACGAACGTCAATTTCGATCTGGACAGTCTGTTAGAGATGGTGCTGGAATGCGGTCGGCAGAATATTCGGGTCATGCAGTTGCTTGATGAGGGGCATACAGAAAAATTCGGCACGCCTGAGCCCACGACCGTCTACGAGGGCACAAAGGAAGGTCCTGGAATTCTTGTCACGGGACACGACCTGCTGGACCTTGCGGAATTGCTGGAGCAGTCTGCCGGTCAGGGCGTGAACGTCTACACGCACGGTGAAATGCTGCCGGGACTCAGCTATCCGGAATTGAAAAAGCACCCTCACCTTGTTGGCCATTATGGCGGCCCGTGGCAGAATCAGCAGTGGGAGTTCCCGCTGTTCTCCGGGCCGATCGTCGGCACCACGAACTGTGTTCTGATTCCGTCGGATGTTTACGCTGATCGGCTGTTCACAACCCGAGTGACGGCCGTACCGGGGGGGACGCGACTTAAAGACAATGACTTCTCGCAGGTCATCGAGATGGCAAAGCAATTGCCTGCCTTACCTGAAAACAAGGTGAAGGAGTCAACGATTGGCTTCCATCACAGCGTCATCCTGGGCCTGGCCGGGCAGGTTGTCGACGCTGTGAAATCCGGTGCCATCAAGCAGTTCTATCTGATTGGCGGCTGCGACGGAGCTGAATCAGGTCGCAACTACTTCACGCAACTGGCGGAGCAGGCTTCAGATAAATCCGTGATCCTGACGCTTGGTTGCGGCAAGTATCGTGTTCGCGACCACGTCACAGGCGACATTGGTGGTATCCCCCGATTGCTGGACATGGGACAGTGCAACGACGCTTACGGTGCCGTCCAGGTCGCACTCGCGCTTGCGGATGCCTTCGATTGCAGCGTCAACGAATTGCCTCTGGAGATCGTGCTGTCATGGTTTGAACAGAAAGCAGTCGCCGTACTGTTGAGTCTGCTGGCACTGGACGTCAAGGGCATTCGTCTGGGACCGGTTGCTCCCGCATTCATTACGCCGAATGTGTTCAAAATCCTGCAGGATCGATTTGATCTGAAACTGACCGAATCGGAACCGCCCGCCGAACTCGTGCAGTTGGGCGTGTGACGATGAAACATATCGACGAAGAAAAACTGGAAAGCGACGTTCAGCATCGGTACGAGTTTCTCACAGACTTCATCGGTTTCGGGCCTGACGACGTGAAACTCATACAGGCCAGCGCTCCTCACATTGGCCCAGGAATCGGTGAGATGGTGGATCGGACTTATGAAAAGCTGTTGTCGTTCGACGCAACGGCCCGCCATTTCCTGCCGAAGCAGCATGGGTGTCAGGCGGAGGTGGCAGAAAGCCTGTCGCAGCTAACCATCGATCATCCGCAGATTCAGTTTCGGAAGGATCATTTGAACCGTTATTTCATGTCTCTCATCGGTCGCTCCTACGATGCAAAAATGGTGCAGTACCTCGACATGGTGGGCAGGATCCATACATCGAAGGCCGGCAACAGCGAGATTCATGTTCCTTTGATTCAAATGAATGCGCTATTTGGATTGGTCTCTGACATTCTGACGACGACGCTGATGGCATCTGCAATGGATGACACAACAACACTTAGCACAGTCAGGGCTTTTCAAAAGCTGCTGTGGATACAGAATGATCTTGTCAGTCGCCATCATCGGTGACGGAACATTGGGCCGACACCGTGCAGAGGCAGGTTATGCGGGTCGGCCGAACGGATTGAATTTGAATTCAGCTGATGACCGATGTAAACTGCTGCAGCGGCATGCCTTGTGCTGCTCTCCCTCCTCTTACCAATGATGTTATCGACGCACACATCATTGGCCCACCTTTGAAATCAACTCCGTTTCTTCAGCGGGGAACCTGCCATGTTTTCCATTCCTGCGCGGCGGATATCGTTCGCCCTGCTGTCCATTTCCGCATCCTTTCTGCTCGCACCAACGTCTGTGCGCGCAGATGACAAGGCTGACTTCTTCGAAAAAAATGTGCGGCCTTTGCTTGTGCAGAAGTGTCTGGAGTGTCACAGCGGCAGCACGCCGGAAGGCAGTCTTCTTATTGATGGCATTGCAGCGCTCTCGCAGGGTGGAACCAGCGGGCCGGCGGTGGTGCCAGGCAAACCTGCAAAGAGCCTGCTGCTTGGGCGTGTGGTGACCAATGACGAAGACCTTCTGATGCCTCCGGAGGACCGCCTGTCTGAGAAAGAAGTCGCCACTCTGAAAAAGTGGATTGAAGACGGAGCGATCTGGCCGAAGTCTGAAAATGGCGAATGGGAAACAACTGAAGACCGCGCGCAGCACTGGGCATTTCAGCCGGTGAAGGAAGTGGCTCCTCCGCAGGATGCCAACAGCGACTGGTGCCAATCACCGGTCGACGACTTCGTTGCGGCGAAGCACACGGACAACAACCTCACACCAGTGGCTACGGCCGATCGGCGTATATTGATTCGTCGAGCGACGCTCGATCTGACCGGCCTTCCGCCGACTCCTGAGGATGTCGCTGCATTTGTTGCAGACAAATCAGACAACGCGTTTGCGGAGCTTGTGGACCGCCTGCTGAACAGCACTGCGTACGGCGAACGCTGGGGACGTCACTGGCTTGACCTGGCTCGGTATGCGGATACCAGTGGTGACGGAACGGACATGCCCATCCCGGAAGCTCGTTATTATCGCGACTACGTCATTCGCGCCTTTAACGACGATCTGCCGTATAACGAGTTCATTGTCGAACAGATTGCCGGAGACATTCAGGCGAAACAGGATCCTGAACACGCCCGCCACAACGAACGCATTATCGCCACCGGCTTCATTGCACTGTCCCGCCGGTTTGGCAATTCGAAATTTGCCGACATGAACCTGATTGTCGACGACACCATCGACACGATCGGGAAGTCGATGATGGGACTGACGCTGGGTTGTGCTCGCTGCCATCATCATAAGTTTGATCCCATCACGGTTGATGATTATTACGGGCTGTACGGCTACTTCGAAAACACAGAATACCCTCATGCCGGGACTGAGCACCAAAAGGAACGCACCGGCATGGTGGCTCTGTGTGATGACGATCGATTGCCGGAACCATACGAATCTGCCGTGGCATGGGCCGTCGCCGACAAGGGAAAAATCGTCGGTGACATCAAAACCCACATCGGTGGTGATCCGGGAACTCGCGGTGAAACGGCCAGGCGAGCGTTCCTGTCGGTGATGTCTGCGGAGATCCCGGACATTCCGAAGGACAGCAGCGGTCGTCTGCATCTGGCACAGTGGATCGCGTCAGCACAGAATTCTTTGACAACAAGGGTGATTGTAAACCGTGTCTGGCAATATCATTTTGGCAAGGGCATCGTTGCCAGCAGCAGCAACTTCGGTTTGCAGGGCAGTAAGCCGACTCATCCTGAACTGCTCGACTGGCTGGCCAATGATTTCGTCCGCAATGGTTGGTCGTTCAAACGCCTGCATCGTCAGATCATGCTTTCCGCGACGTATCAGCTTGCCAGCACGCCTCATGATCAGAATCTGAAGCGGGACGAAGGCAATACCTGGCTGTGGCGATTCGATCGTCGTCGCATGGATGCGGAAAGTATTCGTGACAGTCTGCTGGCCGTCACCGGACTGCTGGAAGAAGGAGACAATGGTCGACATCCCTTTGGGCTAACGGAAAAACTGAGGTACTCGCAGGGGCGTCCCTTCAACAAAGTCTTTGATCACAACCATCGTTCGGTTTATCTAATGACTGCGCGCCTGAACAAGCATCCGTTCCTGGCTCTGTTTGATGGCCCGGATCCCAACAAGACGACTGCATTGCGACGAGAATCGACCGTGGCGTCTCAGGCGCTGTTTATGATGAACAGCGACTTCATGCAGAAAGCCGCCACGGCATTCGCCGAACGGATGATCTCCTTCGCCAGCAGCCAGGAGCAGCGATTGGATCGATCCTACATGCTGGCGTTCGGCCGCGTTCCAGGCGACGACGAAGCGATTGAGGCTATCCGGTTTGTCGTCGATTATCAGCAGCAACTGACCGCAGCCGGGATGTCCGACAAAGAAGCTGAGTTACTCGCGTGGACAGCATTTGCCCGGGTGACTCTCAGCAGCAGTGAGTTTCTTTACGTCGATTAACGGGACATCCAAAGTCGTTCTTTGACCGACAGATGGGACGGCGGACGATTGACTCTCTTTTGAAGATTGCTTCGGAAACAGGCACTATGACCATATCACTCAACCGACGACACCTTCTGAAAAGCACACTCGCCGCGGGGACAGCTGGGGCGTTGGCCGCAACGACTGCTGCTGCGACATCCGTTGACCCGCTGGCTCCACGGCAATCGCACTTCGAACCGAAAGCGAAACGCGTCATTCTGTTGTTCATGACAGGCGGAGCATCACACGTCGACACTTTTGATCCGAAACCTGCTTTGCGAACGCTTGACGGTAAGGATGCGGGGCGAGGCCGAATCTATACTGGCAGCCGCTGGGGCTGGAAAAGATACGGACAAAGCGGCATCGAAGTTTCGGATCTGTTTCCGCACGTCGGCGGCTGCGTTGATGACATCTGCATGCTGCGGTCACTGCATGGTGACAAAGGTGACCATTTTGAAGCAACGCTCAGCATGCACTCCGGTACCATGGCCGAAGCACTGCCTGGCATTGGAGCGTGGGTCAGTTATGGCCTGGGGACTCAGAACCCGAATCTCCCTTCACATGTTGTCTTCGCTGAGAAGCTGCCGTACGCCGGAACCCAGGCGTGGGATTCCAACTTCCTGCCGGCCTATCATCAGGGCATGCGCGTCACGCCCGGCACTGATCCCATCAGGGATCTGAGCCCGGATTCGGCGACTGCGTCCTTGCAGTCCCGGGAATTGAAGTTGCTGCAGAAAATGAATCAGCGGCATTTTCGCACTCGAGCTGATGATGGCACGCTGGCCGCGCGGATGTATTCGTTCTCGGCAGCCAGCGGTCTGCAGCAGAAGGCTCCGGAAGTGTTCGATCTGTCCGAAGAATCAGACGAGACCCTGAAGCTATACGGAATCGACCGCAACGACCACAACAGTTTCGGGTGGCAATGCCTGTGTGCTCGCCGCATGAGCGAACGTGGTGTGCGGTTTGTCGAGATTGTGGACAAGGGCAACTGGGACGCTCACAGCAAAATGGCCAGCTACGACGGTCTGGCGAAACGAGTCGATCAGCCGATCGCCGCACTGTTGCAGGATTTAAAACGCAGCGGGCAGCTGGACGAAACTCTGGTGATCTGGTGCACGGAATTCGGTCGCACGCCATCCACCAAGAAGACCGCTCGTGATGGTCGCGATCACTACAAGGACGCTTTCACCTGCTGGCTGGCTGGTGGCGGAGTCAAATCCGGCCACGTGCACGGCGCGACCGATGAAGTTGGCGCAAAGATCGTAGAGAACCCGGTACACATTCACGATTTTCATGCCACGATCATGCACCTGCTGGGTTTCGATCACGAAAAACTGACGTATCATTTTTCCGGGCGCGACTATCGGCTCACGGGACTCGCCGGCAACGTTGTGCACGACGTGATTGCTTAGCCGGTACCCATATGAGTGGGCCGCGTTGGGGAGCCGCGTTTGCTTGCAAACGGGGTTGCGAAGCAACAAGAGGTCTGTCGTGCTCTCGAGCGACGGATTGCCGGAAGACCGTTCCATCATAACCTCCTGTGCCTGCGGCACCCAAAGGTTGCAAGCAACCTGGGCTACCCGGGTTTGATTAACGATCTCCCGTAAAACGCCACCCGTCAGTCGTGCGGGTCTGCGTCGCCAGTCTGTGCTGACAGGAACGCCATCAGCTGTTCGATCTCACGCAGCGACAGCCGTTCCAGCAGGCCCGTGGGCATATTGGATACATTTGACGCCAGCGTCTCATCAATGTCTGCTCTCTTGAACCGTGTGGCCATGCCGTCTGAACCCACAATTTTCAGCCCAGCCCGTTCGTCGGGCATCATCAGGCCGCTGACAGACATTCCGCCCTTGAGTACCACCGTCGTCACCGGGTATTCATCATTCAGGTGGTGAGAGGGATACAGAATGGCCATGAGTATTTCCTTTGGCTGCCGTCGCCAGCCAAGTGAAGTCAGGTCCGGCCCCAGCTGGTTGTTCTGCGGCTGCCCTTTCATGTTGCCGCGGCGATGACACTTTTGACAATCGGCCCTGGAATAGACGACCTCACCCGCTGCGATCGACGTCCGGTCCGATTTGAGATCGGCAAGCACGCCGGACAATCTGTTGTATGTCCACCTGGAACCAGCCATGTCGACCGGCAGCTTCGGCTTCGGCTCATCGGGATAACTGTCACGGAACCAGGCCTGGTAGTCTGCCAGCTGATCCTTAACCAGTCCCTGAGGTGCAGGCGTGTGTTGAGTCCAGAACTTCAGCAACTCCAATGCCGCGGGAAGGTCCTGTTCAGGCAGAGTTAAAGCGATGAGAATCACTTGCCGCACCCATGCGGCTTTGGTGGCTCGGCGTCGAAATCGCCCTAATGACTGCAACACGGAAACGGCCTGTCTGCCCTCGACGACCATTAGAGAACGAACCAGATAACGCCAGTCCTGATCGTCTGTTGGTCGATCCATTGCTGCAACGCTGATGGCATATGCAGCGTCATGCCGACGATGTGTTTGTGTTTCGAAGACCGACCGCAGATGCTCCAGAGAAACGGCCGTGCCCTGTTCTGCCAACGCAACAAGGACACTCTGTTGAATTTGTTTTGCGGTTTCACTGGTTTGATCTCGCAGCTCCACATCGATCGCAATGAGCCGCTTGACGTCAGACGACTGAGCGTCAGATGCGCGAAGCTTTTCAATTTCGTTTTCCAGCGCAACGAAACGATTCGACGGAGTGTTGTGTGAGTCAGGAGGTTCCTGTCCCCAGGTCAGGTGAGCTGACCCAATGAAAAACAGTGCAGAGACGATGCCAGGGACACATCGATGTATTCTTCGAAAGGAGATAGGCTCCGTTGCACGACAATTCCGTACGTCGTCTGGCCGCTGCTCATTGACGATATCGTTGTTCAGGTGCAGGCGACGTTGCATAGTGAAAATCTGGTTGCCGAACGAGGGAGTGAATTGATACAGCGAACAGGCTCGGACTTGCTTCGGATTTGCAGGTGACGATCGCGGTCGGACAGTAAGAATACTGAGTCCTGCATCAGGAAGTGAGCCTATTCACTCGGTATGTGCGTTAATCCTGGATGTCGATGACAACGCACGTCACGTCGTCACCAGCGCCATGTTCGACCGCCTCATCCGCAAGGATGCTGGCGGCCGCGTCCACGTCAGCAACACTTGAGACCAGTTCAACGACCTGCTGGTTGTCGAGTACGCGGGTAATGCCGTCCGTCATCAGGATAACCCGATCGCCGTAAGACGCGGGGCACGAATAGATTTCCGGGCCGTCGCAGATCGCACCGCCAAGGTACATATACAGTTCATTGCAACCTGGGTGACGTATCGCCTGCTCTTCACTGATGACTCCTGCTTCTCGCAACCCAAAGGCGAGTGTGTGATCGTGCGTCAGCTGACTCACTTCTCCATCACGGACGAGCAACGCTCGGCAGGCTCCCACGTTTCCAACATAGAGACGATACGTGGGCGACGTTGCCGGAGAATCATCGTGTTCGACGTCGACATAGGCCAGCAATGCCGTGGTTCCCATGCGTGACCAGAACGGTCCCATCGACTGTTCGCACACAATCCTTTTGTCGGCCGCCCGAAAGCAGTCTCGGATCGCGGACCGAATGGCCGCATGCCGACCAGAATCCGAATCCACGTTGTGCCAGTCAATCGAATGTTCCTGAAGACTGATAATCTCACAGCAGGCAATGGCACTTGCGACCTCGCCACCGGCAAGGCTGCCGATTCCGTCCGCGACGACATACATCGCAAGATCTTCGTCAGCGATGAAGGCGTCCTGGTTGTTCTGACGTCTGGCTCCACATCGCGAGACGGCTCCGGCCGCAGTCACGTCGCATAACCGTTGGTGCTCAAGAGTGGATCCCATGCTGCCATCTCCGTTCGTCACGTTGTTGCATTTCGTAAGAGCCTGTTGGTTCAGCGGCACGTGTTTGAGAGGATCGTATTGCAAAGTCTGTGCCGAATTCATGACATCTGAAGCGGTCGCGTCCGGGATAATTTGCACGCCGCATGCGCGCGGATCGACACATCGTGTGTCACACTCGTGACAGGACGACACACGAAGCACAGACTCTGAAACCATCCGGTTTCTGGCACACTTCGTGCATGATGAACAGGTGCCCGATAAAGTTTTCTTTCAGGGTAGCACTGTGACTGCTTCGCCGTGCACGTTTACAGGAGTTCGAGTGCGGCATCGTCTGGCGGCTGTGCTCCGCCGAAGGTGATCAGCAACAGAAATGTTTAAGGGAATCATTGATATCATGATCAGCCTCAACAGAATTCTTGTTACGACAGACTTTAGCGAGTTCAGTCGGCCTGCGCTGACTTATGCCTGTGCAATGGCAGCACGGTTTGACAGCGAGCTGCATCTGCTGCACATCTGCCCGGACCCTGCCATGCTGGTCCCCGAAGCTGACGGGCTTGGAGCCATCGATCTGTCCGGTCAGGCACAGGCATGCGAAGAATTCGCGATCGCCGAACTGCAGAAGCTGCCTGGCGATGGTTGGGAGAATGAGCATGAGGTCGTCCGCGCGACGCGTGTGGGGCCTTCTTTCTTTGAGATCATTCAGTACGCCAAAGAACTTGACATCGACTTGATCGTCATTGGCACACACGGCCGATCGGGATTGATGCATCTGTTGATGGGCAGCGTGGCCGAAAATGTGGTGCGGAAAGCACCGTGCCCCGTCTTGACCGTGAAACCAGAAGGCCATCAGTTCGTTATGCCCTGATGCCGAACGTTCATTTGAATTCGGGAGAAACGATCGAAGACGATGATTTCTGAATTGTCCGTAGCGCAGAAGCCATCATGTCGTTCCTGGGAATTGAAACCAGTGATGACGAGAGCCTCGGGATCAACCTGCGTTTGATCAATCGTGTCACGATCGAACAGGACGAAATGGGCGTCATGTTTCTGTTCGCGGCGTTTGCGGATGGCGACACCAATAACGCCCTTACAATTCGCGGGACGGACGATGTTAACAAAGAAGCGATTCTGGAAATTGAACGTGTACTGAACCAGCATTGCGAATGAGCGGGATGATTCTTCCGATGCACGCGACAAGCAACAACCGGAGGCCCTGTGATGTCCACCAGCATAATGAAATCAAACGACGCAGATGATGAGTCCGGTCCGGTCACCCATCGCGTCGTCGTGTTTGATGTCCATGAGGATCCTGAGACACTGGAACGGATTCTGACGTCGATGCCGGGTATGGACCGAACCTCCGCCCGAAAACTACTCCACTCTTTGCCTGGCATTATTCCCCGACCAATGTCACGAAATGCTGCCGCAGTCGTGGCCAACAGTATCCGACGTCTTGGTCTGAATTCGGCCGCTATTCCTTCCGGTGAAATTCCGGATTTGTGCCACGCGGAGCAAACTCATCATCTGCGTATCACCGATGAACTTCTGGAAGTGGTCGACATCGATGGCACACAGCATTCATGGCCGTGGCAGGCGGTCGCTGTGCTCAGCGTCGGTGTTGTTCCGTCCACCGCACCGGCTCGACACAGACCGGCGTCCACGCTGTCACAGGGAAGTTCTCATCGTTCCTGGAATGACGGTGTGACACTTCCTGCCAGGAGTCGGGCGGAAGCATTTCTTGTGCTGAACGCAGACCAGCCCGTGTTCACGTTTGCCAGCGATGAGATGAACTACGAGTGTCTCGGAAGTCGGATGACTGGCTCATCGAAATCGAACTTTCGGCAGCTGATCAAGGATCTGATGGCGCGTTCGGCGACGGCCCGGGTAACTCCCTCAACACGCGTTTTCCTCGACCGCAGCCCGGTCCGACACTACGAATTCCGGACACGTGACGAATTCCGCAGGTATACCGAATTTCAGACGTTGCTAAGCGGTCGTTCGGGAGTCGGTGTGCAGGCGGCCGTGGACACATCATCCACTGATCGTAACTTATGACGGCCTGAACTGAACGGTTCCGGCGACGGCTGTTCCTGGAAAATATAGGAAGCGAAAACCATGTCACGTTCCACGATTGCTGCTGTTCTCAGCTTCGTTATTCCCGGGGCCGGCTTGTGGTATCTGGGCAATCGAGGTGGGGCAGTCCTGAATCTTGCTGCCGCAGTTCTGCTTACTGTACTGGGGACCGTTTCTCAGCGTGAGCACGTTCATTACCTGTTTTTGGCTATTGCGGCGGGATCCGCGGGATATGCACATGCCGCCGCCCATGCGTCCAAAGACGCAGCATAAGACTTTGTCGTGGTGCAGTGGCTGTCGCACCGCTGATTCAGCCGAACTGTACCGACACCCCGTGTGGTTGCGGCTCCTGGGCAGTCACGGTAACTCGTCCCTGGCGATGTTGGTTGTCGTCGAGTGTTCATTCAGCTCGGCGGCATTACCGGTCAGCAAATACAGGGAAGGTTTCACGGGTGGACGAACTCGTGTTCCGGATGTCGCACAGTGAGCACAGGGCACGAGGCTTTCCGAACCACCTTTTCAGCGACACTGCCCAGCAGCATGTGGGCGATGGCACCGCGGCCATGTGTTCCCATGACGATCAAGTCTGCGTCACTGTCCTTCGCGCGCCGAATGATTTCAACAAACGGATGGCCTTCAGCAACGATTCGATTCACAGGGAATGCGTAATCCTCCCACTCCGCATGAAGTTTTTCCATCTGCGTCTTTGCGTCGTCGCGCAGGCTCTGTTTCAGTTCCTCCAGTGGCTGGTAACTCATCAGAGCGCCGGCGGGAACCGGTTCGATCACATGCATCAGATCCACAGCGGCACCGAACTGATCGGCGAAGGCGACTGCGTAGATGAGTGCGGTTTTACCTGGTTCACTGAAGTCCGTGGGCACCAGGATTCGTTTGATGTTGATCATGGCTTCTTCCTTTCATCTAAGGCGGCTTCGATTCATGACGGATTACGGAGAATCGCTCGTTTCTGCTGTGACCTCGGTCTCATTCTTCTGGCTCCGGAACGATGACGCCGGAGGGCAGATCGGCCACCAATACGTTCCGTACCCATTCGTGACACTGTATGCAGCTCATCGTGACATCGACCCATGCCAGGGCCGCTCCGTCAATAGACTGTTTCGTTGCCTTGTTTCGAAGCGTTTCCACGCTTTGGCGGAAGTCACGACTGCGTTGCAGGTACATCATGTCGTTTGACGCACGCCACTTTTCGGCGGCACTCATCTTCAGTAAGGCCTCAGAGCCCTTAACGACGAGCGTCAGGTCATCGACGACCAGTCCTTCCAGAATTCGGTTGGAAGCCTCCAGTTTCATACGCATGAATCCCTTCAGTATTGGATCCTGTGCGTTTCCGCTGACCTTTCGAACATTCCTGTGCAGGGCAACTGCGGCAGGATCGGATTGCTGCTGAGCGGCGGCACCTGTTGAGTTCGGCACAAACGTTGCGTCACCACACACAGGGGCAACCTTTCTGCCCCACAGGGATTCCTGGTCATATTCTTCAGGCTGCGCTGCAAGGCCGGCTTCCCGATGCGGCGTTCAGGATCTCGGGCGATGTGTCCGGTACGGCGCTGGCGGGATTTTGGACGTTGTCTTCACAGAGCCTTCTAGAAAGGGACAGAACCATGAAAACCAGCACTCAAGTAAGAACGATTGATCCTGTTGAAGTTCAGAAGCTGTCCGACGCGGGATATCAGGTCGACCTGATCGATGTTCGCACTCCGGCCGAGTTTCGTGAAATTCACGCTGTTGGGGCAACGAACATCCCGCTTAATGAACTGGATCCTGAACAGATGATTCTCGGCCGGGATTCCGATATCGAACCGTTGTATCTTATCTGTCGCTCTGACAGCCGCGGTAGGAAAGCATGTGAAGCGTTCATCGCTGCCGGTCATACCAACGTGGCCAATGTCGCCGGTGGCACCGTTGCGTGGGACGATCTCGGCCTGCCGGTGGTTCGTGGGAAAAGGAGCATTTCACTGGAGCGTCAGGTGCGCATCGCTGCCGGCTCACTCGTCGTCATGGGCGTTGTGTCTGGATGGGTGTTACATCCAGTGTGGGCGGCCATTGCGGCCTTCGTCGGCGCAGGACTGGTGATTGCCGGAATCAGTGACACCTGCGGCATGGCCATGATCCTGGCAAAGATGCCGTGGAATCAGCGATGACAGACGAGCCAATGACATCAGATTCTGATGCTTGCTGATCAGGCTGCTGCCGTCGCCACACTGCCGTGACGTCAGCACCTGGACGCTGCAGCAGTCCGTTTTATGCGAGCAGGTCTTTTCGGACCTTGCCGCCATTGACGATTTCCACTGGTCGATCACCGGGAGCCATTAACTCCTTGTCGGCCACGATGCCGATTCGATCATAGATTGTCGTGGCCCAGTCTTCGACGCCCAGCGGATTCTCGTTGGGTTCGCTGGCCGTGGAATCGGACGAGCCGTAGACAAGACCGCGTTTAATTCCGCCACCGGCGAGCACGACGCTGGATACTTTTGGCCAGTGATCTCGACCGGCACTGGCGTTGATCTTCGGTGAGCGACCGAACTCACTGGCGATACAGACCATGGTGGAATCAAGCAGCCCTCGATCGTCCAGATCCCGGATCAGCCGTGCGAACGCCTGATCAAATGCCGGCACCTGTGCTTTGATGCCGTTGGAGATGTTGTTGTGCATGTCCCAGCTGCCGTACGTCACCGTCACAAACCGGCTTCCGGCTTCCACCAGACGTCTGGCCAGCAGCAGACGGGCGCCTGCGGTGTTGCGACCATACTCGTCACGAAGTTTTGCTTCTTCTTTGTTTAAATCAAAAGCGTCCCTGGCGGCCGGCGACGCGATCATGCCATAGGCTCGCTCATAAAATGTGTCTACTGCATCCAGGGAGTCACTGCTTTCATTTGAAACGAATCGTTCATTCACCATGTCCAGGACTTTTCGGCGGCGGTTGAATCGAGCGTCGTTCACACCTGAAGGCAGCGTCAGATCGCGCACCTTAAAGCTGTTGCTGGCCGGATCTGAACCAAGATTGAACGGAGCGTATGCTTTGCTCAGGTAGCCCGTTCCGGCAAACGTATTGGGCTGATTCGGTATGCAGACGTATTGCGGCAGGTTGTTCCGTGGTCCGTATTCATGAGCGATTACACTGCCCATGCTGGGGAAATTCAGAATGGGACTGGGCCGATAGCCGCAGAACATATTGTGCGTGCCCCGTTCATGGGCGGCTTCGCCATGCGTCATCGATCGGCAGACTGTGATCCTGTCCAAAATCTGTGCCGTCTGCTTCCATGTTTCGTTAATGCGGATACCGGGCAGACTGGTTTGCACAGAGCCCATGGGGCCACGGTACTCCAGCGGCGCGAACGGTTTGGGGTCAAAGGTCTCCTGGTGGCACATCCCTCCCGGCATGAAGATGAAAATCACGCCCTTCGCGGTTCCTTCCGTGCTTTCATAGTCTTTGATGTCGCCCTGAACGGCACGCTGCGTCAACAGTGCGGAAAATGACACTCCGGCACTGGTGGCAAGTCCACGAGACAGAATCTGACGGCGAGTGAGTGAAGAATTCATTGGTGGGACTCCGGATTGAGGCGGGAGATCGCTGCAGGCAGCGACGGAGGTGGGGAGGTAACAGCGGGAAGAACAAACGGCGGGGACTTACTTGTTTCGGACGGGAAGTGTGATCACCAATGCTGCGATACGACCTGTGCGGCGGGAGCTGAGTGCAGAAAGGTGACACCTGTTACATGAGGCGAACAGCTTAACTGGGGCAGCGCGGTGATAGAGTCCGTTCTCTACGCGTTCGAACTCTTTGCTGCCACCGTTAAGAGCCCTGGCGGCATCTTTTTCGAAGCCAGGTTTTGGCTCGTGATCAACATTCATGGCGGGAGCATTCACAGAGATCCATCGAGTTTGGCCTTTAGTTCGCTCGTCAATCTGCTTGAACACGTCTTCCATGGCTCGAGGCGGAACAATGTCACGCAGGTTTCTGTCAAAGTACTGCTGATGAATGACATGCAGTGTTGCCATGTATGTTTCGTTCAGCAACGATGCCTGTCGTCGTGCTTCAGCAACACTCACGGGCGCCAGGCTTCTTTTTGCCTCATGCGACTCACGAGACACTTCAGCCGATTCGCCGGCGAGCTCCTGACCTTCATCAGACGAATTCCCGGACGTGGTTCCGGCAGCAGCCAGGGCGACGATCAGAACTGTCGGGATCAATAGAAATCGAACCATTTCACCAACTTAATAGGTACGCACGAGCTGTTTTCACGAACCGCAGACGCGGCACGACAGTCAATTTTCAGCAAAGATCAGGCCGGGGCCACCGAAAAAAAGACCACGGTGTCCGAAATGCAGCCTCTGACGGCACAGTCTCGATTCTGGTAGGTCTCAGACACCGAGCAGCCAGGACCATTGTCCGTGCTATATCGCACGACAGTGGCGGATCCGTCACACTGATCGGGTGTGCGCCACATTTCTGTCGAAAGCTGCGCCAGTGTGTCAAACCGAGGCCGTCGCTGATGATGCGTTTCCAGGCGGTGAGCGATCCGGTTGTCCGGCTGTCGAGACTTCACTCCCAGAGTTCCGGTTTCGTTTCCGTCAGGATTTCCAGAATTGACTTGCGATCGTCGATGGTCAGATGAACGAAGTCATCGCTGTCGTCATTTCCGAGCAATACTTCCTGCAGCCGCTCCGATACGTATTGCTTCACGGGTTTCGGCAGCCGATCAAATGCCGGTGAGTAAATCAGGTAGCTGCAGGGGTATTTAAACAATCGCGTCTGCAGGTCGAAATCCCGCAACGATCGCCCCTGACTGTCTCGAACCCCCGGAGACTGAAAGTCAGTTGCGAATCCGGATGTTCCCTGAACAGGTGATGTCAGCTGAAATTCGTCTGCGAACAACATGTAACGCAGCAGTTTGTCTCCTGCCGACGCAATGCGGCGGGTCGTTGTCGCGCTGATGTAACCGGCCGGCCGGGCGAGCGCCGAACTCATCACGCCATCGTAGTGCGCAGCCGATCGAGCTTCATAGCTGGCTCGCGTTATGTAGTTCTGCATCTGAGTCTGATGTTCCAGTACCATGAGCGCCACAATGTCACTGTGCGGCGTCAGGTATGGACCGGTTGCAACGAATTCGCTCAGGTCGGTGACGTTCGCCCCGGCCTCACGATCGATATCCTCCGGATTCGCTCGATCCTGTGACATTACGTTGCCCATGTGCCGCAACGAACCGTGCGTTCCGGTCACGTACCAGCCTCCCCAGCGGTCCTTGAACGGACTGCTGTGATCCACGGTAAAGGTGCCGGCACCGAAATGTGGCTGACCATTCCTGTCCAGATAGACAGACCTGACCAATCCGCCCGGGACACCCTGGGTGCGGGACGACGCGTGACAGACGGTGCACTGTCCCCGGTCACGAATGAAGTGTGGCTGCTCGCTGCGTTCCTGAGAAAGCGCGTAGAATATTTGTCCCTGAACGGGATCCGTCGCCATTAGCTCGACGACATCACCTCCCTGCACCCAGCCAACGTACGATTCGTCACCGAAGTACACTGCGCGCGGTCGCTGGGGAGATATTTTTCGTAGCTGAAAGCTGGTCTTGGAACTGATCAGCACCTGTGACGAGGGATTCACATTCAGGTGCTGCAGCACCGACTTCAGATAGCCGGTCTCTTTGTCGTAGTCCAGCTCTGCAGTCCCGTCATCGATCTGCTGCTGCAGCTTCGCGATCGGGTCCTGTGCAGGCGTCGTGCTGTAGTTGATGGGCTCGGTGTCGAAATCGAGTTGTCCCACGGCCGTCCCGCAGAGGTGGGGCAGCACGACGGCGAAGATGATTACGGACGGTTGCACGCGGAAATTCATTGGCAGGCAATCTGTATGTGGCTGCGACGAAGAGCAGAGTTATTTGCTCAAACGTGTCGTCGACATGTTGCGTTCTCCGTCTGGCAATTGCGAATAGAGTGCCGGAATTCGGGACTCTGCGCTGCGGCAGCGAATTATCGGGTAAGACAGTACATTTCAGGTCATGGTTGTGTGGCCTAGAGCAGTTGTCGAAAAGATGTGGTCGTGGGGCTCGTGGCAAAGCCACTCTCTTAGGCGGAAATACGTTCGCCGCGGCCATAAGTCAGCGTAAAACGCTGTAATCGTCTGCAGCCGGCTGAACAGAGCAGATTCACAAGGCTGACATGAAACCGGTTCAGAATTAATGTGAGCAATACCGCACGCATTCGCACACTTCGAGCACGTGCTGCACATTCTTCAGGACGGGCAACTGAGCGGCACAGTTGCAAACGCGCGCCTGGGCTACTCGGGAATCCCGCCAGATTCCGATGGTGAAGTGAAGACCGCGGCGATCAGCTTCAGCATTGCCGACAGGAGCAGCAGGCCAAATGCCCAGATGCCGGCCGTGATTTTCCACTCGACAAGGCTGGGCGAGTATTCGACAACTTCATGCAGTGTCGACGGAATAAATGCCGGGATGATCAGTCCCATTCCTTTTTCAATCCAGATGCCGACGATGCACATGACACAGGCGACAATTCGCAGCCAGCCTCGCTCCAGTGCAGCCGGCAGAAAGAACAGAATGGCGCCGACAATGTTCAGGACCATGGCTGTCCAGATCCAGGGAACAAGTCCGTAGCTACCGTGCGACCCAAAGAACAGATGTTGAGCTGCGGCTGCATGACCTCCGCCGGTGTAGAACAATGTGAACAGTTCGCTGAACAGCATTAGAAGGTTGGCACACATGGCAACCCGAATGATCTGAATCAAAGTACGGGCTGGTTGCGGTGGAAAATGGAATTTTGTGGAAAGACGCATCACCCGTAGCGCCAGAATGATGAATGCCGGACCGCTCACGAATGCAGAAGCCAGAAAACGTGGTGCCAGCAGGGCCGTGTTCCAGAATGGACGTCCGCCCAGACCGCAATAGAGAAACGCAGTTACGGTATGAATGCTGATGGCCCACACGATCGACAGCATGACAAACGGAACGTACCACTTTGGATTCGGTCGCAGACCGAGATAACGCATGTACAGCAGATAGCCCACGATGTGCAGGTTGATCAACAGGTAACCGTTCAGTACCAGGATGTCCCAGGTCAGCATGGACATCGGCCAGTTGAATTTACCGATCCCCGGAATCATGTGCCAGAAGCGGTCTGGACGCCCCAGGTCCACGACGACGCTCAGAGTACTCATGACAATGGCGGCAATAGCGACGGACTCACCGATGATCACAAGTCCGTGCATGTCATCGTCATCGTACAGGTAGGCCGGAATGACCATCATCACACCGCCCGCCGCCAGTCCGACACAAAACGTGAAGTTGGCGATGTACAGCCCCCAACTGACGTGGTCGGACATGTTTGTGTGCACCATGCCGTCACGCACCTGAAGGGCCCACGCATTGGCACCCACCAGGGCAACGGCCGTCAAAGCGACCATCCAGATGATGTAGGTCCATGGCCCGTCAGTCGCCTCGGTAAAACACCGACGCAGAAATCGAGGGTAGCCGTCAGAGTGAGACGTGTTTACGTGGGTTACGGCAGACAATGCTGAGTCCAGCTTTAGAGAGACGGGAAACGGGCGGGGCCATAGGGCCATTATTTATCAAAGAAGTAAAAGAACCTCGGCTTCGTACCGAGCTCTTCCTTCAGTACAAACGTACGTTTGTTCTCGATTACCCAGCGAATCTCTGAGTCCGGATCCAGAACATTGCCGAACACTCGTGCGCCGGTCGGGCAGGCTTCCAGACAGGCCGGCATGCGGCCTTCGCGAGTTCGATGCAGGCAGAAGGTGCATTTCTCCATCACACCCTGCGGCCGGATTCGATTGGAAAGATATCCCTGATCCGGATTGACCTCCTCAGCCGGGATTGTCGGGGCCTCCCAGTTGAAACGCCGCGCATGATACGGACAGGCGGCTTCGCAATAGCGACAGCCGATGCACCAGTTGTAATCCACAACAACAATTCCGTCCGGTTCCTGCCATGTCGCTTCAATCGGGCATGCGGTGACGCACGGCGCGTTTTCACACTGCTGGCACTGCACGGGCATGTAGTATTTATCCGGTTGCGGGACCGGGTGGTCGTACGTGGCATCGCCCTTTTCAAAGTCGATGCCACCTTTCTCCATTTCGAAGACTCGGATATACGAGTTGTTGGTGGCGCGGTCGTGGTTGTTTTCGATGTGACAGGCCTCAGAACATTTTCGGCAGCCGGTGCACACACTCAGGTTCAGGGCATAACCGTACTGGACGCCCGGCATTGGCTGTGGGTCACTGATTGACACATCGGCGCCGTAGTCGCGCTTCGTGTCTTCCTCAAGCCGTTTGAATACGGCAACTTTCTGATCGGCAGTCAGTTCACGATAGTGCTTCTGCAGAAACTCGTCGACGTTCAGGTCTTCCGACCATTCCACCAGCGGCTGCATCGCAGTCGCCCACGCCGCCATGCCCAGAGTAGCACCGACGGCCTTTAGTGCGCCACGTCGATCGGTTGGTTCGTTGTTAAGAATCGGCAGTAGTGGAGAATCCTGGCTCAATGAACTGAATCCTTTTGTGCTGGTAAAAATCGATCATTGGGGCCCGCGGCCGGCTGCATCATGGGAAACTGAGGCGCATGCGGGTCATGACAGTCAACGCAGTGATTGCGCTGTCGAGGCCCAACGGTCAAATCCCAGTGTCCGGCCATGCCACCGTGAGCTCCATGCTGGTAGTTACGAAACTGCGTGCCGTGGCACTGAGCACAAAGCTTCATGGTCGCCGAGTATTGAACGGCCGACCCATCTGCAAGATGCAGAGTTGTGTAGCCGTCCTGCGCATTATGGCATGACACGCATGCCAGTTTTCCATGATTGAATACGAGGCCCTGGTGGAATTGGTCCAGGTGCTCAGTCCCCGAATTCTCCCTGTTCACCGGCTGAACATCGTGGCAGTTGCGGCATGACAGACTCACGGGTTGACCGTGGCTGTCCAGTTGCCCTGTCTTCACGCCTGCGGGCGGCGTCGGTTCACGAATAATCACTGCGTGCTTCTTTGGTGCGGTTGATTCGGCTTCCGTCTCATTGATGGAATCAGCGTCGGCAACGTGCCCGTCGCGGGACCGTTGGCTTTGAATGGCGAAGGCGGTAGCCATCGTAATCAGGGTGCCGACAACGATGTAGCCGGAGACACTCAGCTTCCGCACGTTCTCGACTCCTTGCTTGCAGATGACTGGATTTAACTGCGGACAATGTGTCGGCAACGGCATTCTGCCAAGGCAAAATGCGTGCCATTGCACAGTGCACCGTGCGATGTGTTGCACATGTGGCGTTCGGTGTGCGTTATGGCGCGCAAGTGAAGTTGTGCGCGACGAATCGCATAGCAGGGATTCTGTGGAAGGTCCGAAGACTCGAACGAATTCATCATTCACGCCGTTGGGCACGCAATTCGCCATTCGTTCAGCTTGTTCCGAAATAAGAATTCTTCAGACGGAAGGTCTCGCCTTAATGTGGGTCAGCAGTTTTGTCATCACTCTGCCGGACGGTTCGTCTGGTGTTTATGCCATCAAAGAGGCTCTTCGTGCTGTGCCGGTGTTCGAATTGGGCGAGCGGGTGGGACGGCGTCTGCCTGTTGTTCTGGAGGCTGAAGACGGTTCGACCGCGCGCTACTGGCATCACTGGGTCGAAGAGCTGCCTGGGGTTGTAAACGTCGAAGTGGCGTTCATGAATTTCGAAGACGAAGAACAATCCGAAAACGTGCAACAGCCTGTCGATCACGCGGTGTTTGCAGCGGAAAAGAAGTAAGCAACGATTGTCTATAAGTGCGTGATTCACACGTAAGAAGTCTGCCGGCCGCGAAGTCAGTTCATACGAATAGTTGTGTTGTCCTTATCAGGGTCCGCGTTGAAAATGGAAAATCAGACCGACCGCCGTGCCTTTCTGAAGGCCACCGCCATGAGTGTCGCAGCGGGAATGGCGCACGACCTTTCATTCGCGGATGCACCACCTGAATCAGCCACGCCACCTGGTGGAACAGATCTACCGATTCTGCCAAACGTCGAATGGAACAAGGCCCCGTGTCGTTTCTGCGGAACTGGTTGTCATGTTCAGGTGGGAGTCAGGGACGGGAAAGTCGTCGCCGTTACCGGCGACCGTCAGGCAGCTGTGAACAAGGGGTTACTGTGCGTGAAGGGCTATCACGCCGGTATGATCCTGTATGGCAAAGATCGTCTGACAACTCCGCTGCTTCGCAAAGATGGAGAATTGACACCCATCAGCTGGGAAGAGGCGATCGATACGATCGCCCGTCGAATCAACGCTGCACCGGACAGGTTTGCATTCTATGGTTCGGGCCAGTGGACCATTCCGGAAGGATATGCCGCCAACAAGTTCATGAAGGGTGGCCTGTCGAGCAACATGATCGACCCCAACGCCAGGTTGTGTATGGCGTCCGCCGTCACGGGATACATCAGCACGTACGGAGTGGATGAGCCATACAACTGCTTTGATGACCTGGACAATCTGGACGTGCTGATTCTGTGGGGCAACAACCTTGCTGAGATGCACCCTGTTCTGTTCAGCCGCGTCGTGGACCGCAGACTGCGCGGCGAGGAAGTCACATTGATTGATCTGACAACTCGGGAAACGAGAACGTCCCGTCAGGCCGATCACGTCATGATCATGCAGCCGCAGTCAGATCTGGCGATTGCCAATTGCATCGCGTGGCAGCTGCTTGATTCAGAAACGTATTCGCAGGAATTCGTTGAAAAGTACTGCAACTTCCGCGGCCCGGGAACGCCTGCATCACTGAAGGGCGAAGCCATCAGCTTTGACCAGTACAAGGAAGCCGTTTCGCAATACACGCCAGAGTACGTTTCAGAAATCAGCGGCCTGAGTGTCGAACAGCTTCGTCTGCTGGGCAAGCTGTTTGCCGACCGGTCAAAGAAGATCACCAGCCTGTGGTGCATGGGCATGAATCAGCACACGCAGGGCACGGCGATCAACAACCTCGTCCACGCCATTCACCTGCTCAGTGGACACTGGGGTAATCCGGGAGACGGGCCGCAGAGTCTGACCGGGCAACCATCGGCGTGCGGAACGGTTCGCGAGGTTGGTACGCTGGCACACACCCTGCCTGGCGGCATGGTTGTCAACAATCCCGAACACGCCGGTATTGCAGAAGACCTGTGGAATATTCCTGCAGGACGGATCAACGCCACGCCCGGTTACCACACCGTTTTGATGTGGGAAAAATTCTGCAGTCCGCCTGATACCGAAGGCGCGCTGGACACAATGTGGGTGCAGGTCACGAACCCGGGACAATCGCTGCCCAATCTTCAGAAGCTGTTTCTGGACAAGGCAAAGCACCCCGAGAAGTTTCTGATAGTTTCCGATGTCTACCCGACCGCCACGACCGAACTGGCCGACCTGATCCTGCCGTCATCTCTGTGGGTGGAAAAGAACGGCGTGTTTGGCAACTCGGAACGACGGACTCAGCAGTGGTTTCGCATGGTGCAGCCGCCGGGCGATGCGCGAGACGACTGCTGGCAGACCATTGCCGTGGCTCATCGGCTGATGGAACTCGGGCATCCCGGCATGAAGGACAAAGACGGGCGGTTCCTGTTCCACCAGCAGGACGCGGCAGGCAAAGAACTGCCGATCTGGGACTGGGAGCGTTACTACGATCAGAATGTCGATGAACGTCTGTTTGAAGAGTACCGGCAGTTTACGTCGTACAAACACAAGAATGTGGCTCCGTATCAGGAGCTGGTCAAGGCCCGCGGTCTGCGCTGGCCGGTCGTCGAACAGGACGACGGTACGTGGCGTGAAACACGCTACCGCTTTGTCGAAGGGTCGGATCCCTTCGTCGAAAAAGGCAAGGGCATTCAGTTCTATCATTCGACGACCGGTGACGATCGAGCTCAGATTTTCTTCCGACCGTATGTTGAACCACCCGAGATGCCGGATGAGGAATACCCGTTCTGGCTGGACACCGGCCGCGTCATTGAGCACTGGCATACGGGCACGATGACAATGCGAATCCCGCAACTGAAGCGTGCGATGCCGTCTGCGTATGTCGAGATTAACTGTGACGATGCCGTAGAGTTTGGCATCCAGTCAGGTGAAACAGTTCGACTGGAAACGCGCCGCGGCACACTGGAATTACCGGCATGGATTGACGGACGGGCGAGTTGTCCTCCGGGCCATCTGTTCGTGCCGTTTTTTGATGAAACTCGAATGATCAATATGCTCACTCTGGAAGCACATTGTCCGTTCAGCAAAGAGCCTGACTACAAGAAGTGTGCGGCGCGAATTTCTCGGGTGAAGGTGTAAGCTATGTCTGAATCCGCAGATGCGAATGGACTGCCTATGCCGGAACACTCGCCGCCCGTGACGGCCCGGCGATCACTGTCTCTGTTCGGAGCAATTGTGCTTGGCATGGCCCTTGTCGGTTACCTTCTGGGGATCCTGAAAGGCTACACGGAAGTACCAGTGTCCGCCCGGCGAATTGATAACTCTCATCTCACGGCTCGAACGAACGTCCAGCCGGCCGCTTCTTACTCTGCGATGCACACATCGCACTTCAGTCCCAACTCAGACCGGTCCAGCCATCTGAAGGATCTGAAATATCAGCGTCCATCGCGACTTGATCCCGTGACTCGTACTCACGTGATGAAACTCGCCGCCATTGCGGACCGCGCCGTTAATCGGGCGTTCGACGGTGCGCCCCCCGTGATTCCGCATAAGATTGAGCAACAGTCTGCAAACAGCTGTCTGGCCTGTCATGGCCAGGGAATGAAGCTCGGCGAACGCATCGCGACAAAGATCAGCCACCCACACTTTTCCAGCTGCACACAGTGCCACGTCGAAGCCACGTCCAGTGGTCCGTTCGAGACGGCAGGCGAAACACCCAACAGCTTTGTTGGCCTGTCGCGGTCGGGGACTCGTGCGTTCGAAAGGGCACCTCCGACAATTCCACACACAACATGGCTGCGCGATGATTGTATGAGCTGTCATGGAACGATCGCTCGCCAGGGGCTCAGAACCACTCATCCGTGGTTTACCAATTGCACCCAATGCCATGCCCCGTCTGCAGCACTGGATCAACTCAGTCCACAGGCGGCGGCCGTCATCGATGATGCAGACGCAGCACTTGTAAACACGCCGATAATAACGCCCCGCTGACGCGCCGGTACTCCACAGGAAAACGATTGATGAGCACGTCAGACAGTCAGCCACTGCCGGAATTTTCAGATGGTCCGCCGATGCCACCGATGTGCGAAGCTGTGCTTTCTGACGACGATCTCGCACGTCTGTTTGAAGATCTGGCCGCATGCACTTCCATTCTGTCCGTGCAGGAGAAAGGCAGCGTGGAGGCTTATGCACAGACGGGGCCAGCGGGCCTGAGTTCTGCACAATCGCGATTGCTGAGTGGCACGGTGCGAGGTCTGCAGATTCGTTATGCGTATCAGGACCACGACTGGACGGACACTCTTATCCGTCTGCCAAACGGTACGCGGTTGGTTCGATGCCAACACCCAGACGAAGTCGGAATTCCGTCCCGGGCGCCAGCTCCCGATGGCGGTGCGTGAAACCCTGCCTCACGCAGCAGGAAGCAGGCTCTGCTATAGCTCTCAGTTCACGGAAGTCGCTTTCGGAGCGAACACGATGGGCATGGGTTTTCGCGGAGGACAGCATCCCCGGCTTCGGAGCGTCAATTCTGCTTCAGTGCCTCAAATCCTGTCACCACGTCCAGCAGTTCCTCGGTGATCGTCGTTTGTCGACGCGTGGCGTAGTCGGATCGCAGCAGCTGCAGTCGATCCCTGATGTTGCGTTCGGCCGCCTGCATGGCAGCAATACGACTCGCGTTTTCACCCGCGAGCGACTCAGCACAGGCTCGGAAAAGTGAGACGAACAGGAACTGCTGCACCAGTCGAGAGAACAGAATGCTGGTGTCCATCGTCCACATTGGCAGTGTGCGATTTGCGGTGTTTGCGTCTTCATGAACATGTTGTGTGAGTCGTTCCGGAACAAGTGGCAGCAGCTGCATGACATAGGGTCGCCATGTGGACGCAGACAGTCGGCGGTTGTGGAAGACAAGAATTCGTGCGATGTCGTGCGCCTGCCGCCATTGGTCGATGGCCGGCAGCAGGTCCTGAACCAGTGACGTGATCCCACTGGCAGAATCAGGCAGCCGAAAGATACGTTTCACATCGATTCCCCCACCGGTGAGTTTATCGGACACGCGGTGACCGACACACAGTACCGGAGCAAATTTCAGTGCTGCGTTTTCTGTTGCTGCAAATGAGTCGACGGCAAAGTGTGCAATCTGTTCATTGAACTGACCGCACATTCCCTGGTCAGATCCGAAGATAATGGCTCCTACGTGACCGGTGGTTGAATTCTGCTGCTCATTGACATCGAACTTCAAGTCGTGCAATTTGGTACGGGAAGACACGTGCACGGCCGGAGCGTCAGTTGCTGGATTCGTGACGGCGTTTATCCCCAGGGCCACTGTTGTTTGAGATGTTCCTGCGTAAACGGACGCGACACTGTTCCGACCGCCGCCGGGAAGTCCGTGCAGCACCATCCGCAGCCCGGTTTCGATCGTGCGGGAATAGACGTCCAATGACTCAGTCGCCGTTTCGTACTGGCGAATGCTGACTGCTGCCATTGT
Organism: Fuerstiella sp.; assembly: GCA_029941865.1. Lineage (GTDB taxonomy): Bacteria > Planctomycetota > Planctomycetia > Planctomycetales > Planctomycetaceae > Fuerstiella. The sequence goes on along the minus strand of JAPYTO010000020.1, from coordinate 11,515 downwards.
TTTCATCGTTCGTACCACTCCGGCGAGGTCATCAGCGATTTTGATACTGCGTTTGAGTGTTTCAAGAGTTTGCATCGGAAACACTTTCCGTTGCAGCAAAGTCCACCGCGTTGCGGATGTGGTCCTGCAGTTCCTGTCGACCAGCGACCGTGAGTTGCTGTCCGTCCGTGATTCGTTCGCAGATATCCGGCAATCTGGTCAAGACGTTTGCTCGGATATTGGCTTCAGCACTGTCAATCTGTGGCAGTTCGACGGCATCCAGTAGCCCTTCGGTGACGGCCAGCAGCGCGGCGATTTGCTCCGGCACTGTTCTGGTCTGATACTGCGGCTGTTTCAGGATCTCACGAACGCGTCGACCACGTTCCAGCGTGGCCCGCGTCTGTTCGTCCAGTCGGCTGCTGAACCGTGAGAACGCCTCCAGTTCTTCGAACTGCGAATACGACAGTCTAAGATCACCGGCGACGGCCCGGTAAGCGGGAAGCTGCGTCTTGCCGCCGACTCGTGACACCGAACGGCCGACATCGACGGCTGGCAACATTCCCTTTTGAAACAACTCCGGCGACAGGTAAATCTGGCCGTCCGTGATTGAAATCAGGTTGGTGGGAATGTAGGCGGCGAGGTTTTGTGCATTTGTTTCCGCGATCGCGAGGGCCGTCAACGACCCGCCTCCCAGCCGTTCAGAAAGATGCGTCGATCGTTCCAGCAGGCGTGAGTGCAGATAGAAGATGTCGCCAGGGAAGGCCTCGCGGCCGGGGGGTCACTCATCATCGCACCTGACTTTCGTCCCGTAACCAGCGCCATGCGTTCAGGCAGCCCATGATCAGTCCGCCAAGCAGCAGCATCAAAGTCCATGACTGGCGACCGTCCCATCGATCGTCGATCCACATGCCGACCGCTGCACCCACGATCGTAGGAATTGTCACCGACCAGCCCACCAGGCCAAACATGCCAAGTCCAAACCAAACACGCTGGTGCTGTTCTATCTTCGCACGAAGCCGGCGATCCTCTTTCCGCCCGATCAGATCCGTAACCTGCCGCTGAACCTCGCTGTGAGAATTAACTTCGCTGCGGTCCCCGTCAGTCCCGGCTGTTTTCCTGTCAACGTCCCTGAAGTCACCGTCAGACATGCGGTCGCTCCTCAAGTGCCAGGAAACGCCTGACAAAATCCGCTTCCAGACGTGCTACCGCCGAAACCGCCTGGCGCTCCCGTTCATCAATCGCTTCAAAACGGCAGCTGACGATATCTCGCAACTCGCCTAGGTTGTCCCCCTCAACCCCGTGCTCGACAGATACAAGAACATCTCTGCCGTTCTTGACCAGGACACCTTCTGCCAGTCCCACGTATCGCTCACGATTATCTTTGTCGGTGTAGGTCAGAATCCCCGGAGCCAGCGATGCAACAAAATCAACATGCCGTGGCAGCAGGCAGAATGAACCGTTCTCCGCTTCGGCAATAACTCTCGAAACCATGTGATCCACAAGGACTTCCGTCGGCAGCAACACCTGAAGATGTATCACGATACGGCCTCCGTAAGTGCTTCATCAACGGCACCGATCATGTACAGCGCGCGTTCAGGGAAATCCGCGAATTCATCGTTAAGAATTCGTTCGCAACCACTCAACGTCTGATTCAACGGGACCATTCGGCCGCTGTGTCCTGTGAACTGTTCCGTCGTGAAAAACGGCTGAGTCAGAAATCTCTCCAGTCGTCGAGCCCGATTCACGGTGCGGCGATCGTCCCGTGAGAGTTCTTCCAGCCCCAACATCGCGATGATGTCTTTGAGCTCTTCGTATTGAGCAAGCGTGCGACGCACATCCTGGCTGACGCGGTAGTGGTGATCGCCAACAACCGGCGGCATCAGCATCTTGGAACCGGATTCCAGGGGATCGATGGCCGGGTACAGTCCTTCTGAGGCCCGTTTTCGCGACAACACGACGCTGAATGAGAGATGAGCGAATGTGTGGACGGCGGCAGGATCGGTAAAGTCGTCGGCGGGAACATACACCGCCTGCACAGAGGTAATGGAACCACTGGCGGTTGTGCAGAAGCGTTCTTCCAGTCCCGCCAGGTCCGAAGCCAGAGTAGGTTGATAGCCGACTCGCGACGGCAGTTCGCCCATCAGTCCAGATGCTTCCATCCCGGCCTGAATGAACCGAAAGATGTTGTCAATCAGCAGTAACACGTCCTGCCGGCAGTCATCTCGAAAGTACTCAGCCATCGTCATAGCCGCATGGCCAACTCGATAGCGAGCTCCCGGAGGTTCGTTCATCTGCCCGAAGACCATGACCGTCTTGTCCAGAACACCAGCCAGTTTCATGTCCCGATAGAGCTCTTCCGCTTCACGACAACGTTCACCGATGCCACAAAACAGGCTTACGCCATGCAATTCCACTTTCCGCAGATACGCCAGAGCCGCAGCTATGAAATGCAGTTAGCGTACCGATTCGCACAGTGACGGAAACGCCGGCAAACTTCCTGATCCCGCACACTTGCTGTTCGTTGTCGCTGTGCGTTATGCAGACAGTGTGCGATGGTGCACGCTCCGCTTTCCATTCCTGCACGAATCCAAAGACACAGTCCAGCACAACGATGCGATAATCGTTTGCATACCGCAGGAGTTCCACGGAGGGCTTGCCAATGTCCGTGTGACGATCCGGTGTCGTACACCGACGACGAGAAATCCGAACTCAGTCATCGCAATGACAATGAAACCGAAATTGTGTCCGGGCTGAACGCCGGCGACCGGATAATTCTGTATTCTGGTGACCGGATTGAAGATGGTGTCGTGATCGAAGAAAGAGTAGGCCGTAGCAGGTGACGTCCCGGTGGATAAATCGTTGAAGGAAGGTCAGTCGCGCAGTGCCCTATAGAGGTGCAACGTCAATCCGCTCGTCGCGGATCACACCACAATATCTCGAAGCAACATGCCGACAGCGAACGCTAACACCGCCGCGATTCCACCGACGAACAGTGTCTCAAGCCCGGATCGATACCAGCATTCGTCCACGAAACGTGATTTGGCGGCTCCCACGGCAAAGAAGGCGACCGCTGTGAGAATCGTGCTGGTCAAAAATGGTCTTAACTGTCCGGGACTCAGAATGTAGTCTGCCAGAAACGCAATCAGCGGCAGAAAACCGATGGCCACGAACGCGAGAAACGTGACGACGGCAGCTCGCACCGGATTCGGGCGGTCCAGCGAAAGGCCCAGTTCCTCCTGCAGCATCGTGTCGACCCAGAGTTTTTTATTTGCCGTGATGGTTCTGACTGCCTCGTCCAGAAGTTCGCCGCTGAATCCTTTGGCAGCCAGAAGCTGACGGATTTCTTCACGTTCGCCATCCGGGTATTTTTCGATGTGCTGTTCTTCCGCCCGGCGTGCCTTCTGCAGCAACTGCAGGTCCGCCCTGGAACCCAGGTAATTGCTGGCAGCCATACTGAATCCGTCGCCCACCAGATTGGCGAGACCAAGAATAATCACGACGCCGGAGGAAAGACCAGCGCCTGCGACACCAGAAACGATTGCAAACGTGGTAACCCCTCCGTCAATCCCGCCGTACACGAAGTCTCGCAGGTAACTATGCCGATTGGCACTGCTAAGCCGAGCCTGAATTGCCTGAGCTGTATGTTCCGCCCGCAGGATTTCGGTTGTTGGATCTGAACTCATCGATGTCGCCGTGCACGAGGGGTCAGCGTTCGGTCGGGAGTTCCGGTTTGTGCAGGTCGAACCGTTCCAGCAACCGATAGAGCTTTCGTCTGTGTATCCCGAGTGCCCGGGCTGCCCGGGCCTTATTTCCCTTTTCGCGTTCCAGAATCTCAATGATATGAGCTTTTTCGATTTCATCAAGCCGTGATGTGTCGTGGGCAACTCGCAGAACATGTTCACCGTGTGCGTTCGGCCCATTCACAATCTCGCCCGGGAGATCGTCGACAGTGATGGTGTTGTTGTCAGCCAGAACGGTTGCTCGATCAAGAGTGTTCATCAACTGGCGAACGTTCCCTGGCCACCGATATCCAGTCAGAGCTGCTCGAACATCATCTTCGATTTCCCAGTCCGGCCCCAGCTGATGAGTGACCAGCAATTCAACATCTTTGTCCCGTTCGCGCAACGGGGGAAGTTTCAGCGACATGACATTAATACGATAGTACAGGTCTTCGCGAAACGCCCCGCCATTGACATCTTCTGCCAGATCACGGTTTGTCGCGGCAATGATTCTGACGTCGACACGTCGTTCCTTGTGAGATCCGACGCGACGCATCGATCCATCCTCCAGGACTCGCAGCAGTTTCGGCTGCAGAGACAGTGGCAGTTCGCCGATCTCATCAATGAACATGGTGCCACCGTCAGCAACCTCAAACAGGCCCGGCTTCTCGCTGGTTGCCCCTGTGAATGAACCCTTCTGATGTCCGAATAATTCGCTCTCGACAAGGTTTTCCGGCAGGGCTGCACAATTGATGGTGACAAACGGCTTGTCCGCTCGCAGACTGTGTTCCTGAATCGAACGAGCCACCAGTTCTTTGCCAGTTCCGCTTTCACCCTGAATCAGCACAGCTTTGTCTGTGGGAGAAACGCGTTCAATCAGCCGATACACGTCCTTCATGGCGGTCGATTCTCCCACCATTTTTGTCTTCGGTTTCTGGCGTTTGATGACTGCCTTCAGCTGACGATTTTCCTTGCCCAGTCGACCACGCTCCCACGCCAGTCGACATCGCTGTTCCAGGTCCCCGAGTGGAAACGGCTTGGTCAGGTAGTCACAGGCGCCCATCTTCATGGCCTGAACGGCGGAATCGATAGTTCCCTGCCCTGTCAGAATAATCACTTCTGTATCGATGTCGGCAGACTTCATTCGCTGAAGTAACTCGACTCCGGAGATGCCCGGCATGTTCATATCGATCACCGCAACATCAAAATGTTGCCGGTCAAACAGTGCCAGTGCTTCCTGAGCATTGGGAGCTTCTCCAACGTTGTGGCCCTTTCGAGTCATCCAACGAGCCGTCGTTTCTCGGAAATCGTCTTCGTCTTCGACGAGGAGGAGATTCATGGGATCCGGATCAGACACAGTTTTGAATTTCTAATTTGCGATTGGGTGCGTATTGCATCAGACGAGACAAAGAACCGGAGGCCTTTAAATGCCTCCAGTTCACGAAAACGTTTACGGCCCATGGAAAGTCGACGCAGCATCCGGCCTGAACTGGCGGTATGCAGTGACAGTATCACCGTTGTCAGCAATGTTCTTCGTTTTCAGTTTCTCAGCCTTCGGCAGCGTGGTGGCCATGACGCCTTTCGTCAGTTCAACCTCCACACTATCCTCCTGAACAGGACAAGGCAAACGGACCTTTTTCGAACCATTGGCGCGGCGAGGTGGATTCAGATTTGGTCATTGTTTCGTTCATCGCCTGACCTCCACAGCAGTTTAGGCGAAAGGTCGAATGTGGGAGGGACATGACTGGCAGCCTGCTTCCGGTGACCGACGATTAACACGGGTAAGGAATCAAGTGAGTCGCACGCGACGTGCCAATCGGCAGGATTGATTCTGGTTTTCTCAGATGGTACGGCGTTCTGTGTGACCATGTGGAAAATAAACACTCGCGGCCCGCCTGACTGCTGTGCGTTGACGCACACTCCTTGCCGTCGGGCGTGCAGATTTGACACGCTTCCGGTCAAGGCACTAAGTCTGGCTGAGATCATGTGTTGCGGTGGACAACTCGGCACACGAAATGCGGGACTACGACGCAGAGCATTCCAGTCTTCTGCGGTCCTGAGACTCTGTGATGGCAGCGGCGCACTCCACTCTGATTGCCGGCCTGATGAATCCGGCCATTTACGGACACAGTTCGAATCCGGTCTGATGTGGAACGAAAACGTCTGTATGGCCTGGCTCCCGAAGCGCGTTCGTCAACTGACCTGAAGTCAAAAATGTATTCTGCGGAAGCGACCGCCGCGACCTACGATTGCCTGGCAGGGACCGCGACCCAAGTGATTGATGCGGGCTTTCCTGTGGTTGTTGATGCGACGTTTCTGAAGCGAACTGAACGAGATCGATTTTCGGGACTGGCCGGCGCTCTTGGTGTCCCGTTCCTGATCATCAAATGCGAGGCCGGTCCTGGAGAACTGAGGGGGCGTATTGGCAAGAGGCCCCAGGACGCCTCGGAAGCCGATGAAAGCGTCCTGCAATCACAGCTTCAGACGATGGAGCCAATCGATTCGAATGAACGACAGTACGTCATCGATGCGGGCGCCGGTGACCTTGCGGAAATGGTTCAGCGTCGCCTGAACAAAACATGAGCGGAAATACATCCCGGGTGCTTCCACGACACCGCCCCAGGAGGCTGTGAACCGGACGGAACTTTTGCACAGAGTTTCATTCCTTCGCAACTCGTGCGGACAGGTAGTCTGAAAACCGTCCTACGAATTGACCGGCAACACCACCACAACTTCCGCACCTGCCGGAGACGGGGCACCAAGTTCAATCCGACCGCCATGGGCGTCGATGATTCGCTTAGCGATCGCCATACCGAGTCCCGTGCCTTTTTGTTTGGTGGTAAAAAATGGTTGAAACACCATCGCCGCCGCTTCCGCGTCTATTCCAGGCCCGTTGTCCTGGAATGCAATTCTGACACTGTCACAGCCGGCGTCGTCAAGAGCAGTACACGTAATCGTCAGGCATCCGGGCTTAGAACACGCGGCCAGCGCATTTTCCATGATGTTTCGGAAGACCTGTTCGATGCGGTGATCATCGATACTGCAGACAAGTGTCGACGCGGTGATTGATTCGACCAGTTGAAAGTCGCGACCGTAACGAAATTCCTCAAGGTTCGTCCAGGTGCTCCGCCACAGCTTTGCGAGATCTGTGGGGCGACGTTGAAGGTTTATCGGTGCCGCATAATTCCGCACTTCTTCGTAGTGCCGGTAGAGATCCTGAAGAGCTCTGCGTGTTTTTTCCGTCAGCTCCAGTTGTTCCGGTTGATCCTCAAGATCCAGGGACAACATGTCCAGGCAGGCCTGTGCACGTTGCAGTGCGTTCCGACTCTCATGCGCAAGCCCGGTGACCATTTGCCCGATCGCAGCAAGCCGTTCCGACTGCAGGAGCATTTGTTGAGCCTGCCTTCGATCCGAAACGTCCTCCATCACCGCAACAATATGCGTGACATTGCCATCCGCCGACCTCACAGGAGCAATCGAGATCTCGTTCCAGAACGCTGGCCCGTCCTTACGGACGCATTGTACTGTCCAGCGAAAATCTTCCTGGTTGGCGATTGCCGTCCTGAGTTTTTCTCGTGACTCTTCGTCTGGATCTGTTCCGCACAACAGCTCGCAGCCAAGACCCATGGATTCTTCCGCTGAGTATCCGCTGAGGACTTCAAAAGCGCGATTCACAAATATGATGGGATGACCTTCAATGGTTGCGTCGGCAATCAGGATTCCCTCATTTGCTTCCTGAATCGCTCGCTCGCGGATTCGAAGCTCCGTTTCCTGTCGGTCGCGTGTGGTCACATCATTGATAAGCCAGATCTCGTGGTCGTCATACCGGTAGCCACGAAACTCCACGACGGAGTCAGCCCCGTCTTTTCTGCAGATTTGCAGACGGAGTGGCTCGTCAGCCGCCGTCTTCTGATAGTCCTCGTACTGCGCACGAACGACTGCCGCTTGCTCACCAAACAGTCGAGTAAAGCACTCGTCCAATTCTGTCAGTTCGGACGCAGCGTACCCCGTGATTTCCTTAATGACCTGGTTGAAACGAACATTGCCCTCATTGAGGTCGACGTAAGCAGCCGCTGCCGGCAGATGCTCGACCATAAATTCGAGTTCAACATCGCGTCTGGCGAGTTCTGCCTTTGCTCGTTTGTGTGCCGTGACATCTATGATGGTAGCAACGAATGCCTCACGCTGTTCCCATTCGGTCTTCTGCAATCGGACGTCCACATTGTACCGCGTGCCATCGCGTCGCTGATGGACAGTCTCAAATTGCAGAACTGATCTCCCTCCAGTCGTCAGCGGAGCCAACAGAATTCGGAACTGTGCCAGGGTGAATTCAGGCTCGATGTCGACGGGCGTCAAGCGCGACATCTCTTCATCGCTGTAACCGACGTTCGCGAGCGCACCACGATTGACCAGCAGAAACCTGAGCGTTTCGGCATCAAAGATGAAGATTTCATTCAGGGACTCCTCCAGGATGCGGCCCAACTGTGTGGCCTGTTCTTCGACTCTTCGTAGATCGGTGAGATCGTGAACGAAACCTGTGAAAATGCGGTGATGACCAAGCCGCACTTCGCTGACTGCCAGATACGCTGGGAAAGAGGAACCATCTTTTCGGCGACCTTTGACTTCTCGGCCAATGCCGATGATTTTGCGTTCACCCATGCGGCAATAGTTCGCCATGTAACCGTCGTGTTCTTCCCGATAGGGCGATGGCATCAACATGCTGACGTTGCGGCCGACCATTTCCGCGACCGTATAGCCAAACAGCTTTTCTGCCGCAGGGTTTGCCGCTTCGACGATTCCTTGTTCATTGATTGTGATCACGCCATCAACGGCGCTATAGAGGACAGCACGCAATCGAGCGGCGTCATCCATGTTCTGTTCTGATACGTCCTGGCCGGGCACGGTTCGCTTTCCGATAAACTTAGACACTGTGGTCCGGGGGGGGCGATAGATGATGTGCGGTGCCGCTCAAGTGTGGCGTTTCGCACACAATCCGCAATCGTCGCCCGAATCTTCCTGGCGATCAGGCATGGCAAACCGCCGGTTGTGCCTCTGGCCAGAGTTTTGGCACACCAAATGCGATACGCAATGTGAGCAAGCCGTATTTCGGAAATTCGACCTGGTAATCTTCCGCAGAACTGTTCTCGTGGCGTTGTCACAACCGGGAAACAGGACCGAAAAATTAAGCCGACCACTCAGCTGAAACGCTACTGACTTCGCTCCGCATACGCTCGCGTCGGACTGGTTGAGTCGCGTTGGCTGAATCGTCCAGGGCCCCGGCTGACGCCAGCGGCTCAGATTGTGACAAAGGACGCGGGCGGTTTTCAGGTCGGAGACTTCGTCCGTTTCGTCGAATCCGGACTCAGCAAAGGACACCTGATATGGCCAATCCCGAACATCTGCAAATCCTGAACGGCGGTCCACAGGCCATCGCGGACTGGCAAAAGGAAAACCCCTACGAATATTTCGATCTGGAGGACGTCGATCTGCGGGATTTCAATTTGAAGGGAGCATGTCTCTATGGCGCCAACATGAAGCAGGCCATTCTGGATGGCATGGATCTGCGGGAGTGCGACCTCGTTGCTGCGGTGCTGTCGCATGCCTCTCTGAAGGATGTCAATCTTTCAAATGCTGTGCTGACCGGGGCCACTGCCGACCACTGCGACCTGACGAAAGCAGATCTGTGCTGCGCACGTTTTGATCAGGCTGACCTGAGCTGGTCGTCGCTGGTTGGCATCAACGCGCCAGACGCTGACTTTTCGAAGGCGGACCTGATCAGTACCGATCTGACGAACTCCCGTCTGCAGGGAGCTTCATTTGTTGATGCCGTGCTGATCAAGGCGCAGCTGACCAGGGCTGACGCAACGGAAGTGTCGTTTCGTGGAGCGGATCTGGTGGACGTTGTGCTGAAGGAAGCCGTTCTGGAGGAATGTTGTTTTCTCAACGCAAGGCTAATTCATGCAGATCTATATGGAGCGAACCTGACAGGAGCAGTTCTTGGCGATGTTGAGCTAAGTGACCTGCGTTACTCGAATCTGACTGACGCTCACCTGGAGGCTTCTCGCGTCGTGAATTCACAATTCAACAACGCTGACCTGCATGCCGCAAAACTGGCTCGGGCGGATCTCCGCGGTGCCGATCTCCGCGGCGCCGACCTGACAGAGGCCGACATTACTGACGCAAACCTGTCCGGCACGCATCTGGCGAACGTTCGAGTCGCGACGCACAACTTCTGGGAGGACGTTGCGGACCGACGAACGAAGCCACACAATTACGAACGACTTGTGGAGAAGTGGGAGGTGGTTGAACACTCCAATTTGTACGGGCCTCCGACATATGTTCTGCGTGAGCGCCGTCAGACATTGACCGAAGATAATGCGAGAGAACCGGACTCCCGGCGTTCCGAAACTCCGTGACATAAAGGCTGGATGCACCGACCGTGAACGCACATTCTCCAATCCAGGGTGTCCCTTTGGTCCGTCCGAACTCGGATTCTGAGTCTTCCGCAATACTGGAATCCTCGACGCCTGAGGACCCGGCAACCAATGTATCGATTCGACTCACCATGTCATTGGAACACGAATCGGACGATCTCTGGAAACAAAACCGAGCTGCGGCCATTGCAACCCTGACACTTCCCGTCTGGTCGAGTGTCGCATTGTTTGCCGTTGCCGCGCTGTGGGGAGGCGTTTCGTTGGTCAGGAAGCTGGTTGTGGCAGTGGCGGCCTCTCTGGTTGCCGGTCGTCTGATCATTCTGGGCGGAGACTCTGCGAATCAACCGGCCGGGTTTTCAGCCATTCAGCTCGCACTGCTGGTGCTGTATCTGGATGCCGTGTGGGCCGTTATCCTGACGTGGCATGCCGGAGCGTTGTTTCATGTTCCCTGGCTGGGAAACAGGCTGAAATCTGCTGTGCAGGAAGGCAGTTCACTGATCAGGCAGAATCGCTGGATGCGAAACGCCACGTTTGTGGCGGTGCTCTGTTTCGTCATGCTGCCGATTTCTTCAACCGGCAGCATCGGAGGATCGCTGTTGGGACGACTGCTGGGTCTTTCAAGAAGAGCAACACTCACTGTGGTGCTGATCGGCAGTGTCCTCGGATGGGCCAGTAGTAGTCGCACAGTTCGTCCTGCAGCGCCCGCGTGTGTTTTTCCGTGACGGTGATGCGGCGTGGCGGGAGGCCATCCCAGCGGTTCCAGTAACGGCCTGACGTCAACGTGTCGGCCTGTGCGAAAACAGAGGCTTCGTCAAAAGTTTCAGGTGAGTGGAGATATGCCCAGAGAACTTTATCAGGCCAGCTTTCCCATTTAATGAACTCAGCCGTGTACTCCGGGCACAGCCACTCCAGCTGTTCTGCCAGTACACGCAGGCCTCCCTCGTGCGCCAAACTATGAACATCCTGCAGGACGACGTGAATTCTCCAGCGTTGGGACTCATCCAGCTCTTCCCAAAGCTGAACGATGGGCGCGTTTTCGTGTTTCGGCAAGTCGTCCGGCCGGAGTTGTAACCGCGTAGGGTCAAAAAACTCCGCCGAACTCAAAACGCCGTGAAACACGGGACTTATGGCACGTCAGAGTCTCTCATCTCCGCCGCTTGATTTCACCTGTCGGCACCGGAAACTGGCTGATTTCCGGCGGCTAACATGCCCTTCCTGCTCCAGACTTGGCACATCCTGCTCGCTGCACTCTGTGGCATGGTCAATCAACGACAGCAGCAGATCATTGAGTTCCAGAACGCACAGATCGAGGCTTTGCTCAAGAAGCTCGGAACAAAGCAGTTAACAGCGTGCCAATCAGTCGATTGGATTCACTGACACTTG
>JAPYTO010000019.1 GCA_029941865.1 Fuerstiella sp. | reverse complement strand
AACTGGTCAGCCTGTGCTGGCTGTGATCAAAGCGAAACCAGCCACTGTTCTGCTGCCTGACGGGGCCGTACGGCGTTTCCACCTGGCTGTGATGAAAAATCGCTTCGCGAAAAATCAGATCGCCATCGGGCGTCCACACAAAATCGTGCAGCGCGTGGTGCGAATCTTCCGTACCGAATCCCGTCAGCAATTGCTGACGAAAATCGGCCTTGCCATCTCCGTCAGTATCCTTCATAAAAGTCAGGTGAGGTTCTTCGGAAACATAAACGCCGCCGCTACCAAGCTCGAACGACAGCGGGATATGAAGGTCGTCCGCGAACACGGTTGACTTATCCGCTTTGCCATCGCCGTCTGTGTCTTCCAGAATCACAAGCTTGTCGTCCGGCTCCTTACCGGGATAAACATGCGGGTACGTCGTCGAACAGCTGACCCACAATCGGCCTCGAGCGTCCCATCTCATCTGGATGGGAGCGGCAATTTCAGGGAATTCTTCTTCGCCCGCAAACAGGTTCACCTCAAATCGCGGATCGACTTCAAACGCCTTCAATTCGTCAGCAGCCGACATCCAGTTGTTCGCACCACGACTTTCTTTTGTGTCCGGCAATATCGGCAGGTTGGAATCGTCGACTTTCTCAGAAGTGCTCTTACCATCGGCCAGATCCCACGAACGAGCGTCGCGGTTTGCCGTCATGATGTCGAAGTTCTTCATCGCTGGCAGAAAATCAAGGTAGCCGTATGTCTTGTTGCGTCCCCCGGTGTAGTAGAACGTGTTCAGGGGACGGTACCGTCGAAAGTACTGACGATTCTTGTCGATGACGTTCGCTCTGAGATCCTCGTTGATCGCCGACGCATCTTCGCCAAACGTGCGGCGGTACAGAGACCTGGCGAAGACTTCATAGCCGGCTTCCAGAAGATGAACTCCGTTCAGCGTTAAATCAACCTGAACCGGATTCATGGCACGCAGCGTATCATCAAAGACGTTCGCGAATCCGACACCTTCGGCAGCTGCGACGTCTCTCATGACATCCACGTACGATTTAAGCCTGTTGTTATTCAGACTGCCGGCCGCGACGCCGGTGATGTTTTCGCAGGCAGTGGGAGAGACAAGGACAATCTGCGGTGCCGACTCACCGTTAAACGCCTTTGACTTCAGCGACTGAAGATATCTCGTCAATGACGCCCGGAACGCCGGAAGACCGTCGTCGCCGGCAAACGATTCGTTGAAGCCATAGCCGGCAAAGATGATGTCGATTTTTTCATGATTCAGATGCTGATCCTGATCCGCAAAATTGTCCGGCCGAGGCTGCAGGTCCGGAGTATCGGCGGGCCATGCGAGGTTGCGGATGATCAACTCGTGTTCGGGGTATCGCTGGTGCAACATTGTTTCGAAGTAGCCAGACAGCCGGCTGCGATCGATCAGCGTATTGCCGACGAGTGCGATGCGGTCGCCCTTCTTCAGCTGCAGCGGCAGAGTTGTTGTCCGGGGTGTTGTCTCTGCCGCGTGAGGAGCCGTTTTGGCGTAGATGCCATACTTCAGATATTCAGGATCCTCCTGTGGTTCGACCTTGCCGCTATTTGTGTTCCGAGCGTCCTTCATGTTCGCGATGGACGGGTTGGCTGCGTCCTTCTTTTCGTCGGACTTCATGCCCGCCCTGATCGGTCGAGACCGCACCTTCTGCGGAACGTCTTTCCCAGCCGCCCAACAGATGCCATTCAGAAACAGACGAACAAACTGCCGATTGCTGAATGTCTCCGGGTGCCCGAGTGTCGTCGTAAAAACCCGTCCGCCCCACTTGTTGGTCCACGTCCAGGCGACCGGCTGAGTCATCGTTTCTGTCAGTTCATGACTGCCAAACGCATTCTTCACGACGCCCGTCTTCTTTGATTTCCCGGTGCCTCCCAGCAGCACCTCCGCGTCGTCCGGCGGGTCCGCCAGATACAGCGTGCCGGCGGCGGTCAGGTCGTCACCCAACTTGACGCCGGTCAGAATCGGGTGTTTACGAGCGACGGCAACGCCGCTCACCTGCGTGGCCCCTTGTAAATGAATGAAATACTTTGAACCCAACGCGTCCCGTCCGAAACCATCGTTCCACTTTGCGTTCGGGCTGCCCTGTGGATATGTGAACGCATGAGTGCTGCAGCGAAATCCCACGACTGGTTTTCCGGATTCCAGGTAATCCACGATCAGCTTCAGTTGATCATCCGGCAGCGTCAGAAACCGCAGATAGAAGACGGCGATGTCGGCGGTCTTTAACGCATCCAGGCTTGGGATTCCGGTTGGGTTTTTCTCCGGATCCTCGGTCGGGAGGATCACAGTTGTGCGAAACCCAAGTTGCTCCAACTGCCTGGCCAGTGCAGGCATCGTGCCTCCCGGGTTGTAGTGCGAAGTCCCAACGACGAAAACAGCGTGGGGCCTGCCGACTTCCTGAGCAGGTACGTTTTCAACCGTCGCACAGACAAGCAAAAAGAAACAGACTCTCCGCACCGAAGGAACGCTGAACATGAAAAGATCTCTGCTGAGTAAACTGTTGCAAAGGAAACGAAACACAACTCATTAAACACGACCAAACGATCGGGGCGACTTCTGCACGCAGCTGCTGCCGCCATGCGCCACAAGGCCCACTCTACAAATCAAAGGTCTGTAATTCCCAGACATTGAACCGTCGGCCTGGACGCAGTCTAAACATTTCGCGTTGCAGCCCGCAGAATAACCAGCGACCTGGTGGTGAAACCCCGATTTGGGCGATCAAAACTGTACAAATCGTTCGTTGACCTGTTAAATACCGTAAATATTCAGTGAAAGCAGCATGCCGCGACGGAGCCGAGACTCGTCGCGACGTTGATATTGATTATCCTTCGTGCGTGAGTGGTCAATTGGCGCACAACGATTGCCTTCCCTTATGCAACAGCAGACCTGAGTTTCGAATGGAAGCACCAACCGCCGCCAACGAGTTCTTCGAACTCCTGCAGAAAAGCGAACTGCTGACAGCGGGGCAGGTGCGCAAAGCCATCGAGCAGTTCAAACTCGACGACGAGATGTCTCCCGAATCCGTCGCGCGATCGTTGGTCCGAAATCGAGTGCTGACTCCGTTTCAGGCGGAGCGATTGCTTGAGGGACGGTATCGCGGTTTTGTGATCGACGGATATCGAGTCCGTGAAGTGCTGGGCGTTGGCGGTATGGGTTGCGTCTATATCGCTGAAGACCGAGACAGAAATCGCAAGGTCGCACTAAAAGTCATGGCCAGTCACCATGCGCTTGATCCCGGCATGCTGGCGCGAATGAAGCTGGAAGCCCGCGCGGGAATGGAAATCCAACACCCCAACGTCATCGAGACCTATCGCATCGACAGTACGGGTGCCGTCAACTACATGGTGCTGGAACTGATGCGAGGCATCAGTCTTCACGAACTTGTTGCGTTGCACGGTCCGGTGAACTGGCAGATGGCCTGCGACATTTTTCTGCAAGTGGCGGTCGGCCTGCATGCGGCTCACAAGAAGGGCATCATTCATCGCGACATTAAGCCGGCCAATATTCTGATCGACAGTGCAGGGGTCACAAAACTGCTGGACTTCGGTCTTGCCAAACTCGACAACAACGAAGGCGAGGAATTCTCGCTGGCCATGATCTTTGGCCATGACTGCCTGGGCACGCCCGACTACATCGCTCCGGAGCAGGCGTCCGACAGCAACAGCGTCGATCGCAGAGCCGACATTTACAGCCTCGGCTGCACGATGTACGTCGCACTCACGGGACGCGTACCTTTCCCACAGAAGAATAACGCAGCAAAAATTGAAGCTCACAAAACGCAAACGCCACGTGCAATTCGCGAGATACGTCTGGAAGTTCCTGAGGAGGTCGTCGCCATTGTTGAAAAAATGATGACCAAAACACCCGCCGGTCGTTTTTCATCAGCACTGGCCGTCGCCAAAGCGCTGCAGCCATTGTCCAAGCGTCGACCCGTGAAGTTTGACTTTCGGCACCTGGTCACGGTGCGAGCAAAACAGGCACGTGATAAAGACAAAGCATCGCGAAAGGCCCAGCCGTCCGCCATTCCTCGTTCGTCCATCACCTCGGCCAGCGAGTGGCTCGACAACCCCAGCCGTCACCTGCAGGCAGAGATCGACACGTTTGCCGGCGACGACACACCGGCGATCCGGCAACCCGCGTCACATGTCTCGCGACCACAGGCCACAGCGCCGCCGCGGGCCACTCAGTCGCGGCCTTCTGTGCAGACTCGTACAAACGTTCCCCAGGGCTGGTTTGTTCGGCGTCTGAAATCGAAGCAGCAACGCATGCTGACAAGTGTCAAGACTCGTGTGGGCAAAGCACCGGAATGCGAAATCGCCATGCCCGCCACGATTGTTGATGACCGTCAATGTACCATCGAATATGACGGATCCAAATGGCAGTTGAAACAGGAATCACGTGCTCAGCCGACGTTTGTGAATGGCAGTGCCGAAGCCTTCGTTGAACTTCGGCACCGGTCAAAAGTGACCTTCGCGGACGGCAGCGGTTTCGAACTGATAAGCGAGTCAGAACTGGCCGCGGAGCAGAAGCGTCGCAGAGCGTTGATCATGATTCTGGCTCTGGGTTTCGGTGCCGGTATCGTTGCCGTGTTGTCTGCCGTGCTGGTCTTCTGAGCCGTGATACCGCAGTGGACGGTTCTCTGTTCGGATCATTGCACGCCGCAATTCGGTGGCGGTGCGGGGTTCATCACTGTCAGTGGTCAGCTCTTAAGAAACGTCAGAGAATCCAGAACGGCCCGAACGTCGTTGATGCCGCACGCGGTCTGCCATGCAATGGCAGCACAGCGGCCGCACCTGGCGCGGAATGGCTGTTTACCCGTTCACTCTGCCACACAGGAGTACACTCTTGCCTGATCTGTTTACGTTGTTTTTCAAACGTCGCGTTCATGCAATGAAAGGCATTCCCGGTCCGCGGCCCCGTTTCCCCGTTGGCAATCTGACGGAATTTATTGGTGGCGGCTGGCCATGGGAGGTTTGCGCACGTCTGGGCGGCGAATACGGAGGCCTGACACGGCTCTGGCTGTTTGGCAGCCCCGGACAGCGAAGGCGATTCGCTGGCGGACATCGTGGATGGACAGGACAACCTGCCGAAAAATACGACCTTCGGCATATCAATTAACACATAACAGGAAACGTCAGAATCCCCAACGGCACGCTTGTGTCGGCTCTGATCCGGAAGAACCATCATGAAGAACATGACAGCCCTTACCCGCATTACGCTCGGACTTGTCAGCTCTATGCTCGGCATCCTCATGGCTGCGAAGTTCTGTGGATTTCTTCCCGATGAGGAACGTTCGATAATTGACGGCCGGGCTCGAGTGGCGGAGTCGCTGGCCTTCACGGCGACGGCAATGATCCCCAGTGAAAACCACGCCGAATTGAGTGTCGTCATAGACGGCATTACGTCTCGTCAGCCGGATCTTATTTCCATCGGGATTCGCAGGACAGATTCCGACCTTCTGATGGCGACATCAGGTCACGATGAAGCATGGCAACTGCTGCCAGGAAAGTCGTCGACGTCTCAATACATGTGGGTTCCGCTGGCTCATCCCGACGACGCTGACTGGGCCGCATTGAACTATGTTTTACGCCGATTCGCGGAAACAGCATCCTGGCCGTCCTGACCTCTCCGTTCATGTTACTGCTGTTCGTCACGGGAACGGTCGGCTTCTTTGCATTTCGAACGTTTTTGAAGCTCGTGCTGAAGCACCTTGATCCCTCCCAGGTAGTGCCGCGACGAGTTCGCGAGGCACTGGACATCCTTGTCGACGGCTTGATGATCATCGGGCTGGACGGACGGATTCTGTTGGCCAACGCGGCCCTGTCAAATGTCGCTGGGCATGCCCCGGACGAAATGCTCGGCAAACACGCAAAGTCGCTTGGCTTTCGGGTCACTGGTGTGCCGATGAGTCTTCCCTGGGAGTGCTGCGCGGAACTCAAGAACGCCATTTCCAGTGTTCCGATGCAGATTGACACGCCGGACGGCCTGATGTCATTCAACGTCAATTGCTCGCCATTGATGGGTAACGAAGGCCAGCATCGCGGTGTCCTGGCGACGTTTGATAACATCACGCAGCTTGAAGAAAAGAAACAACAGCTCAGTCTCGCCAGGGACGACGCGGAAGCAGCAAACAGAGCGAAGAGTGATTTTCTGGCGAACATGAGCCACGAGATCCGCAACCCAATGAACGCAATCGTCGGCTTCACCGACATACTGCGTCGTGGTATGGCCGCCGACGCTGAATCACAACAGGACTACCTGAACACGATCCATGCCAGCGGCGAACACCTTGTCGGACTGATCAACGACATTCTGGATCTGTCAAAAATTGAAGCCGGCAAGCTGGAGCTGCAGGAGTGTCGACCACACCAACTTATCGCGGAAGTTGTCAACGTTCTGGGTATGAAGGCTGAGCAGCAGAACCTGGCCCTGGAGCATGAGATTGTCGGCACGATTCCAGAGACCATTGAAAGTGATCCCACCCGACTTCGTCAGGTACTGATGAATCTCGTCGGCAATGCCGTCAAGTTTACTCAGACCGGCAGCGTACGAATTGTCACGGACCTGCTGGAAACTACGGACAGACCCCTGCTGCGATTCAAAGTCGTCGACACCGGCATCAGGTGAATGTGGTGTCAGGAAGTCGGCTTAGCCGCTTCTACGGTGGCAGGATTCAATTCAGCACCCTCGCTCACGCAGAATGGCCAGCAGATACCGAACGACGGTCTTCTCATCCATTCGACGCTCGCGGGCGGTCGCCGCTTTCCGGCCGCGCGTGGCTCAATGCGTCCATCAGCCTGATTCGATGCTGGAAAGAATGCCGCCACCCCGGGGCGGTGATCCGAAGGTTGTGCGAACGTCATGCTCGAATTCAGGATTCTGAGAGTTCGGATGATTCACCAGTGGGCATCATCGCGGTGACATAATGGAAGGGTTGGGGCCGTGCCAATGTCAATAACTCAACACTACTGTTCATGCGTACACTGGATAGTGGGAGTCATGTGTTTGCGAAATACAACGTTTTGTTCAGGACAACAACGTTTCGGCAACATTTGTTGCGTCCAGTGATTTTGTGGTCGAAGTCGGGTTTTGACCTAACCCAATGGGAAATATGGGGTTATTGGCCTGTTGGGAAAGTGCATCAGAATCCGTCGTGTTTCGGTTCACTGTTTGCAAAGTCAAAAGCCCCCCCTCGAAGCATCGAAGCAACGAGCACCCTAATCGGATGGACTGATGAACCGAAAGAAACGACAACGGCTGAATCTCATCGTTGAAGGACAACTGGCAATCGTTGGCCTCGATGACATTGAAATCTGGGACGGTGCCGATCTGGCACTTCTGAGGGAAGTCCTGGCGGACCTGATCGAACGGGAGGAATACAGGTCAGTCGCCGTGAACCTGGAATCGGTGAAATACATTCCAAGCGGTTTCTTTGGCATGCTGTACGAGTGGTACGAAAACGGCATTAACGTTCAACTGCATTCGCCGCAGCCGAATGTTGAGCAGATGCTGTGGTTCAGAATGTTCTTTCGTCAGCAGAACGGGAGCACGTTTTATCTGAACGATGAAGCTGTGCGGGACCACACTCCGGGCCAGCAGGTGGAATACCATCGACAGAAGTTCACCTCCAAAGTGGACTCAGCGGCGCTGATTGACGCTGTCCGTCTGGACGCTGAGCCCGCGAATAACTAAGGCAGTTGCTTCCAATCTGAGAACGCCGCAGCCTGGCCGACGTATGTATCGTCCACATTCACGACGTTCCATACGGTGGCCTTTTTGATTCGAAAGCGACGACCAGATGACGAAATGCGAATTCCCGAGTAGTCGTCAATGAATCCGAACTTCTTTGTCCTTCGGAGCAATTCCGCCCGTTCGCTGCGATGGACGGATTCGGCCGTTTTGCGGGACGGCGTCCCCAGCAATTCGCTCAGCGACATCTCCCAAAGCTCCAGCGCAGCCTGATTTCCGTAGTTCAGGAGCGGGTCTTCTTCAGGGCCGTGAGCAACGATCACAACCGGGCTCAGGAACAGTTTTCGAGCGTCAGCCTCCGCCGTGTCACGCGAAATGAGAGATCGCCCCACCCATTTCTCGTAGGAATTCAGGAGTAAGAGGGTGTGCTGCTGCCATTTTTCGCCCTGCCAGGGAGAATCGGAGTCCACGGCTGGCGGAAATGGAGAGTCATTGGGCATGGTTATTCCTGGCCTGACGGCAACCCGAAAGCGAATCATACGGACCTACAACATGCGACGCCGACTTCGTGGCGAAGGCCTCGGAATTTGGCTACGCTACCGGCACTGCTGAGACTCTGTCGACGCAGATAACCTTTTCGAACGCGTTTTGGCAAGAGTGTTGCTCCGCGATCGGAAATATCAAGCAAGACAGATCGGTGAAGTAGATGGCTAAGAAAAAAGCACCTGCAAAAGCCAAAAAGGCGGCTGCAGTCCGGAAGAAGGCCGTAAAGAAAAAAACGGCTCCGAAGAAAACCGCCGCTAAAAAGCCGGCGGTTAAGAAGCCAGCCGCCAAAAAAGTGCCAAAAAAGCTGCCCAAAGGCGCAGCGAAGCCTGCAAAAAAGAAGGGTGTCCGACGCGCCACCATGACCACGGGCATCCGCACCAAGAAAGCCGGCAAGAAAATGGGCCGGTCGCGGATTCCCACCGATGCTCCTTTAGCGGTGGTCTTTCAGAACGATCTGGACGCTCAGGAAGCGTTCGCGTTTCTGGGCATTCACACAATTCGTGAGTTGGAAGAATTTCCACCGGATGAGTTGGTGATGCGATTAACCAGTCCCGCCAAACAGACCGTGGGCAGGATTCGCAAAATCCTGGCAATGAACAACCGCTGCCTGTCGGATGACGAAGCCTTTGCTTTGGAGTTTCAGGAACGACTGGCACTGAAACTGAGGTAGTGTACCGCCCGACGTTGGTCAAACCTCGAAGGATTCGCCGAATTGCGGTATCACGGGCGGCGTGTCGCAGGCGTCGTCAATGAGGTCTGCCATGGCCTTGGCAGACTCTGTTTCGCCATGCACGATGAATGCGCGACCACAGCCACCGTTTCGTTTCAACGTGTCAAACCACCACTTGAAGTCTACCGCATCTGCATGGGCGGAAAGGCCATTGATCGTTTCGACATTGGCTTCCAAACGATATCGCCGACCATGTATGTAGACGTGCTCCTTACGCTGAATCAGCTGGCGTCCCAGCGTGCCCTTAGCTTGGTAGCCGATGATCATTATGGTGTTCCTGGGGCCCGAAACCGTATGTTTGAGATGATGCACGACCCGACCGTTTTCGCACATGCCGCTGGCAGAAATGACCACAACGGGCCCACCCTGACGGTTTAGAGCGATACTTTCGTCTCGTGAGCGGACATAAGTCAGACCGTCAAAGCCAAAGATGTCGTCGTCAAGCCTCAGCGTTTCCTGAACATCGGCGTCCAGGCCTTCCTGATGATCACGATAAATGTCTGTCAGCCGAGTCGCCAGGGGACTGTCGATATACACCGGAACGCGGCACATCGCATTTTCGTTACGCAGTTCGTTTAGCAGATAGACCAGCAACTGGGTGCGCCCCAGGCTGAAGGCCGGAATGATCACTTTCCCACCGTTGCGCGACGCGTCGCAAATAATGCGCTGCAGCGCTGCTTTGACGTCGCCGGTATCCGGATGAACGCGGTTACCGTAAGTCGATTCCGTGATGACCACGTCACAGCGTTCCACAGTGACCGGATCATGCAGCAAAGGCTTTCCCCGGCGACCCAGATCACCGGTGAACACCAGTCGTTTCCACGTGCCCTGGTCCAGCAGTTCCAGCTCGCAGATCGCCGACCCCAGAATGTGCCCGGCGTGATGAAAACGCAGACGAACGTCGTCGCCGAGT
The DNA here is from genome assembly GCA_029941865.1 of Fuerstiella sp. Classification (GTDB taxonomy): domain Bacteria; phylum Planctomycetota; class Planctomycetia; order Planctomycetales; family Planctomycetaceae; genus Fuerstiella. Next base: position 41,130 of record JAPYTO010000019.1, on the reverse strand, counting down.
GTTTCCCATTCCCCAAACGGCACATATTCAAACAGTCGGCCTACTTCTCGGGCGTTGTCTTCCGAGTACAACGGTTCGACCGGCGGATCTCCGGTGGACGCCTTTTTCGCAAGATACTTTGCATCTTCCCGCTGTATCTTCGCACTGTCACGTAGCATCATGGTGGCGATGTCAGCTGTTGCCCGCGTGCAGAAGATGGGATTGTCGAAGCCGGCTTTTACCAGTCCAGGAAGATTTCCGGAGTGGTCGATGTGGGCGTGTGACAGAATGACGGCGTCCAGTTTTCGTGGCACGCAGTGAAACTTCATGTTCTTCGGACGAGTTTCCTCGTCATTCCCCTGAAACAAACCGCAATCCAGAAGAATGCGTCGTGTGTCCGTTTCAATCAGGTGTTGGCTGCCAGTGACTTCGCCGGCGGCCCCCAGGAACGTAATCTGCATAAGTGAACACCTGAACAGTACTTGTGGGCATGATCCACAGAACGTGAGCCAGTCAGCGGCGTCAAATCAGCCCTGCTGCTGGACTTGCGTGTTACAGTGAGACGCGTCAGAGAAGGCTGTCGACAGCTGATATAATTTCTGAATCTTGCTAGATTAACTCAGAAAATACGACGAACACAATGACGATTTGATGGTGTACCTTCCTGAGACACCCCATTTACTGCTCGTAAGATAGTTTCGGAGCCCTAAAACATGAGCCCTTTGCCTCAATGGATTCAGCGAATTTCTGGTGTGACTCTGAGCGTCAGCGTTTTTGCTGCTGGTGTCGCAACGTGCAATATTGGATTTGGCGCAGACGCGGCAGAGCTGTCCATTGTTGAATTCATTGATGCAAATATTCAACAGGCCTACGAGGACAACGAGATTAAGCCGTCGGCGGTCGCTGACGACGGCGAGTGGGTTCGTCGCGTCTATCTGGACATCGTTGGACGAATTCCAACTCTGGAAGAAGCAAAACGTTATCTGTCCGACGACAGTCCTCGAAAAAAATCCGTGTTGATCGGCGAACTGCTGGATAGCCAGGACTACGTCCGCAACTTCACGACCATCTGGACGAATAACTGCGTCGGCAGAAGAACGCCTCGGCGAGTCAGTCGTAGCGGGATGGAAAAATTCTTTCGCGAAGCATTTGCGAAGAACCGTCCGTGGAATGATATCGTGGTCGACCTCGTGACGGGCGAAGGTCACTTCGAAGAAAACGGGGCGGTCAACTACACGTTGGCTCAGATGCAGATGCCGGACGAAGCGGTTCAGTTGACTGCCATGACCACAAAGATGTTTCTGGGCATGCAGGTGCAGTGTACACAGTGTCACAATCATCCATTCAATAACTGGCAACAAAGTCAGTTCTGGGAGTTCAACAGTTTCTTTCGCCAGGTCAGAAAGATCGAGCATCGCAAGGTCGACCCGAAAACCGGACGGCGTGTTGACGACTTCTCAGAAGTCGTGACCCGTGACTTCAGTGGACCTGTCTATTTTGAAAAGCGAAGTGGCCTGATGCAGGTCGCATTTCCAATTTACATGGGCAAAAAGGTCGATCCCAATGCCTTCGATCGTCGCAAAGAATTCGGAAAACTGCTGGTTGCTGCCGACAACGGAGAAACGCCGCTGATCGCGAAAGCGTTCGTAAACCGCATCTGGGGTCAGTTCTTTGGGTACGGTTTCACCCGTCCTGTCGACGACATGGGTCCGCACAATCCTGCGTCGCACCCGGAAGTGCTGGACCGGCTTGCTGCCGAATTCGTAAAGAGCGACTACGACATCAAAGCGATGATTGGCTGGATTGCCAACAGTACCCCCTATTCGCTCACCAGTCGGTTTGGAGAAGACAACACCGTCGACAACCCATCCGCTGGTGAAATGCCTTTGTTCAGCCATATGTACATCAAGTCCATGCAGGCCGAACAACTCTACGACTCACTGATTTCCGCCACGAATGCTCACAAGGCTGGCAAAGGTGGCTGGGAAGCTCAGGAAAGTCAACGTCGTCGCTGGATGCAGCAATTTGTCGCTGCCTTCGACACAGATGAAAACGACGAAGCGACAACTTTCAACGGCACGATCCCTCAGGCATTGATGATGATGAACAGCGAACTGATTGAAAAAGCCGTCAACGCCGATCGCGGCAGTTTTCTGTTTGAAACCTTCAGTAAGCCGGGCAAAGACTCCGAAAAGCTACAGGATTTGTACCTGGCAGCACTAAGTCGACGACCGTCCCGTGGCGAACTCGGCAAAGCTCAACGCATGATCAGCGCCTATGGAGCACGTGGGAAAGTCTATGCCTACCAGGATCTGTTCTGGGCCCTGCTGAATTCCAACGAGTTCATCTGCGTTCACTAAAGCACTTTGGAACTATTCACCAAATACGTTTGGCAAAATCCTTTAATACAAGTCTTACCTTCCAATCTGGAGAATTGAAGATGTCAATCTGGAACAACTACGGAATGGGTCGTCGTCACTTCATGCAGCACATGGCGACAGCGGCAGCTACGCTTCCGGCCATGAACTTTCTGTCGCACGTGCAGGCCAACGCAGCCGCACTGAAGGCCCGCAACAAGTCCTGCATCCTGATGTGGATGAGCGGCGGGCCACCGACCATTGACATCTGGGATCTGAAGCCCGGTTCCAAGAACGGTGGAGAATTTAACCCCATCGATACCGCTGCTCCCGGTGTACAGATCAGTGAGCACATGCCGGAAACCGCAAAGGTCTTCAAAGACCTTTCTATTGTTCGTTCCATGAGTACTCGTGAAGCGGACCACGGTCGCGGACGATACTTCATGCACACCGGTTACGTGCCAAACCCCACAGTTACCCACCCAACGTTCGGTTCCGTTGTCAGCTACGAACTCGGTCGTACACGATCGGCTCTTGAGATCCCATCCTTTGTCTCTGTGGGGGGCGGTTCCGGACAGGCCGGGTTCCTCGGCATGTCACACGCTCCGTTTGTTGTTGGCAGCGACGGTCGGATTAACAATGCTCCGTCGGAAGAGGGCAAAAAACGCCTGCCCGGTCGACTGGAGATGCTGGCGGCGGTGGAGTCCAACTTCATCAAGTCCAAACGAGGGGAATTGCCGGAAGCTCACAAGGACGTCTACAAGAGTGCGGTCAATCTAATGACCTCGCGACAGATGGCAGCCTTCGACGTGGACAAGGCAGACGATTTCCTCGGACTCGAAGCAGAAACCGACGAGACCAAGGCTTTGTACAATCCTGCCGCCGGTGGCGGTGGAGCAATGGGCATGGGAGGCGGCAACGGTTTCGGCCAGAGTCTGCTGATGGCCCGACGACTTGTGCAGACCGGCGTACCGTTTGTCGAAGTGAATCTCGGTGGCTGGGACCTGCACCAGGACGTCTTCAACACTCTCAGCCAGCAACGACTTCCCATTCTTGACCGGGGTATTTCCGGCCTCGTTACTGACCTGAAGCAACGAGGTATGCTGGATGATACGGTTATCGTCTGGATGGGCGAGTTCGGACGCACTCCGCGGATCAACCAGAACACGGGTCGCGATCACTGGGCAGCCAGCTGGTCAAATATGATCGGTGGTGGCGGATTGGCCAACGGTCAGGCGGTTGGTGCCACTGATTTCGACGGTGTTCGAGTGGCTGATAACAGCAAAGCCTACCTGCCGAGCGACATCTGGGCCACGGTCGCCCACGCCCTGGGGATCCCGTTGAACACTGTTCACACGTCAAAACGTGGTCGCCCGATGAAGCTGGCAAACGGCGGCACGCCCATTAAAGAGCTGCTTGGTTAGTTCGCTTCCTGCGGATTTGAACAGCACAAGCCTCAATCAGTAATCGATTGGGGCTTGTTTTTTGACCTGTTACAACTGTTTGTGTTTCCTATGTTTGACCCTGCAAACAACATCGATCGAGCGCGAGTTTCTTCGGGAACGCCGAATGGCGACGTACCAGGGGAAGCGTTCATTCGTGAGTTCACGCAGTCACAACGGCCATTGTATCTGTACATTCTGCCCCTGGTCGGCAATTCTGCCGATGCGGACGAGGTCCTGCAGGAGGCCAATCTTGTTATCTGGGCAAAGTGGCATCAGTTTGAATTAGGGTCTAATTTTCTGGCATGGGGACGAGCCATCGCCCGACTGGAAGTCTTCCGTCATCGCCGCAACCGCAGTCGCAAATTGACATTTCTGGACGGCAACGTGCTGGATCTGGTCGCACAACAGTCCGAAGCCGTCAACGAGAACCTGGAGGTCCGGCAGGCGGCTCTCTCGAAGTGTCTCGGCCAACTGCGTCCCCAGGACCGTGAGTTGATACAGATGCGATACGCCTCGGGTGCGAACGGCGACAAGGTCGCCAAGAATCTGGGGCGACCTGCAAATTCGGTCTACCAGTCACTCGGACGAATTCGTCGAGTTCTGATGGAGTGTGTCCGAATGCAGCTCGCCGAGGAGGGAGGATTGCAATGACCAGTCCTCGCGAGGAAGTCATCAGGCTGACAAACCTGCAGATTGAGCGGGGGCTTGATGAATCTGAACATGAACGGTTCAACGAGCTACTGCGGGACAACGACGAGTTCGTTTCCCTTTATGTGGAGCTGCTGGCGGTCCACGGTCAGCTTCTGTGGGGCGCTGGATATGCAGCGGACACGTCAGTTTCTCGATCCGATTTATCCATGGACACTCCGGCAGATGCGTCACGGCAGCGGACGCGACGTCGTCATACTGTTGCTGTCGCGGCCACACTGCTGTCGCTGTTGTGTGGCTGGTTGGTTCTGTCTGACCTGCCGCCATCCTCTGATGCGGTTGTTGAAGAGGCACCAAACGGACAACCGTCACCCAGTGGACTTCGCGAGAACATCGCTGTCGACCAGCTTCTTCCGCCTCAGTCTGTGCCCGTCGTTGAACTAAAACCGCTGGTTCTCGACAGTCTGAATTCGCCTCGAACTGACATGTCCGGCGATGTTGTGGCTGAGGTCGTCGATTCTGTCTCGCCGATCGATTTCTCCGATGCCGCTATCGTGGCCAGAATTGATCGTCTGGTGGCCGACACCTGGCAGCAGTACGACCTGGCCCCGTCCCCGATCGCATCGGACAGGGAATGGATTCGCCGCGTCTGCTTGAATATTGTCGGACGGATTCCAACGCTTGAGGAATCAACCGCATTCCTGACAAGTGATAGTCCTCGGAAACGGCGGCAGCTCATTGGTGACCTGATCGAATCCACTGAACGGTCATCGCACCTGGCCGTGATCTGGGCGAACATGCTGGTCGGCCGTACGGAACGTCGCGGTGTCAATCGGAGCAAGCTGTTCGAATTCCTGTTCGATGAGTTTCAACAGAACGCCCCGTGGATCGATACTGTCGGTGAGCTGATTTCAGCCACGGGCCGTAACGACAGAAATGGCGCCACAAACTTTCTGCTGGCCCATCTGAACAACGAAGCGACTCCGGCGACTGCCGTCACGGCCAGACTGTTTCTGGGGGAACAGATGAGTTGTATGCAATGTCATGACCATCCTTTCACCAAAGGCCTGGAACAGTCGGAGTATTGGGCGTTGAACGCCTTTTTCAAAGATACAGACCGCGTCACAGTGCCCGTGGCAATGACCGATTCTGCAGCTCGATCGTCGCTGCGGAACGCCGCGTGGAAACTGGTCGATCGCCATCGCGAGGAACGAATGACGTTCTTCGAGAATCGGGCCGGACAGCTGCAGACCGTACTGCCAGCCTATGATGGGCACATCATTCCGGCTGACAGCAATGTCGACCGCCGCGCGGAACTGGCAAGGCTGCTGGCGGCCGATTCGAAAGCAAAAGTCGCCAAAGCGATGGTCAATCGCATGTGGGCGCACTTCTTTGGGCACGGATTTACCAACCCGGTCGATGACATGGGACCTCATTCTGTGGTCAGTCACCCCGAACTTCTGGACTTTCTGACCGATGCCTTCGTGGCGTCCGGTTATGATGTTCAAAGGCTGATGACGTGGGTCGCCTCGTCACAGGCGTGGCAGTTAAGCAGCGAGGGGGACGTCGTAAACACGGTGGATCGTCCGGAACATGGCGAGATGCCGTTATTCAGTCGGGCCTACGTGCGACGCATGACGCCCGAACAGGTATATGAATCAATTCGCATTGCCGTGCGTTCGGTGGGACAGCTGCCGACAACGACCACTGCAGTCAGCTCAAAGCATCGACGGGAATGGGTCCGTCAGTTCGCCCGTGCCTATGAGACAGACGAAAATGATGAAGCGGTCGATTTTGACGGAACGATCGCTCAGGCGATGGTGATGATGAATGGGGGCGAAGTTGATGACGCCATTCGCCAGGCCAGCCGAGCCATCGTTAAGCATGGCGGAACATCAGCAACCGCAGGCACTCAGGCCCTGGACCGCGTGGCGCTGGCCATGCTGACACGGGAGCCGACGTCGGACGAACAACGCGTCTTCCGGCGTCATTACCGACAGCTGGTGCGGACATCGCCGTCCGCTGAGGCTATACCGACGGTCGTCGAGGACATGATGTGGGCCTATCTGAACAGTAGCGAATTCGTGCTTGTTCACTGACAGCCGGCTGAAATCGTTCTTTCTTTCGGAATTCGATTCTCAACCCCCTGAAAGCGGTTGCGCGCACGATCACGTTGCCGTATTCTTCGTCGACTCGCACAGCGCGGCTGGGCGAATCGGCAGGCTTTTCTGGCTTTCAATCGTCTTCAGGTGATCCGTGTCAATCGTTGTTCAGAAATTTGGTGGGACCAGCGTCGCCGACGCCGAGAGAATCCGACGGGCCGCGCAGAAGGCTGTCGACACAAAACGCTCCGGACGACAGGTCGTCATGGTCGTCAGCGCTCGCGGCAAAAAGACGGATGAACTGGTCGGTCTGGCGGCTGAGATCACCAGCAAGCCTCGTCCACGTGAGATGGACATGCTGCTGTCGACCGGTGAACAGGAATCTGTCGCGCTGATGGCGATGGCCGTCCATGAACTGGGCGAAGAAGCCATCAGCCTGACCGGGGCTCAGATCGGCGTTCGCACTGACGGAAGTCACACCAAAGCACGTATCATCAGCATTTCCACTCAGCGAATGAAGGACGCACTGGATGCGGGGCAGATCGTAATTGCCGCCGGATTTCAGGGAGTCGATGAAGACTTCAACATCACCACGTTGGGTCGAGGTGGCAGTGACACCACTGCTGCGGCGCTGGCGGCTGTGCTTGACGCAGAGATGTGCGAAATCTACACAGACGTCGAAGGGGTCTTTACGACCGATCCACGCGTGGTCTCATCGGCCTCGAAGATCGAACAGGTGTCATATGACGAGATGCTGGAACTGGCAAGTCTTGGTGCCGGCGTGATGCATTCGCGATCGATCGAATTCGCCAAAAAATATCGCGTCAATCTGTGTGTTAAACCGTCATATCTGGACGGGCCTGGTACGTTGATTTCACCGCAACCAGCTCAACCGACTCCCACGGTGACCGGTGTGGCCTTCGTGCGCAGCGAAGCGCGTGTCAGCCTGATCGGAATTCCCGATCACCCGGGCGTGATGAGTCGCATCTTCTCACTGCTGTCGGACAACCGGATTCCCGTGGACATGGTTGTCCAGAACGTCGGTGTTGCCGGAACAGCAAATGTTTCATTTACCGTGGGCAAAGACGATCTGCGCAAGACACTCAACGTGGCGGCAGCCGCGACCGGCGATTTGGGAGGCACTGTTCAGCATGACGCAAATCTGTCGAAGGTGTCAGTCGTGGGCCACGGCATGCAGACACATACCGGTGTCGCCGCACAAATGTTTCGCGTGCTGGCCGACAATTCGATCAACATTCATATTGTAACGACAAGCGAGATCAAGATCTCTGTCCTCATCGACCAGGAACTGTGTGAACGGGCGGTGAACGCTGTTCATGACGGCTTTCAGCTGGCGCAGCAGCTGAATCAGCCCCCACATGTCGGCGTCCCGTCGAAAGCGCCGAAGACGGTCACTCGCAATGACACCTCCCAGCTGGAAGCGGACATCGTCTCTCAGCTAAGTGGCATGGAAGAAATCGTGGTCAGCGATATCTACGGCGATACCGATCAGGCTCGTGTCACAATCACACACCTGGACGACATTCCGGGAGTGGCGGCCGATGTTTTCACTGCGGTGGCCGATGGTGGAGTGCTGGTGGACATGATCATTCAGAATGTCGCATTGGACGGAAAGTCAAACATCTCATTCACCGTTCCGCCGGACAGCGTCGCAAAGACCATTGAGGCACTGAAAGCACCGCTGCACAAGCACGCGGCGGCCCAGGTCTCATGCGACGAAAGAATTGGCAAGCTGTCCGTCGTTGGCATCGGATTGCGCAGTCATACCGACGTCGGTGCCCGCCTGTTCCGTGCTCTGGGCGACAGCGAAATTAATGTACAAATGGTAAACACCAGCGAAATCAAAGTCAGCGTTGTGGTCGCCGCCGATCAAACCGCCACCGCTCTGAACGCGCTGAGATCTACATTTGAGCTGAGTCCCAATGAAGATGCTCAGCTGTCCAGCAGCCACTCCGCCACCACCTGATCCAGCGATTTGACGATGTTGATACTCAATTTCGCTCTCCCTGGGGAGAGTCGAGGCACGCAAAGTGTGGGCAGGGTTTTAGCTCGCAACCACGTTCCTGACAAAGACACTACACCGCTGACTGCCCGGTGAAGTATTCAGGTTCGGCGCCTGCCTTCCACTTGATATTACAGCCAATGCCTGGCTTCTGGTCGCCGGCAACTTCTTTGCCTGCAAGAACGGCGTCGCAGGCAGCCCTGAGATCCTGCCCCGTCACATCTACGTCGTTCCCCGGTCGGCTCGAATCAAACTGGCCCCGATAAACAAGAGAGTGATCGGCATCGAACAGGAAGAAATCGGGGGTACAGGCTGCCTTGTAGTCCTTCGCCACACTCTGGTCGGCGTCGTACAGGTACGCGAACCGATACCCGGCAGACTGCGCTTCCTGCTTCATTTCTTCCGGACCGTCCTGTGGATAATTTTCGACATCGTTGGAACTGATTCCAATGATCGTCAGCCCCTTTGTCTGATACTCATCACCGAATGCAGCCAGGGCGCCACGAAGGTGCACGACGAAAGGACAGTGGTTGCACATGAAAATGACCAACAGCGGCTGGCCAATGGAGTCTGAGTCTGAAACTGTCGTGCCGTCGACATTGGGCAGCGAAAATGAAGGAGCCCGGGTTCCCAGGGGCAACATTGTTGACGCAGTTTTGACCATCGTCGAATCCTTATCGTTTGAACAAAATGAGGGTGTGAAATACCGGCGTCACCAAGGTCGACGGCGAAAGTCGCTGGCAGTATTCCGCTACTGTGTTTGCACCCGATCCAGCAACGGGTCGATGATACATTCAGGCAGGAAATGCTTCAGTCGATCGCGGACATTTCCCTGAGCCATTCTGGCGATTTGCTTGATCAGAGAACTGGAAATGTGGTTGTAACGTTCTCCGGACATCAGGAATACGGATTCAATGCCGTCGTCCAACACGCGATTCGCCAGTGTCATGGTGAATTCCGCGTCAATATCCGTCAGGCTGCGGACACCACGCAGCAACACCCGACTGCCGCAGTTCCGCACGAATTCCACCGCCAGACCTTCGAACGTTCTCACATCAACATTCGGCAGATCTTTGACGGCAGCCTGACACAAGCGAATCCTTAAGTCAGTCGAAAAGAACGGCTCTTTGTCCGGATTGACACCAATGCCGATCGTCAGCCGGTCAAAAACTCGGGCTCCACGAGAAATGATGTCGAGATGCCCAAGCGTCAGTGGATCGAAGCTGCCCACATAAACGGCATGTGAAGGACCTGAATCGGGGGCCATGAGTGGGCTTCTTTCGAAAAGATAAAACAGGTGCAGACTCGACGAGAGCGAATTCAACGTGGTGCCGCGACTAAGCAATGCTGACTCGGATTCTCTGGGCTACTGCTCGCGTGGCAACACTGTTGGCCGTTTGGCTGTAAAATTGGCAGGGAATTTTTCCCTCACCGCTGATTTCGGGCCGCATGGCAGCACGGCGTAAACTGTTTAGCATATGGACGTTACAGCACATCCCGCGAAGTCAGAGGCAGCCTCGACCACGTGATTTGCTGACATCGGCACGTTCTGTGCTGCTTAAAGGTCCGCTGAGCCCGGTGGTCGGAATCGGTCATGGTCACACGACCTGGCCGTGAGAGTCAATACACAATTGACAATCCAAATCGTCCCGGCTGGCCAGTGATTTGTGTTTTCTTGTGTTCGTTTCGTTCATTGGCCTGATCTAAGGTGAAATGGCCGGGCGTCTGCCAGACGGACGGTTGTATGTTGGAAACTCGCCTTGGCGTGTTTCCTCTGGTTTTGGAGTAAACAGATGCCTGTTTTTCGATGGGGACAAAGCTGGGACCCGCTTCTGGATCTTGAGCGTGAGGTGGATCGGCTGCTGCAGGGGATGAATCTCACATTGCAGGGCAGGTCTTCACGCCGGTTTCCATTGATCAATCTGTTGGACGGTGAAGACTGTTTTCTGCTGACTGCGGAGATTCCCGGCGTGACGTTGGAAGATCTGGAACTTACAGCCGCGAATGGAGTTCTGACGCTTAAAGGAGTTCGAAAAGCTCCGCCCGAAGCTCAGACAGAATCATTTCGTCGGCAGGAGAGATTTCAGGGCGACTGGAGCCGAAGTGTCCATCTGCCGGACCGAATTGATGAAGATGGCATGAAGGCGGAGTACTCCGCGGGCGTCCTCCGTGTAATTCTGCCGAAGGTGGCGGGTTCGGTTGCTCGAAGTATTCCGGTAACGGAAGGCTCAGATTAGAGTCCTTCGGAAAACCAAACGGTGATTTTCGTGTACATCCTTACAGTGATTGCCGTGGGCGGGCTAACACTTATCGAGCGGTCGCTCGATATGGGCCATCGACGACACCTCGAAAATGGGGCAGCGATGCCGCACTACCCAGGTAGCTGCGTGCAAATCGAAGGAAGCAGGAAATGAGCGATTCCAACCAGAACATGCGGCCTGCCGCCCCTGAAATCCAGACAACTTCCGAAAGCGTCGCTGGCAGTGAGCCACGGATGTTGTTCAATCCGCCCATCGACATCTACGAAACGAACGATGGCCTTGTACTGTATGCGGATCTCCCGGGCGTAACGACAGAAGGTCTTGAGCTGCAGGTTCAGGACAACCGACTGGCACTCTTCGGCCGAGTCCGCAACGACCAGGATGGGCGGGCCATGCTGCATGAAGAGTACAAGGTTGGCGACTTTCTGCGGTCATTCATTCTAAGCGACGAGGTTGACCACGAACATATTTCAGCTCGACTGAATAATGGAGTCCTTCGCGTTGAGCTGCCTCGGACTCAGCGAACGGAGCCGCGAAAAATTCAGGTTTCCACAGAATAGTCGTTCCATACACCGTCCGGAAGAGGATCCTGCAGGAACACTGCGGCATGCCGCGGCGCGTGAGTAGCTATGGCGTCTGCGTCTTTTGTCCACGATTTGGCGAACCCGTCGTCAGGACGATAGAATGCAGAAATGTCCGCATGGCCTGAAAACCTGACTCGGCCGGCCCATCGTTCTGACGATCGGACCAGTTCAGCCATATTACACATCGTTGTCGTTTCCCTGGCCCTGCTATCGATGTCGCAACTGTCCGGAGCCGGCGCAGTTGATGCTGATGGTGATCGGGCTGACCGACTGTTCTTACGGCAATTGACGGAACGACAGTTTTTCGGTCTGGCCGAACAGCATTGCGTCCAACAGATGATGCGGGCGCCGGATGTCGACCAGCAGGCTCGGTGGCAGCTACGACTCTGTCAAACCCACCAGCAGCACGCCTGGTTTGCCGCAGCTGTCGACAGAGACGACCTGCTGAACCGGTCTCTCGAACAGCTGACTGATTTCCTTAAGGACAACGTCCCGTCGCCGGCACGACAGTTTGAATTGCGGCTGCAACAAGCGCGGATACTCGGCCAAAGCATTCAGATGAGAATCTACCTGTCAGAAGCCGGGCACTTGTTCGGTCACCGCAATGGAATGGAAATCACGGTCGCACCGCTGCCGGCGGCCCCCAGACCGGATCCATCCCTGATTTCGGTGGCGAACAAAGGAATTGCCATTGCTGAGTCCCTGCTGGAACAACTTGATCAGATTCGCAAAGACCTTGAACCGGAAATGGTCCGGAAATTTCGAGGCGAAGGGCGACTGGCGCTGGCTGAGCTGTACTCACTTAAATGGCAACTGCAGTTAGCGTCGCCGGATTTCGCGGGCGACGCGGACGACACGCTGCGTCAGGCGAAAATGCTCCTTAACCTGACCTCACGAACAGTGGGAACCGTCGGCACAAAACTGAGGGCCAGATGGCTTGCCGCCGAACTCGCGTTAAAGGCTGGCGACACCGTTGAATTCGATCTCAGAGCCAGTGCCCTACGTCCGTCTTCGGCCCGCGACCGGCCCACCGCGCTGCTTCAGGTCCGAGCGTTACTGCATCAACAGGAAGCAACTGAGGCGTTGCGTTTGCTGTCCACGTCACACGATGCGACGGCACTGGCAAGTCAGCAATTGGCGTGGTTGCAGCTGGAAGCATTGCTTGGACGTATCGAGCTGGTGTCGCAACTGAACGACCCGTCGCTGCTGGCGGAGGCCACGGCGGCATTCCGGACAGCCCACAGGAAGCTCGAACCGCTAATTCGAGGCATCTTTATCAATTGCGTGGAACGAACAGTTCAAAGATTTCATCTGGTCAGCGAGGTCGGCGCCGACATCGCTAACCTTGTTGAACAGGTGGAATTCGTTCGTGCGACGAAAGACTCCGCGGCAGCTTTGCGGCTGATCGAAGTCGCTATCAGCCGCCTGCCAACGACTAATCACGATCGTCCGCGCGCAGCACTGTTGCTGCGCGCCGGTGAATTCCTGATCGAAGAACGAAAGTGGACACAGGCGCACGAACACCTCAGCAGGTCAGCGACTCTGTATGAACGAATGGGCGCATCAAGCCGATGGGCCGCCGCTGATTTGCTCAGAATATTTACGCTGGCCCAGCTGTCGACCCGGAACGATCCAGCGGTAACGTCACAGGAATACATAGCAGCAATTGAACAACACCTTGCCACATTCGCACAGCAACCGACGGCCCGTCGTGCTCGCCAGTGGTTGCTGCAACATATTCGCTCAGACGATCCGCTTCGCGCCGCCATGTTGGTACTTGATATGTTGAACGACGCGGAAAACACCGACCGGGAACTGGAATTGCTGCTGGATTGCGGGCGTCTGCTGGCCGTGGCGGCGTCGCAGAGCCGCCAGAGTGACCGTCGCGATGCGCTGCACATGTTTAGCGAGCATGCGAATGAGATAACCGCACGTTCTGATGACCTTGAACAAAGTGATATGGCTGCGCTTCAGCTTCGCGTGCTTAGTTTCACGGTCGCTGAACAGCCGCCCGGAAGTCTTGATTGGAACAACGTTGACTCGCGTTTGAACCAGCTTCGCGACCGCCTGCCTTTGTCCGTTCTTAGTCAGGATGTGGAGTTATTCGAACAATTCGCCGTGCTTGACGCCGTCACCGCAGCGCGGACGGGATCTCCGGAACCACGGTTAAAGACAGCGATGAAGAATCTCCTCACTCTGCCCATGGCAAGTGTGGCGCATGCCATCACGTTTCTGCATTCACAATTCGTGAATGACGATTCGGTCGTCGGCGACGTCTGGCTGGCACGCACGACCGGAACACTTGGGCGGCACCTGCTGAAAAATGAAGAACCGAATCTGACCGCACAGACCGTGCTGCTTGTCCTGCCCGCGGTGGTCTCCGCATCAAATATCACCGGGCAACACGAAGTTCAGGACGAGATTCTGGCGGCCGTCACGGAACGGGCTTTCGACAACTCGATCCTGATCCGCATTGCCGACATGCTGTCAACCGCCGACATCGGGCAACAGCGGACAACGGCGATCAGCCCGGGTGTGCAACGTTTCTGGCTGAAAATCATTGCATCCAATCCTTCCGGATCCGACTCATGGCTGGAAGCATCGTTCCAGTTGGCAAAGATATCTGCGTTGCAGGATCAGCACGACGCAGCGCGACGACGCCTGGGTGTCGTGCAGGCTCTCTACCCCGACTGGGGTTCTGCCGCGCGAAAACACCGCGCGACAGAACTGAGGAAACAACTGCGAGAGTAGAGCGTTTGTCAAATGCGTCTGCAGACGTGAATTCGAAACACATTCGCGGCCGACAGATTCGAGCAACCTGGGTCGCCGAGGTACGTCGGAGCCGAAATCAGGACTCTATCCACCGGATGCTTCGCGGAATGGAAAGCCGTCAATGCGAAAGATTTCCAGTGGCGCCGCGACACCTCGTCCCCGCGGTGCTGCAAATCCGTAGGCGATCACGGCCCCGGACGTGAGTTCCGCGACGTAAATCAGACCGTTCGCGGGCTGTACGCCACCAGATGTCCTCAACTGGGCGTCGCCGGCGACCATCGAATACTTGGGCTCCGGAGTCGCCGGGTTTATTTGAAAGTCCTGAGAAATGGTGCGGATATATTTGTGAGAGAAATTACCGGACTGGCTGTTTAGAAAACCACCGCTCAGAACACCGGTCAAATGGTCCAAAACGAACACGGCTTCCGATTCACCCAATGTCACTCGACACGTACACATCGAAAACTTGTCATTGCCGTTGGCTGCCGAGGCTTTTGCAGGCTGGTGCGGCTGCAACACCATAAAGCTGGCCCCCAGAACAACTCCCAGAGCCAAAATCACAAACGGATGTTTTTGCAGTGTCTTCATTTTCGTCTCGCTTTTTCTTGAGATGCCTAAGTCCGCGCCGCAAATGAACCCGGAAACGGCGTATCATTCGTCTGACGCAGCGAATTGTAAGACGCTGGGGTTGATTTCACCAGATTCCGGCTGATGATCTGCCTTCACAAAACGATTTCCTCACGGAGCCTCCGCCGAATTCTTCGAAATCACCACTCTTTCGCAGCTATTCGCCTCGCCGGGAACCTTCATCGGCAGTGGGGTGTCCGTTTGCACAGTGGATTGTTGGCTCCGAAGATCGAACGTCGGCCAGGTGACACAAAACATGACGATAGACTTAGATCAGTCACCGCCAAACGGGTTTTCCGTCTGGGAATCTATTCGTGAATCCGCCGTGGAAAACGTGCGCAAAGAGCCTATGCTCGCCAGTTTTCTACATGCCACGATTCTCAATCACGACCGTTTTGAAGACGCGGTCAGCTTTCACCTGGCCGGAAAGTTGCAGTCGAATTCGCTGTCCGGCATGCAATTGCGGGAAGTGATCGACCACGCGTTTTCGCAGGACACACGGATCTCAGAGTCTATTCAGGCAGACATTTCTGCCGTACGCGAACGTGACCCGGCGGTCAAATGCTGCATGGTGCCACTGCTGTATTTAAAGGGTCTCCATTCACTCGCCAGCTATCGAATCGCTCACTGGCTCTGGAATGACGGTCGTCAACTACTGGCGCTGCATCTGCAAAACCGGATGTCCGAAGTTTTCGGAGCGGACATTCACCCGGCGGCCGGAATCGGACGGGGAATTCTGATCGACCACGGAACGTCGGTGGTGATCGGGGAAACGGCAATTGTTGAGGACAATGTGTCCATGCTTCATGAGGTAACACTGGGAGGGACCGGCAAGGAATCCGGTGATCGCCATCCCAAAGTCCGCCGCAACGTACTGATCGGTGCCGGGGCAAAAATCCTCGGCAACGTCGAAATCGGCGAAGGCGCGAAAATTGGAGCGGGCAGCGTGGTACTGACGGAAGTGCCGCCGCACTGTACGTTCGCCGGAGTCCCCGCTGTGCTGGTTGGCCGTCCGCAATCAGAAGAACCGTCGCTGGAAATGAACCACGGCATCGACATCTGACATGTCATGGATTCAATGAATGCCTCGTAACCTTCTGACTCATCCACTTTTCCGCGCCGACCATCTGGGAGCCTGCATTCCCGATGATTTGCATGCGGTGTCGGCGTGCCTGCCGCTGTGGGAACACAATATCGGCTACGAGGAAGGCGATCCATTCGTCCTGGAGAAATTGCAGGCCGCCTATCCACGATTCCGCTTTCACCCGATCGTTCAGAAGTTGTGCGACGAACTGTTAAATGAAGAGAATCGCAGGGGACTGCCGTTCGCGTCCGCACGCTGTGCGAACAGAGCGGTCGAATACGTTCGGAACGCTGGCGCCGGCCAGACAAAGCTGGTCCCCCTTGGCGAAAACTCGGCCTGCGGTGTGGTCGTGGCGAAGAAGGATTTTCCGCTGCTCAAGCAGTACTGGCAACACGCCGGCGAAAACGTTTCGTCGCGAGTGGCCGAACGAATTCTTGCGGGCACGCCGGCACTGGCAACCGAGACCGAGGCGAGGACGAGCGTACGAAAAAGGGTTGCCGACGTGAACGACACGGTCTCCCCAAACGTCCTTCTGTTTCCGTCCGGCATGGCAGCGATTGCCTGTGCGTGGCGTGCGGTCTCAGCAATTCGCCCCGGTCGAACGTGCCAGTTCGGTTTTCCATATGTTGACACACTGAAAATTCAACAACGCTTTCCGGCGGCCAGTTGTGAGTTTCTGCCAATCGGCAACGATGCCGATATCGTCAGGCTGGAACAGCTGTGTCAAACGTCGCCTCCAGTGTCCATCTTTTGTGAGGTTCCGACAAATCCGCTGCTGGAAACGCCGGACCTGCAGCGACTGCGAAGAATTGCTGATCAGTACGACATCCTGCTGGTTGTGGATGACACGTTGGCCGCCTGCGGAAACCTGCAGTTGCTTCGCTACGCCGACCTGCTGGTGACAAGTTTGACCAAATACTTCAGCGGCTACGGCAACGTCCTGGCGGGTTCGCTGGTGGTCAATCCGCATGCAAAGCACTCAGAAACTCTCCGCCGGGCGATAAAAGACGATTTCGAGGAAACTCTAAGCGATCCGGATGTCGAAGTTCTGGCCGCCAATTGTCAGGATCTCACTGAACGAACCGCGAAGATCAACAACAACACGCAGCAGGTTGTCGAGTATCTGCTGAATCACCCAGCAGTGGCGTCGGTATTTCACCCGTCGATCGCGGACAGCAACTATAACAGTCTGAAATCTGCCGCTGGTGGGTACGGCGGTTTGCTTTCGATCGTGCTGAACGACGCACGAAACTCAACGCCGAACGTGTTTGACGCCCTGGAAATCTGCAAGGGCCCGAACCTTGGCACACACTTTACACTGTGCTGCCCGTACACACTGCTGGCGCACTATGAGGAACTGGACTTCGCCGAATCCTGCGGCGTTTCCCGCTGGCTGCTGAGAATCAGTATCGGCGTCGAGCCCGTTGAGGACCTGATCAGTCGCTTCGATCGAGCACTCGCTCACGGGACGTGTTCGACAACGTGAGCCGCTGACACCATCGACACCAGCAGTTGCTACGCTCGAGCCCCATCGTACTTCATCGGTACCCAGGCACCGTTTTTCGAACTGCTGGCGACGCACTGCTGGATGAAGTACATCCCTTCGGCACCGTCGTAAACATTCGGGTAGATCGTGTCTTTCGCCTCGAACGACTCTCCCGCGGCGCGAGCCACCATGGCGTCGTAGGCGAAGCGATAGACGTTGGCAAAGGCTTCGAAGAACGCTTCCGGATGGCCCGACGGAAGTCGGCAGGCCCCGGCGCCCAGACTGTTCATGAACGGCGCGTTGGGATCACGAGTGTACATCTGATGCGGCGATCCGTTTTTGCGAACGATCATCACATTCGGTTCTTCCTGGCGCCACTGCAGCGCTCCCTCTGTGCCGTCCACTTCGATGAACAGGTCGTTTTCACGTCCGTGTGAAATCTGGCTTGCTGTGACGGTCCCGAGAGCACCGTTGGTGTAACGAATAACCGCGTGTCCATAATCATCCAGCTGTCGACCAGGTGCAAAGATCTTCAGGTTGCAGCTGATGTCCTGGGGAAACAGGCCGGTCATATATCGGCCAAGGTTGAAGGCGTGCGTGCCAATATCGCCAAATGCTCCCGCTGCACCGGACTTGGTGGGATCGGTTCGCCAAGCCGCCTGTTTCTGCTCCTCGTCCTCCAATCGAGTTCGCAACCAGCCCTGAATGTAGTTGGAACGAATGGCCTGAATCTCACCAAGTTCACCGCTCTGAATCATTTCCCTTGCCTGGCGCACCAGCGGATAGCCGGTGTAGTTGTGCGAAACGGCAAACACCACTCCGCTGGCTTCGACCACCTTTACAAGCTCTTCCGCCTGAGCCATGTCGAACGTCATCGGCTTATCGCACACAACATTGAACCCCGCTTCCGCCGCGGCTTTGGCAATCTCGAAGTGTGTGTGATTCGGAGTCGCAATACTCACGAAGTCGATTCGCTGATCTTCCGGCAGCGCATTTTCGGCATCGAGCATCTCCTGCCACGAAGTGTAGGCCCGGTCTTCAGCAATGTCGTAGGCCGGAGCCGAGGCCTTGGCGCGTTCCGGAGTGGACGACAGCGCACCGGCCACCAGTGAAGCTCGATTGTCCAGCACAGCGGCGGTCGCATGCACGCGACCGATAAAGGATCCCTGGCCGCCTCCCACCAGCGCCATGCGAAGCTTGCGATTCAGCGAACCGTTTGTTGTTTCCACCGTGCCAGATCCCTTTTTCTTACGTTATATAATTTTCAACGGTTATTTTTTTCGATTCCGCACTTTGACGACGACAGCGGAATTCCCCACCGGGTAGAATTCTGAGCCTGCAGTGACCAGATGTGGGCCATGTGCGGGACAGCAATCCTTGGTGCTCAGCAAAAAAAACAAGGCGTCAGAGCGGCGGAAACACGAAATTGCAATGGTGGCCCGCCTCCGATATGTGGCAGAATACTGGTGACGGGACGTCAAGGCAACCATGCGGTTTCTGCGGGAATCCAGGGGAATCAGGTGACCGAGTCAAATCGAGAATTCTACCGACTCACGTATCCGCGAAGCGGGCGCCCGGAGCTCGTCATTAAGGGAAAATCGTACGCCGTCGCGGAGATTTCAGAACACGGCATGCGAGTGCAGCTGCAGCAGGAGGACATGGACACATGGCCAATCGGTGAGGCTGTCCACGGGAAGGTGATATTCTCAGACGGCGGTTCGTTCAATATTGTGGGATTGATCGTCAGGCATGCAGACCTCAACGGTGAACTTCAGTGCGCCGCGTCCCTTTCCGAAGGAATACCGTATGCTCGGATGGTTGCCGAGCAACGGTTCATGATGCAGATTTTTCCGGCGACACAAAAGCCGGAATGAGTTCTGCAATGGCCGCCACAGCCATCCCGTTTTGGCGCCCACGATGTGGTGCCGTTTGATCGCTGGCTGGTTATCATGCCCTACCGCGAAACCGCTTCGATGACGGTCGCCCCACGTTGCTCACCTCATAGATTGATCCCCATGACCGTTGCTCTCAGCGAGTTCGCAAATTCTCTTACGGCCGAATCCGCGTTCACTGTGCTGGCCATTGCCAAACAGCTGAAGGCGGCTGGAAAGGACGTCGTTGAGCTGGAAATCGGAGACAGTCCGTTCCACAGCCCGGCGAATGCGCGGTCAACCGGACAGCAGGCGATTGCAGATAATGTTTCACACTATTGTCCATCGCCGGGAATTCCCGAGTTTCGCGAAGCCGCGGCTGCGTTCGTGCGGACCGAGTTTGGAATTCCGGCTACAATCGAAAACATCGCCGTCGGCCCGGGGGCCAAGATTTTTGAACAGTTCTTTTGTGAGAGTTTTCTGAACCCTGGCGACGGAGTTCTCGTGTTCAGCCCCCACTTTCCGACCTATCCCCCCAACATCGCTCGCCGCGGCGCACGAATGGTGCTGAAGCCGTTGCGACAGGAACATGGGTTTCGGCCGCAGCTGGCGGACATTGAAGATTTTCTGAATGACGACCCTGCGCCAAAGGCCATCTTTCTGAATTCGCCGCACAATCCTACGGGCGGCGTCACGACCGAACAGGACCTGCGGGACATTGCCGATTTGATCCGTGGCAAGGACATCGCGGTGCTGAGTGATGAACCGTACTGTCACATGGTCTGGAGCGGAGAACATCACTCACTGGCCGCGCAGCCGGGGATGCTGGAGCAATGTGTGGCAGCCTATACGTTCAGCAAATCGTACAGCATGAGCGGCTGGCGGCTGGGCTTTTGTGTGTCGTCACCGAAGATCATCGAAGCGATCAGTCTGATGATCAACACATCAATCTCCTGTACACCCCCACTTGTGCAACTCGCCGGTAAGGCCGCTTTGCAGAACGACTCAGCGGAACGTGACGAGGTCATGCTGAAGTTTCGCGCCAAAGTGGAGCTGCTTACGGAGGGACTTAATCAGATCGAAGGGTTCCACGCTCTCGATCCCACGGGGACGTTCTACGTCTTTCCTGACGTGGCCCCGATCTGCAATCGCCTGGGCATCACGAGCCACGGTCTGGCCCTGTACCTGCTGCAGGGAGCAGACGACAACTTCGGAATCGCCTGTCTCGGCGGCGAATGTTTCGGCGAGGCAGGCCGCGGCTTTCTGAGATTCAGCTGTGCTGAACCGGATGAACGGCTGCAACAGGCACTCGACTTCCTGCCAGTCGCCCTGTCACGCAACGAACGTATCGCCGACTGGCTGGCACAGCACCCGGACACCAGGCTTCAGGCACCTTATTCCTGAGCCCGTGCACCACGATCGTGTTCGACTCTCGACCGTTACGACATCCGGGCACTCACGTGCCCGGATGGCCAACAGGCGAGCGGGGGACATCAGTCCCCTGATTCTTGCGCACGTTCGAAGCAGGCAGGCTGCCTGCATACGGAAAGCCGCCACGGTGAGCGGTCCGTTGCAACTTCCGAATCATGAACGGAGCGTCGACACGATGACGTCGTATCCGCCGAAGCGGTGAACGGCAGCATTCGCAAAGATTTCGATCATGCGATTCTGATGCCAGTCGGTCAGTTTCGTCACCAGATGAATCTGACCGCCGAATGTGACCGCCTCGACTGCGGACTGCAGAAACAACTCAGAGATGCGAAAGTCAGAATAATACGGTGGGTTGCAAAGGAACAGATCCCACGTTCCGGCGCCAGGAACGTTCCCATCGGCCGTTAACAGCACGGAAACATTGCTCGCTTCGTTCAGGGCGGCGGTCGCTTCCGTCGATTGGACGGCACGTGCGTGACTGTCGACCGCCAGCACTTTTGCGTTCGGGTACTCCAATGCGGTCGCGGTGGCAACAGCACCACAGCCGCAGCCCATTTCCACAATTCGTTCCGGCAGACGTGGCTTTTTCGACTTCTTTGACTTCTGTCTGCCCAGCAGACTCAACGAACGAATCAGCGCACGGGCCCCGGCGTCAATCTTGCGATGACTGAAGACCCCTGGGCGACTGACGCAGCGAATCAGACGTGCGGCGTCTGCGGGGGCCGTGGTTGACAACTTCGACGCGGTCCCCGCGACGAAGTTCGTTTCCGAAGATTCGGAGACGTCGTCCGGACCATTCAAATTGGCGCGGAAAGCAAATTCGCAGTCGAACTCTTTCGCCTTCGCGGGACTCTCACGCCGTCTGGCGACGTAACAAATTCCCTGTTTGTCCTTGAATACGGTGATGCGACCAAACGTCGCCTGCAGGTGTTTGTGCAGCCAGTGATCGCGTGCATTGTTCGTGGACACGATCAGCCGACCGTTTGGCTTAAGTCGAGCCGCTATCGCCTGCAACACGTCACGAGTCAACTCGGAGGAAGCTCGCGAATCCGTGGGCAGGACGACCGTGTCGAATGTGCCATCAGGCAAATCCGGCATGCAGAACAATTCGATCTCGGCGTCGTCATCGCCGACGGCCTCCAGCTCAGACAGCGAATCCACAAGCGATGTCAGAAACAGGTGTTCAAAGGTAAAAATCTTCCAGCGGACATTCAGGCAACGTTGCGTCAGATGCTTCGCCAGGGCAGTGCCCTTCAGCAATACCAGTAACGCGTCACCGGGTAGAATCTGGTCTGAATGTTCCAGAATGAGGCGCTCAGCAGCGCCTCGTGGAAGTGAAGGTCGCGACTTGTCTTTGTCCGTGGCTCCCACAGATGGCGGGCGACGGCGTTTCCTGCTTTTCGACATGGGTGCAATTGCACTCTCAATTCAAGGACGCTTGCGGCAGCGCCGTGCGATCCGGAAAGTAGACGTAGTTGTGCAGAACACAGGCCAGCGATGGCTTATTGAAATAATAGGGCCACAGATGCGCAGCGCCAATGACTCCCGTCACATTATAGTCGTTGACTTTTTGGCCCCAGCTGCCCAGTTGTCGTCGATCATGTGACGTCAGTCCCGTTCGGCCGAGTGGGTGTTTGGCAATTAGCGGCATTCTGAAGGCATAGAACTTCAACGCCGGGTCCCGCGTATTCTGCAGGTTCAGCAGACACTGTGTGCTGCACAGTGCTCGACCATAACGCTTCGTGGGATTCAGCCAGTCGTGATCAATCGCGGACGCTGCAAAGACGGTCCGGATGTGACGACCTTCAGCACGCGCGAACGGATGACGGACGCCCTGAACAGTTCCGCCAGCAAGAAGATGCAGAGCTGAACCGATGACTCGCGTTCCGTGACTGTGCCCCAGCAGGCAGATTGGACATTCCGGAGGGATATGCTGAGTCAGCTCTGCCAGGTAGTAGCCGTTACGGCCAGCCCGCCGACCAAGTTTGTTGATCTCAAACTGAACCAGCGGACCCAATGGTGAATAGCTTGGCCACGACAGATAGATCATCTGCATTTTGTGTCCCATCGCTCCACGACGCAGCCACGTCCAGGTGTAGGCTGATTCACGTCTTGCACTCGCCGTGTCGACGAAACTGCCGTGCACCATAATGCAGACGGGAACGCCCGGCTCAAGACCGGCACACAGTTCCACGATACTGGATTGGCGAAACCCAACACATTCTTCGTAACGCAGCACACACGGACAAAACCGAGGGCAGGTGTGACCAAATGACTGCGGGGAATGATGCGTACTGACGAACCAGTAGCCACTGTCCGCCAGAGAGGGAGCAACCTCCACCGTGTCCTCAACGCCCGCTGGAAGGTCGACAACGGCAACCTCTAACGGCGGCAGAGCGGTGGGGGACGGAGACGATACTTCCTGAGCCCACGCTCCGGAAACAACGCAGAACATGAGAACGGTGACCACAAGCGGAGAGGCGACGCTCCGGGGCCTCATTCGAATAGATTCGCGAAACATCATTTCAAGGCCCGTTATTCGTAAACGGTCTCTTCCGTGAAACGAGCGGCGTCATGACTGCAGACAACCACACAGATTGGAAAGAAATCACTTTTGTCGATGACGCGCAATCCGTGCTGCTGCCGCTATACGATAGTTGTTGTGTGTCTGAATCTATCGACCAAATGTCGAAACCGCATTGGCGAATACCTCCATAGGGTGGGTGTATCGGTTCTGACGGACGAACGAGTAAGCCGGGTCGGCAGCAATCTGATGAGGGCAGGGACCCTGACGCCAAACCCCACCCGTATTCGGGACTGGATTGCCTGACTTGGCCGCTGCTTAGGGAAGAGCGGCTTGCAAGGATGGCCCAGCCTTTCAAGAATAAGGCACGCCACGTGCAGCGCGGTCAGAAATCGCAGACATTGTGAGGCTGTCCTTTACCCTGACCCGAATGCCTTGCGGCGGTGCACGGTGACGGTTCCATCATGACTATTCATTTTCAGAAGGTGTGGTACGTGAAATTGTTTGTACGAATGGGGCAGGTCGCACTGTGTATGCTGATCAGTCCGGGACTTGGTGCTGTGGCAGGTGAAATTCCGGGTGACGGTAATTCGTTGGCTCAGTTCTACGGTTTCACTACTGCGGAACTGTTCAAACTGGATTCTCGCTCATTCAACCTGGCCGCCGGTGACTTCGACAGTGATGGACTGACGGACATCCTGACGGTGGATAACCGCGCAAGTTGTCTGCGGTTTTTTCGTCAGCAGAAAGACGGCAGCCCGGCACGGGCCGGCACGGGCCGCTTTGTCAACGACGTAAAGTCAGACTGGCGATTCGAAGTGCGCCAGATTCCCGTCGATAAACAGGTGGCAGGGTTAACCACCGCGGATTTCAACAACGACGGCCGGTTGGACGTGGCCTATGTGGGCACGCCGGATCGGCTCGTGTTACGTTACCAGCCGGAACCGGGCAAGAAGGATTGGAATCGGCGTTGGTCTGTTCGACTGCCGGAACTCGCTCCAGCCACGTGGATGATCTCATCGGGCGACCTGAACGGTGATGACCGGACGGACGTTGCGATACTGGGCAAAGAAGTTACTTACGTGCTGTATCAGGCTGACGATGGCACAATGCAAACTCCGGTGAGACTGATCAATACTTCGGCGCAGTTGTCGTTGTTACAGGTTGCTGATATCGACGGTGATGGTCGCGACGATCTCAGTTATCAGGCGACCGAAGGGTCCGAGCGAGGCCTGTGTGCCAGGATTCAGACCGAGGACGGCAGGCTGGGGCCGGAAGTCCGCTTCGATCTGAATCAGCCGCGATCAGTCACTCTGTATGATGTCGATCAGCAACCCGGCAAGGAAATTCTGACCATTGACAGTCGCACCGGGCGGGTTGTTATCTCCAAACTCACCAGGTCCACAGGAGACAAGGCGGATCTTCCGTCACGACTTGTTCAATACGGGATCGGCCCACCAACAGGCAGTCGAGGCCGGGCCCTTGCGATCGGCGATGTTGATGGCGACGGGTTGCAGGACGTGATCGTCGCGGATCCCGAAAATGCTCAGGTGCTGTTGTACCGCCAGAACGGGGTTGACGGGCTTGACACTGCAGAAACGTATCCCGCTCTGCTGGGCGCGGAAGACATTTGCACAGCGGACACAGACGGCGACGGACGTGCGGAAGTCATTCAAATGAGTCAGAAAGAGGCCGTGATCGCCGTCAGTCGTTTTGAGGACGGGCGGCTGTCATTCCCGCGGACGGTAGCGAGGCCACCGGAAGGTCGCAAACTTGCCGCAATCGAGATTCTCAACACGGGCGACGGAGTTCAACTGGCTGCCTGCACAACAAAAGGTTCCGGCAGTGCCACCAGCGTTCAACTTCAGTTTTATGAGGTCTCCTCCGGTGATTCGTGGGAGGCCGTTGGAGAACCAGCGACTTTGGATTCGTCAGCGGTCGGAACTCGCGGCGTGTCGCTGATGGTCATCGACGCCAAACAGGATTCCTCAGACAAGCTGCTGGTGGTTCCGAATGGGGCGGGCAATAAGGGGGTGACATTGCTGCATCGTGGCAAAGGCGACAACGCCTTTCATAAAGACGCCCCATTGAATCTTGGCATAACGTCGGCAGGAGAACTTTTTCAGAAGAACGGCAGGCTGTTCGTTGCGCGCGAAGCCTTTGCCCGCACGATGCAGTTTGATGGAGGCACATGGAAGGTCGTGGACCAGTTCAACGCCGGAGAATCCAGGGCCAGAATCGCGGGTGTTGCCGTTCTGAATCTCGACAACAAGGGGAATGACGAAGTCGTTCTGGTAGACACGGGTGTTAAGAAACTTCGAGTTCTCAGACTGGCAGACGGACTTTTTCGGCCATGGCGGGAAGTGGAACTGGGTTCTCTGCGTTTTGTCGCGTGCTTCGTCGCCGACCTGAACGGCGATGGCAAAGAAGACCTGCTGTTGCACGGTGCTAAACAGTTCGCCGTGTTGTATTCCGGGCAAAGCGGCTCGGAGCTGGTTGAGTTGGCGTCTTTCGAGTCAGACCGTGAAGATGCCTACCCGGCCGACATCATCGCTGGCGATGTGAACGGAGATGATGCTGTCGACGTGACAGTCATCGACACCAGCATCGATGGACTCGAACTGCTGCGGTATGACTCAAACAAGGGCCTGCAGTCCGCCACCAGTTTTCGCGTCTTTGAAGAGAAACGTCTCGTGTCCAATTCCAAATCACGTGGCACGGAACCACGGGAGGGGCTGGTCGCAGACGTCACAGGGGACGGGCGTCAGGATCTGATTGTGTTGTGTCATGACCGACTGATCCTTTACCCTCAGGACCCCGGCACTGAATCTACCGATTAGAGCGAGCTTCACCGAGGTGTCGCGATTTCAGCCACCGTTCAGACGCAAAATTGCTTGCTGACCCCGCTACACGTCCGTGGGACACGCAGTCGTGCGTGGTCAAGTCAAATGACAGGCGTTGTTCCGCAGCCGAACTCGCCAGAGTTTGGACGTTTTTCGTTATGTCGTCCAAACCCCGGCGACTTCGGCTACCCCTCCCCCAAAAAAAATCAAGACTTAACAAAGCACCAGCCTTTGTTTGAAGACTCTTGTGCTGAAGCAAGCCCGCCTGCAGAATTTCAGAAAGGCAGACGAGACCACAGCCGCACGATCCGGCACGTGAATTTCGGAAAAAGACTGGTCCTGCATCAGACGAAGAAAAGCTGGAGAGGATTTCAGCCGTCAGGCAGTCAAATGCAGAGCAATGTCTGTACTCCGCTCCCGTGATTTACAATTCAATACATGCTGGCCAGGTCTTGCTGCGACGTGGCAGAGGAAAGAAATCAGACGTCATGAAAGATCCCCGAATTACTCGCCTTGCGGAAACGCTGATCGATCACAGCTGCCGACTCAAAAGTGGCCAAAAGGTGATCATCGAGGCTTTCGATCTGCCCGAAACGGCGTTGGTCTGCGACCTTGTGGAAACGGCCTACGCACGCGGCGCAGTACCACTTGTCATCTGGAAGGACAACACAATTCTCCGCAGTCTTTACCGGGGTGCCGGTGTAGACAGCATGCACTGGTCAGGGGCGGTGGAAAAAGGGGCCATGGAAGCCGCAGACGCTTACATCGGAATACGCGGTTCAGCCAATTCCGACGAATTTGCTGATGTGCCGCCGGACAAAATGGAACTCTACACGGAATACTGGTGGAGTCCCGTACATATCGACGTCCGCGTCAAACAGACTCGGTGGGTTGTCCTGCGATATCCCACACCATCGATGGCTCAGGCGGCAAAACAAAGTACGCCTCAGTTCGAAGAGTTCTTCTTTGACGTCTGCACGGCCGACTATGCACAGATGGCAGAGAACCTGAAACCCCTCGTCGCCCGCATGCAGGCCGCCGATCAGGTACACATTACGGCACCGGGCACTGACCTGACATTTTCGATCAGGGATATCCCCGTCATCGCGTGCGCGGGAGAATGCAATATTCCGGACGGCGAGTGCTTTACGGCGCCGGTCAAAGACAGCGTCAACGGAACGATTCACTTCAACACACAGTCACGTTACCAGGGTGTCGTGTTCGACGGCATTCAGTTTGAACTGAAGGATGGACGAATTGAAAAAGCCACCTGTTCCAATGAGCCGGAACGACTCAATCGCATTCTGGATTCCGACGAAGGAGCGCGCTTCATAGGTGAATGGTCATTCGGCACCAACAACCGAATTCTGCATCCGATGCTCGACACTCTGTTCGATGAGAAAATTGGCGGGTCCTTCCACTTTACTCCCGGCAGCGCCTATGACGACGCTGACAATGGGAATCGCAGTAAAGTGCATTGGGATCTGGTACTGATTCAGCGCGCTGACTATGGTGGCGGAGAAATTTCGTTCGACGGAGAGGTCGTCCGCAAAGACGGCTTCTTTGTTCCCGACGATCTTGCGCCGTTGAATGAAGGGCTTCCGGCTTCAGATGGCTAGACCTTCGGCGTCTGCACGTTCCCCAACGCTGAAAGTGCGTCGTGGCGACGCTGCAACGCAGCTTCCACAGCAGTGGTCGAGGCGCCGTCCAGGTTACGAGTGCCGGCAACGGCAGTCTGCATGATCTGGTCGGGACGACGGGCACCGACAATGGCGGACGTTAATTCCGGGCGACGCAGAACCCATGCGATGGACAGTTCGGGTAGAGTCCAGTTGAGACCGGCAGCGATCAATCCCAGTTCATCGACAAAAGCGAGGTTGATCTCCAGTTGCGGCGACTGAAATCGGGGGTCTCGGCTACGGTGATCCTTTCCGGACAGGGCTGCGACTCGTTCCTTTGTAAAGGTGCCGGTCAGCATACCTTTGCCCATCGGGCTGTAGCACACCACGCCGATGTTCTCCCGTCCGCAGAACGGAAGCACGTCTGCTTCGATGTCACGAGCAATCATGCTGTAGGGGGGCTGCAGTGAGGTCACCGGATGTATGGCCTGCAGTCGTTTCATCTGGTCGACACTGTGGTTGGACACGCCTATGTGCCTGACCTTGCCCTGCTGCTTCAGATCCACCAGAGTCTGCCAGCCCTCTTCGATTTCTTCGTCCGGTTCCGGCCAATGCATCTGGTACAGATCTATGCATTCCACACCAAGCCGTTTCAGACTGGCCTCGCACTCAGCGATGACACTGTCGCGTCGCAGACATTTTCCGATATCACCGTTGCCGATGTTCGTCCGCCCGCACTTCGTCGCCACAATCGGCCGACTGGCATTGGGAATTTCCCTGAGCGCCTTACCAACGAGTTCTTCGCTGCGACCCAAGCCATAGATCGCTGCGGTGTCGATCCAGTTGATACCCACTTCGACCGACTTGACGATCGTGTCGATCGCCTCGGACTCATCCTGGTCACCCCACCCGAATTTCCAGTCCCCGCCGCCAATTGCCCATGTGCCGAGTCCAATGACACTGACCTGCAACCCACTATTTCCAAGAGTTCTAAACTGCATTTTTTCTCCAGCTACAACAATATCGTTTCAGAATACTGTCCACCCCTGCACCACGACAGTGGTTCAGGGCGGGCTTCGGTCCCTGAGGATGGCGGCAACCTGTTGCTCAAGTTTAACCCGAGCCGCCGTCGGCCCGCTCAGTGTTCGTATGATCTGCTGCAGTTTCCTGAACGACCGACTGCCAGCCAGCACAGAGATCCCCAACGACAGAGTTATGCCGCCAATGAGCAGAGCTGTGATGATGAGATGCGTCGTTTCCCGTGAATAGTATCGCGTCTCATACAGAAAGGTGACGGCCAGCCCCACGACAGTCAATAGAAGCGTCAGAACCAACAGGCTGATACTACCGCTGAGGCCACCGACGATGGCCTTCTGCAGCCACGACAGCGTTTTCTGCCGCTCTTTACCAACGCCTTCGGCAACTGCATACGGATTGGTGGTGACTGCTGCGGTATCGGTCTCAGGTTCCAAATTCGACATCTTGCAACCCTATTCCGTTCGGACTGCCTGGTCGACAGTTTCCTGTGCTGCAGAAGTACCTTGAAATCGTCGTTTCAGCTCGGCGTTCAATTGGGCGGCGGCGAACTGTCGGCCGGTGATCTTCAGGCACCGAATTGCTTCCGCCAGTGACCTCGCTGCCAACGCCTGGTCGTCAGGTGTCATCAGGGGCGTCCATAGAAACGCCAACGATGCTTGATCATGGTCATGTTTCTGAAGCAGGCACCGTCCCACGACGTACTGCGGACCATACCGGGCGGCAACCGGCAGATGTCGCACGCGGTCACTCCAGACGTTCAGCAGGGGCGCGAGAGTGTGCGGATGCTCCAGCAGGTGCAGGCGCCAGAGTTGTGTTTCGGCCAGGTCGCTGATTCGTTTCAGGCCGCTGCGTCGACGCAGGCGTTCCAGCACGGCACTCGCCCGCGCTCGATATTCAGAGATGTGCAACACCGCTGAGGCCGCCGCCAGCTGTTGCACCAGTGAAGCACTGTCCAGCCCAGCCGGGTTTTCGGGAAGTCGTTCCTGCGGTGGCAATCGCGAATCCCAGACCAACGGAAGCAATGAAACATGGCGTGTTCTTCGATCCTTCTCAAAAACCCGGTCGATGCGATCGACGGCCTGACTTCGTTTGCCGGCACGAACTGCGGCTTTCGCCGCAGTCGCCTGAAGTTCGTTCCATGCCCACGGACGCGATTCCGACTTCAGAGCCCGGTCGAAGTACTCCAGCGCGCGGCTGGTCTGTCCCTGTTGCAGACGATTCAGACCTTCCTCAAAGTCAGCGCTTCGTGAGAAGGTCAACTCAACAATGTCCGTGACTCGGAAAACTTCGATCGTACCACGTCCGCCGCGACGCAGAGTCAACGCTTCACCGGTGATGTCTTCGATCCGTCCGAGCACCTGCCGGGCCGTCTCAGTCGAATTGTCCAGCACACTAATCATGTCAGTGCCGGCAAACGGCAGTGCGGTTGGATTGTCCTGGGCCCGAATCTGAGACACAAACAGCGAAGCGATGACCAGCGACAATGGCAGCCGAAAAAAATCAACGGCAGCGTCTATGGAAGCGTTGTACACGTCCAGGTTTCCGTGCGAAGAACGGTGTTGGTGGAATCTTCGACAACCGTGATTCTCCACTGTACGACGCCAAACGGCAACTCGTCACAGTACATGACGTCACAACGCTGCCAGCAGCGTCCATGTTTGGGATCATCAAACGCGACACGCGCCGCACCGCGTTCACATCTGAGCGCCCATTTCTCGCCTGAAGGACGAGTGTATTTGAAGTAGCGAGGAGTATCCGCTTTATAGCGGCGCGGGCTGGGCAGTCCGCGCAACAGTTGCACGATTTCCGGAGCCGCTGCTGACAGGATTTTCGATGAAGACTCTCCGAAAACGTCGGGGTCTGCGGGTAAAGGCCTTTTCCATTCCTTCAGCCAGAACGAAACGTCTTTTCCGGCCGCTTTTTCGTACGGCAGAATGACAAGGTTATGATGACGGCCTGCCGGGGGCCTGCCACTGTCGACGTCGTCCGTCGCACGCCCCGCACGCTGGTCAGTCAGGGCCAGGATTAAAGCTGGCTGGTCACTGAGGTCGACCTGGAACAGGACCTGAAGAGAAAAACTGCGTTTGCCGTTCGTCCATTCGCACGTGGCATCAACGGACGTTGGCATTGTCCCCATAATGGAGTATCTGCGCGGAGCGAACGGAGGAACGTTGGTGCGGTAATTGATCCACCCGGCTTGCTGCATCTGACGGTAGACCCAACTGGGCCGCCACGGCGTTGTCAGAGAATCAAGGGGTGAGTAGATCGACGGGACCAGCAAGGCCACACACAGGACCAAACCGCTTCGAAATTTACTCAGCCGTTCCACGGCCGGAATCATTCCGTACCACCAGAATGGAGTCAGCCACAGCACCCAACGCAATGCGGACGAGTTACCGCCGTAGTTGTAGTTTTGCGTCCGCGACAGATAGAAACTCAGGATCACAAAGGACAGGCCCACCCCCAGCCACCACACCACACGGAAGACGCTTTTGCGCACCGTCCACAGCCCCATCCACCAGCCAATACCAGTCAACACAAAGACGGGAGTCAGCGCAAGAACACCGTGGTGTCCCAGTACGCAATGAAACAGATAAACGGCGGGGGATTCGTCATTCGCATCAATGCCCTGGGGCTCCGACCAGTAACTGGGAACGCCTTCATGGACGTAAACATATTTTTCCGTTCCATAGTAGGCGTAGAACGGTTTGATCCCGCCCGTGCAGACCCAGTTGGTCACAAAGAACGCGGCCAGCGGAATGATTGCGGCCGGCACATACCACCGCGCTGTCTTCTTCCAGTCATGACTCACGACCAGCACAAAGGACAGCAGCCCAAATAACGCGGCAGGCAGTTCAAGGCAGCACGTCAATGCTGCGGTCAATCCAACAATTGCGAAGTCTAACGCTGCCGGTGTTTCAGCCGACCTGATCCGGATCATGGCCGCCAGACAGAACATGACACAGATGGCGGCAGGCGTGTGGTTGTTCAGCGTCGTCAGAAACGGAATCAGCATGCTGCCGAATCCCGCCGCGGCCAGCACAATCCAGCGGGCGGAATCTGAAACGCGGGCCTGTCTCAGAGAACGTCGCAGACACAGCAGCGCCAACAGGAAGGGAATCGCGTTCACGAAAACCAACAGCAGTCGACTGACGTACGTTGTGTGTTCGCACAGGTCGTATCCCAGAGTATGACGTTCGATCCAATATAATCCGGCCACGACTGTGGGAAACAGGGGTGGCTTGGAGGAGTAGAAATGCCATGGCTCGTCATCCGCCAGACGATGCCGCACCTTGTCGATTGTCGACCATCGCGGTACTCGATCGATCTCATCGATCTGATACGTACCTCGTTCAACCAATGACCAGACTGTGCACCAGCGAGAACGATCGTTGGCGCTCTGCAGAGGTTGACTGCTGATCACTGCGACAAACACGACGACAAAGGCCAGCAAAGTCAGCGCAAGGCCAACTTTATCCGGCGGTATCGTGGACTCGAGATGTTGCTGGTCACTGGTCACGGTGCAATATTAGAGCAGTAGACAAATTGATGAAACCGGTTCCGGCTCGTGGGGCCGCTGTTCTGCTGTCAAAACACGTGAACCGCGGCCATGAGTCAGCGAAATTCGCTGTAGCGGAACACGACGACTCGCGTCATTCAGGTGGGTAAACAAAAACACCGCGCGGTAAACCGCACGGCGTTTTTATCCGGCTTCAGATATCTGCGACAGTCAGCTACTCATCCTCAGAGGCATTGTAGTTGAAGCACATTCGAATCAAATGAGCCACATTGTCGGCTCGCATTTTGTCATTGATGCGGGCACGATGGGCTTCCACAGTTTTTGTACTGACAGTAAGTTCTTCGGCGATTTCACGACTGGACAATCCGTCCACAACGTGATCCAGAACTTCGCGTTCGCGGCTTGTCAGTCGATTGAGGCTGTCTTCAGTCTCATCCAGTTCGTCATCCATGTCGACGTCGACGTCATAATAGCAGTGATACCCGCGGGCGACCGCTTCTACCATATCGTGAACTTTGACAGGCTTGCACAGGAAGTCAAACGCGCCATTCTTCATGGCACGAACCGCCATAGGCACGTCAGCGTGCCCGGAGATCATTACGATCGGCAGCGGAAAATCTTCAGCCGCAAGTTTTTCCTGCAATTCAATTCCGGACATCCCCGGCAGCCGGATATCAAGAATCAAAACGCCCGGCTTGGCCTCACGATAATCGCGATAGAATTCCATCGCGGTCATGTAGTCGTCGACCTGAATTTTTTCCTCTTCCAACGCTTCTTTCATGGAAGCACGAATTGCCTGGTCGTCTTCAACCAGGAACACGGTGAATTCCTTTCGCTTGCGCGGGCTGTGGAATTCAGTCGATGGTGTGTCAACCTTCTTTTTTCTCCGACGGGTAATCCGCCCCCGTTTTTGCAACATTTGCTCTCCTCCAAAAAAATTGTCGTACGGACTGAGACAGGCCCGGTTCACTACGTGCTGGTGAACTTACAGCGATTTGTACGGGAATACAATTATCGAATCTCTGTTCCTCAAAACTGTTTAAAAACACTGTCCAAAGCGTCTCAAAAAACGGATTCGGAGGACCAGGACTGCAGATTGATGCCCGTTGATGGATGGTGTCGTCCACTCCCTGGTTGTTCTACGACGCTCCACGTCGTGATTCAATACATTCAAACCAAGGTTGACGGATATTACGGACACCCCCCCATTACGGAGTACCCTACCGACGTGGGTGTAGCCCGTATTCACCAACTTTTCGTCGGGGACAACGAATCGCCAAAGGCGACCGTTTTCGGCTTGGTGTTGACCGAAACGACCAGTCTGGGCTAAACGAGTCCAGCGGACCGCTCAGACAATTGAAATGGCGAGCATCGCAGGACTGGCAACGACATTCGCTGCCACCCGTAGGTGCTGAGTGACTCTCAGGTGCAGGACACCGGTTTCCCTTAAATGGCTCTGGACTTCTTGAATTTCCGTGAAACTGGCTGCCCCTCGTACATGACTCCAAACGGAACACAACAACTCAAGGAACGGCTGCTGCGGCGCCGAGTTGGCGCTGCCTTGAAGGGGTGGATTTTGTTCTTCTGCACGTGGCCGTGCTGTGTGTCAACGACCCTCGCTCAACAGTGGGAAGTTCATGAGACACGCGGCAATGTTGAGTTATTCGCGGAATTTCCGCTGCTTCCCGATGTCGTGACTGCACAACTAGCCAGTGTTGAAGAAGAACTGAAACGGAATCTTGATCTGGCCCAGCCAGATGACGCCAGAATCCAGGTCATTGTTTTTAAATCGGCCAGAAACTATCGAGCCTATCTGGCCAAACGCGTGCCCCAGGCGCTGCATCGCCGAGCGATATTCTATCGTTCTGGTGACCAATACCAGATTTACGCCTACCGCCATGATCAACTGTTGACGGACCTGCGGCACGAATACACGCACGCCGTCCTGCATCGGACACTGCCGTTTATCCCGTTGTGGATCGATGAGGGGCTGGCGGAGTACCTGGAAGATCAGCCCGAACGCAGAGCACGGTCAAGCCGTCTGGTCGCAATGCGGTGGAAGTGTCGGACGGGCTGGAGACCTGCCCTGCATCATCTTGAGGCCATCCCCTCGGCAGACCGAATGACCAGTGACCATTATCGCGACAGCTGGGCGTGGGCGCACTTTCTGCTTAACGAATCTGATCAGACGCGAACGCTGTTTCAAGACTACCTTGCAGCAATTTCTGCCGGTGAGGCGCCGGGGACCTTCAGTGAATGGACGTCAACGCGTGATCCTGACGTCATAAAGCGCGTGGGTTCGTATTTTCGCCGTTTTCGGATTTCGCTACCCTGAGCGTATCGCAGGCTTTGCCGACGCAATTCGTCTTTTCGCGAAAAAAGAGCAAACCGTTTCTGTTTCGAAAACGCGACACCGTCCATTCAATCGGAATCCATTGGTGACCAGATACCCCCGCACAGCAGCCGTCTTGAATTGTCTGGCTGTCGCCAGCATGCTTCTTAGTCAGTCGCTCACGGTCAGTGCCGATCCATTGACCACCACGTCCGGTTTGTCTTCGACGGCAAAACCGATCCGTGACATTCGCATGCATGATGGTGGATTAGTCATGATTCATGTGCTGGACGATGCTGGTAAAACGTTACCACACCGGATTGTGACAATCACCCATCAGGGACACATCGTGGCCACAGCCAGAAGTAACAATGGTGGCCAGATTCGGGTCAGCGGACTGCGGGCCGGGATCCATTTGCTGACATCGGGACAGTCCATGGTGGCACTTCGTCTCTGGGCCGCAGACGTCGCCCCTCCGTCCGCAACCGACAGCACAGCCATTGTTGTTTCACAGCAGATCGTGCGAGGCCAATATGGTGCGCCGATGGTCGGGCCGGGCATGCTGGTCACAGGGGCGGGTATCGCGGGACTGGTTGTGGTCGTCGCGGGAAAGAACTCGTCGGATGACAGTGTCCCCGTTCCCCCTGCCGACTCCACGGATCAGGGCACGGAATTCAACTCCGACGGTTCCACTGCACCAGCCAGTCCTTGAAAAGCGCGGTCTGAGCCAACCAAAGTGTTTCAGCCATTTGGGCAGCCACAGCCGTGAAGCTGTATTTTGCGGGTTTCAATGCGAATTCCCGCTATGACGAGATAAAGGGTTCAATCCCGCAGCCGGAAAATCGCGGGCACGTTCACCAATGTCGGCGTCGCGACGCCTCGCGTTATTCTGCCTGCCACGCCATCGCCCTGACCGGGGCTCCCGGTCTCTGTCAGAGGACGCCATATTTTTCGTAGGCGTCGACAGCCTTCATGCCAGCTCGGATGGCGTCGCGAACTTCGTTTTCGGCGTGAACTTTTTCCCATGCCAGTTGCAACGCCTGTGCCTCGACGGCTTGTGGGATCACGACAACGCCGTCCTCGTCAGCGACGACAAGGTCACCGGGTGAGAATGTCACGCCATCGATTTCCACAGGGACGTCACAATCGATCACACGTTGACGATCTTTGCTGTCGTATAGACATCTGCTCCGAGCAACGACGGGAAAGTCTATGGCCCGAATCTTCGCGACGTCGCGTACCGCCCCGTCGATGATGGCACCAACGCAGCCACCGTTGCGGACGGCCGTGGTTAACAGCTCGCCCCAGATACCTGAACGCATGGAACCGCCGGCCGCGGCGATCAGGACGTCATCGGGCTGACAACTATCGACAGATTTGAGTTCCAGAGCGTAGGGTTCAGGATCTTCATGAAACATATCTGCCCACAGTGTCGTTCGGCATCTGCCAACGATCATCTGCTGCGTTGTGAGTTGCTGGAACTGAGAACGTGGCGATTGGTGCGTATGGCCAATCGAATCCAGTGCGTCGCAGATAACGGCGGAATACATGTGTTCACGGATTTGCTGGAGCGTGATCTTCAGCGATGATGTCATGATTGAAGTCCGGTAGGCGCTTTTGCTGTTAGTGTGTTCTGTAACCGGCTATCGTAATGCAACATCGTCACCAGTCCCACCAATCACGCACCTGCCCGGAAGATACCGATGCGAATCGGAGTCATCGCACTTCTGCACGAATCCAACACGTTTCTGGCTCAGCCGACGTCGATCGAATCATTCCGTGAGAACCTGCTGCTGACCGGAGACCCGATCCGGGCGGCGTTGGCAGATGCTCATCATGAAGTCGGCGGTTTTTTTGCGGGGCTGGCCGCAGCGGATGTTGACGCCGTGCCACTGTTTGCAGCCCGGGCATTGCCTTCGGGATGTATTGCGGCCGACACGTATGCCGAACTTATGGAGCAACTTCTGGCGGCGGTGAACGGGGCGGACCGCCTGGATGGCATTCTGGTGGCACCTCACGGCGCCACGGTCAGCGAGGTCTATCCCGATGCCGACGGACACTGGCTGTATGAACTCCGGCAGATCGTCGGTCCTGATCTTCCGATCATCGGCACGCTGGACGCGCACGCGAATCTTTCGCCGCAGATGGTAGACAGTTGTGACGCCCTGGTTGCCTATCGAAGCAATCCTCACCTGGATCAGCGTGAACGCGGCATTGAAGCGGCTCGACTGATGGTGAAAACGGTGCGCCGGGAAATCCGTCCCACCATGGCCGCCTGTTTTCCTCCGTTGGCGATCAGCATAGAACGACAGTGTACTGACGAACCTCACCTACGGCCGCTGTACGATGTTGCCGACGCACAACTGAATGACGTCCGAATCCTGTCCAACAGCATCCTGCTGGGATTTCCGTACTCTGACGTCGAAGAAATGGGCTCCGCCACCATCGTGGTGACAGACGGTGACCATGCTTTGGCTCGGGAATCTGCGAAGGATCTGGGCCTGTCGATGTGGAATATGCGGGCGGGCCTGCACGGTGAATTCGTGTCGGTCGATCAGGCCCTGGATCAATGTGCGACCGCCACTGATCGAATCTGCCTGCTGGACATGGGGGACAATGTCGGTGGTGGCTCGGCGGCAGACGGAACAGAACTGCTGGCGGCGATCCATGCACGCAAGTTAGGGCCAACATTCGGGTGTCTGTTCGATCCGCAGTCGGTTGCTGCCTGCGAACAAGCGGGACCGGCCGCGCAGTTGTCGCTGATGTTGGGCGGGAAGACGGACGACATCCACGGCGCCCCGTTCGAAATCGACGCCACGGTCATTTCGCTGCACGACGGCAGATTCAGGGAACCGCAACCGCGACACGGTGGAATGACCGACTTCGATCAGGGACGCACGGCGGTGTGCAGGACCGATAGCGGGCTGACACTAATGCTGACTTCCCGGCGCATGGTTCCATTTAGTCTGCAGCAGTTGATCAGTTGCGATGTCGCACCGGACAGCTTTAGAATCCTTGTCGCCAAAGGCGTCAATGCACCGATAGCAGCGTATCGCGAAGTTTGCGGCAGCTTTATTCGAGTGAACACCGTTGGTTCTACCTGTGCAGACATGAGCCGACTGGAATACCGCCATCGGCGGCGGCCGCTGTTTCCATTGGAGCCTGATGCGCGATGGCACTTTGGTTGAGCCGTACTCAAGGCTCTGACGTGTCCGCCAGGCCGCAGCCTCGCCTGCGGCCTGCCGATTAGACGAATACCAAAAGAAAGGTCAGTATGAGCATTTGGCGATGGGCCGACATGATGGAGCCAATTCCGGAAAACGCCCGCATTTCGTTGGGAGAGGGCGATACACCGCTGGTTCGGTCCCGGAGCATTGGACCGGCTGCCGGTCTGCAAAACCTGTACTTCAAACTGGAACACGGGAACGCGTCTGGTTCGTACAAGGACCGATTCGCATTTACCGCGATCTCTCATATGGTTGCCAACGGCCAGAAAAAATGCATTGCCACTTCCAGCGGTAACACCGGCGCGGCGTTGGCGGCCTATTGTGCGGCCGCCGGAATTGAATGCCGTATCGCCATTGTGGAAGGAGCACCGCTGGGCAAGCTGAAACAGATGATGGCGTACGGAGCGAAAATTGCTCGCATCCGGGACTTCGGGACTGATCCGGTTGCCACCACACGTGTCTTTGAAAAGCTGGAGAAACTCGGTCAGCAACCGGATTCAGCAATGCAGGTAAGTGCCTTTGTGTACAGCCCAGCGGGAATGTCCGGTGTTCAGACGGTCAGCTTTGAACTGGCGGAACAGTCACCTCGACCAATCGACCACCTGTTCTGTCCGGCAGGCGGCGGGGGATTATGCGTCGCCGCTGCCAGAGGTTTTCGGCAACTCGTTGACCGGGGACAGATCGACAGCAGTCCGGCAATCGAATGCGTGCAGCCGGAAGGCAATGATACCATTGCCGGGCCACTGCGCGACGGTAAGGATCAGGCTCAGGAAATCGACTGCACCACGAAGGTCAGTGGTCTGCAGGTCGCCAGTGTCGTGGATGGGCATCTGGCGATCGAAGAGTGCCGTCCCACCGGCGGGACGGGACATTTGGTCACCGACGAATACGTCTGGGACGTACAAAAACGACTCGCCCGCAAAGAAGGCGTATTCACAGAACCGGCTGGTGCGGTCGCATTGGCCGGGGCATTGCAGGCCGCGGCCAATGGGGACGTGGACAAAGACGCAATGATCGTCTGTATGGTAACCGGTTCGGGTTTTAAGGATGAAGTTGCAGTTGATCGGATCAACTCTGACGTCGACTGCCCCATGCTGGATGCGGACGCAATTGACGAATGGTAAACTGTTCTTCTGAAATCAATCCAGAGTACATTTTCCCGTCCATCACCGACATTTCATTCCGAGCGGCAGCTCGCATCGGCCGGCCGGCGGGCCGCCCCGCCCCTCAGGAGTACTCATGCTGACCGTCGAAGAAGCACTCGCAGCAATTGTCAATCATGTCATTCCGGGTGCCGCGACAGCCACGCCATTGGCCGATTCGCTGCATCTTGTTCTGGCTGAGGATCTGACGACACCACATGATTCGCCGCCGTTTGATAAGTCGATGATGGATGGATTTGCCGTGGCCTCCAACGGCTTTCAGGCCACGGCGAACAAGACACTTCGAGTTCTGGAGACAATCACCGCAGGAACAGTCCCCACGGAAGTCGTGGCACCGGATACGGCGTCTCGAATCATGACCGGAGCGATCATTCCTGATGGTGCGGACTGCGTGGTGCCGATCGAACGAGTCATCTTCGACGAAGCTGAGCCGCAACGCGTCACCATCGCAGACGACGCGGTCAGTGCGGAACGCCATGTTCTGCGGCAGGGAGTTCTGGCAGAAACAGGACAATCATTGATCAAAGCCGGTACTTTGCTGGAACCGCAGCACATCGCAGTACTGGCGGAATTCGGTGTGGCACAAGTGCCGACATTTCAGCGGCCGACAGTTGCGATTCTGGCGACGGGTGACGAACTGCTGGCCATCGACCAACCGTTGATACCCGGTCGCATCAGGAATTCCAACGAGCCAATGCTGATCAGTCAGGCGATACGAGCCAATGCCAGGGCCATTCCGCTGGGCGTGGCGAAAGACAATCGCGACGATCTGCGCAGCCATATCACTGCCGGACTAAAACATAACTTTCTGCTGCTGTCGGGAGGCGTCTCGGCGGGGACCCTTGATCTGGTCCCCTCTGAACTTGCGGCGGCCGGCGTGCAACAGGTGTTTCATAAGATCGAGATAAAGCCCGGGAAGCCGCTGTGGTTCGGACAACTGAAGACATCCGATCACAATTGCTGGGTGTTCGGACTACCAGGCAATCCGGTCAGCAGTATGGTGTGTTTCGAACTGTTCGTGCGGACGGCTTTGCGAAAGTATGCCGGCTGGCACAGTCCGACACCGCAGCCGACACTGGCTCGGCTGACGGATTCGATCACGGTGAAAGGTGGGCGCCCCATCTATTTTCCGTGCAAACTGATTCTGGCCGATGAGGGCCTGCAGGCGACACCGGTCGCATGGGGAGGGTCTGCAGATCTGAGATCAACAGCCGATGCCAACGGCATGTGCCTGCTACGGCCTCAGTCGCAGGCCTATGCCCCGGGGGACATGGTTCCCGCGATCCGCTGGTCCGCCATGTAGAGATCTAACGATTTCGCCAGATCTCGGACCGCGTGATTCCCAACGATGCTGCTTTTTCCGCGATATCGTCCCAGAACCGCAGGGCATCGACCGGATACCCCTTCGTCGGCTTTAGATCCGGCAGATGGTGTTGCCAGAACCGATTGAACTGCAGCATGACAACTTCACGAACGTATTTCGCGACCATCGACGCCAAAGCGACTGGCAGGACTTCTTCAGCTTTCGTGCGAAAACAGAAATCCAGCTGGCCCAGCCGGTAACGCGATATGGGTCTTGATTCTTCCAGGCGGAACACGAATCTGTCATCGAAGGCGGTAGAAATAATGTCGTCGTAGCGGTTGCGCCCGCCATGCTTGTCACAAACAACCCATCCGGTCGCCGGGGCGTCGGGATGGTCTGCCGCAGCTCGCACCAACGCCAGCGTCTCTGCTGACAGGACTTTCCCCTTCGAATCCGTTTCGGCCACACGCCGATTGAATTCCGGCGGAAACATAATGCAACTCTGAATATCCAGCAGACGGATGCCGGCTGCGGTCATGGCGTCTGTCACACGGGCCGCGTGCTCGTCGCATTCTGCGTCACTGCACTGGACGGGCAAAGCCAACTCGTCCACAACGTCCCGTTGAACGTTTTCGTAATCCTCGCGGAATCCGGCGCCGGCCAGGCCAACGCCCAGAGACCCTACGCTTGCTGCGTCCGCTCCGAGATGCCGAAGAAACGCGTGGACACCTCGTTCCAGCCGGGCCAGTGACTTGCCGGCGGAGTAGACCTTTTTTGAATCCGCCACATGCAGTCGTTTGTCTCCCCGTTTGGGAAATTCCACGACGACGTCGCCAAGAAGTGTCCAAAGGTCGGCAGGTTCGGCACCCTCGGGAATTGTCCAACTGGTGG